>JAYVXT010000549.1:0-14748 GCA_043785065.1 Bryobacterales bacterium | reverse complement strand
CAATGGAGCCAGTTTTTTTGACATTCCAACTGGTGATGGCCTCAAGGAGTTCGATTCGATTTCCGATCTCATCCTCGATCAAATAACCGTGATCGATTGGGACCGCATTTAATTGCAGTTCGCGGGGAACATGGGTAATCTGGGTCTTCTTACCGGGTTGCAGAATGCCTAGCAGGCGCAGCAGCAGTTCGGGGTGATCTCCAGCGAGATCTTTGAAGCCCCCATCGTAGGGGTTCTTCATGATGCCCCTAGCCTACCATGCCAGCGCTACTTGGCCCCATCCAGCGCGAACGCCATGATACTGTCATCGGTCACCGGGTTGTTGAAAAACCCACCGCCCGTTGCGGTGATCACCACGTACTGCCGCCCATCCCTACCTTGATACGTCATCGGAGTTGCCTCCGCCGCGCCACCCAGCTTTGTAACCCACAGTTCCTTGCCCGTCTTGCCATCAAAGGCTCGAAAACGCGCGTCGTCCGTGGCGCCGACAAACACGAGTCCACCGGCAGTTGCAATAGTACCGCCGTTGCCGGGACGGCCCGTGTTTTGCTTCCCGGCGGGCAAACTATCGGTCACGCCAAGCGGCACGCGCCAAGCAAATTCGCCGGTGTTCACGTTCACCGCCGTCAGTTGCCCCCATGGCGGCTGCTGGCACGGTAGCTGCTGCGTGGAACCTTCCTTCCCAGGAATGCTGAAACGGCCGCCGCCGATGCCCTCATACGGTCCGTCAGGATGGACACGATTCCCCATGCCTCGCCCAATCGCCCTGCCCTCCATCGATGCCCGTTCCTTCATACCAGTAATTTGTCCCAGGTCGCTGGAATTCACGAACAGGTAGCCAAGCTGCGGGTTAAACGAGACGCCACCCCAATTCACTCCGCCATGATTGTCAGGAAATCGAACCCCAAGGCGGTTGTAGCTAACAGGCAAATAGGGACCACCCAATTGCAGATCCTTCATCAGCGCCTTACAGGCTGCTTCCAACTCAGGCGTAACGGTGGCGACATCACTCGCACTCATCGACATTCGCGAAAGTGGCAGCGGCTTCAGTGGAAATGGCTGAGTCTTGGCGGTCCGCTCCAAAGGAACTTCGCTCTGTGGAACCGGCCGTTCCTCAACCCCAAATACTGGCTTACCGGTTACCCGATCAAAGATGAATAACATCCCCGACTTGTTGTTGGCGGTCACTGCGGGGATGGTGCGGCCTCCACGTTTCACTTCAATCAGCACCGGGGCTCCCGCTAAATCGGCATCCCAAATGTCGTGATGAATCAGTTGGAAGTGCCACAGATATTTCCCTGTATGGGCGTCGGCTGCAACCAAGCTTGTGCTGAAGAGATTGTCACCCTCGCGGTCGCCGCCGTATTGATCCACCGACGGCGCGCCGAAAGGCATGTAAACAATTCCCCTTTCGGCATCCACCGTAAGAAAGCCCCATACATTCACGCCGGAACGCTGCTTCCAACTATCGCCGGCCCACGTATCGTTATACTTTTCCCCAGCTTGTGGAATGGAATGAAACGTCCATGCTAGTTTGCCGGTGTGCATGTTCCAGGCGCGGACATCCCCCGCTGGGCCCAAGGGCGGATTCTCCTGTGTTGTGCCCCCTGTGATCACCAAATTCTTGTAGACAATCGGCGGGGAACTTAGACCATTGCGACCGGGTAACCCTCGCATGATCTCCTCGGTATTCAGATTTACAATGCCATTGTCGCCGAAGTTTAGGTTAGGCTTGCCGGTGCGCGCGTCAAGCGAAAACAAGCGCCCATCGCCAGTGCCGAATACCACTTGCGGCGCCGTTTTCCCTTCACCGGGCCAGAATTCCAGCCCACGCGTGGAAGCGCCTCCGCCACCGGGTAGCGCGAAAGCCCACACTTCCCTGCCCGAGGTAGCATCGATCGCCACAACGCGGCCATAGGGGGTGGTCAAGTACATGGTCCCGTTGATCACTAGCGGCGTTACCGTACTTGGACTCAGGCCGCCCGCGCCTCGCATCCTAGTCTAGCCATCGGAACTTCATCCCCCACCGCACCGCCAGTATTCGCGGCCGGTGGGCGAACCACGGGGGCTGTTACGCCGGTGGGCTTCATATGGTAAACCCATGCCACTTTCAGCCGGCTCACATTGGACGAATTGATCTCAGTCAAAGGCGAGAAGCGCATGCCTCCGGGGTCGTGTCCATAGGTGGGCCATTCTTTGGACAAGTCCGCGCCCTTAGACGGGGATTGTGCGACTGCGGCCGGGATCATGACAAATACAATCGTTGGGGATAAAAGCAGAAGGCGCTTCATATGTGCAGCGTCATTATGAATCTATTCGGAAGGCGCCGTCAACAATTGCGCGGGCCGCGGATTCGGTGGCAAGCTAGAGGAATGCGCGCCCCACATCTTGCGATCTTGTTAGTCTTTGCCAGTGCGATTGTTCTGCCGGCCGAAGACGACGGGCTGCCTGCCGGGAAAGAGAAAGAGACGTTCGTCAAGATGTGTTCCAACTGTCATGCCATGGCGCGCGTGACCAAGGCGCGCTACTCGAAGAAATTCTGGTCGTCGGTGGTGGATGACATGGTTTCCCGCGGAGCGGAAGGCACAGAGGAGGATGCTGAGCTTGTGATCAATTATTTGTCCCGCCATTTCGGCAAGCCCGTCAACATTAATGTCGCAAGCGCGAAGGAGATTCAGGAAGGGCTGTCGTTTAAGGGCGCGGAAGCGGAGTTGGTGGTGAAGTATCGCGCGGACAATGGTCCTCTGAAGGCGTTTGAGGATCTGCTGAAGATACCAGGTTTGAATGCGAAGCTGTTGGATGAGCAGAAGAAGAATATTCAGTTTTAAATAGTTTTAAATAGGGATACGAGTTGGGCCGGCCCATGGATCGGGTCCAGACTCTCATAGCGTGCCGTGCGAGGCTTGCCGCAACACTGTTGACCTAGAACCAGTCGAATAGCGCCTGATGCGACAAGTCCGACAACGACGCCAACAGTGACGCGCATTCAGCGCAGGTATAGTAAATTCGATTTTATCGCGAAACTTTTGAAGCGGTTGGCCCAGCAAACGAAGCCGCGGCCGCAAGTATCGCAAGCAACACGCACAACGGCGAAAATAGACGTGTATCCCAATACGCAAACAGGGAATCGTTCGATTGCTTGAAGAACCCAATATAATGGAAATCTCCCAGGGCTCTAAGCGCGAAAACCAAAGCCATCGCGCGGAGAAATTGCGTCTTTAGCCAAGGATCGAATTGCACGACGGCGCCGGTTGCCCCGATGAGCAATAAAACGGCGATGGCGATTGCCGCGCCAGCGCCAGGATGAATCAATGGCTTGCCCCCAGCGTGTGGAATGGTCGCTTGATTGCCCCATTGTCCACCCGCCGCCCAATAAAAATGGAACGCGGCGAGAGAACAAAGGATACCGGCCAGCAGATGCGCCGCCATTGTATGGATCGGTGTTTCCATACCTCTTTTTAACAAAATCTGAGCCTCAAGCGCGACCCCAGTGAAATTATACTTGGCAAAAAACTTCAACAGCGTAATAATCGATGCATCGCCATGCCGACACGCAGAACGTTTCTTGCAGCCCTTGCCGCAGGGCCTTTGACCGCACAGTCCCGAACAGTACGCTCGAAAGGCAGCGGACCTTGGTCCTCCGCGGCCACCTGGGAAAACAAG
Organism: Bryobacterales bacterium; assembly: GCA_043785065.1. Taxonomy (GTDB): domain Bacteria; phylum Acidobacteriota; class Terriglobia; order Bryobacterales; family Bryobacteraceae; genus JANXSF01. The sequence continues at coordinate 11,085 of JAYVXT010000549.1, read as the reverse complement.
CGGATGCCACAGGGCGGCGACACCGTTGAGATCCTCGGGCCATCGAGTGATTTATGACCATTCCTCCGATTCCGCTTTCCGTATGGTGCACATTCTTGGAACCCTGGCCTTCTCCCGGGACCGCGACACGCGCCTTGATGTGGGCTTGCTCAAGATTGGCGGGGACTCGTCGGAAGATGGTTTTTCATTCACCCACGCCGATCATTCCGGAGCGGTGCCGGTGCTTGAAGTAGATACCCAAGACGAGCCGATTCCAGCCGGTCGGACTGCCCGCATACGGTTGCATTATCTTGGCGGAGTCCGCGATTCATTGCCCGCGATTGTTTGTTGCAGCGGCCGAATGAATTTCCACGGCGCTCCGATGAATCGAACTTGGGTGAAGTTGGGCGGCCCCGCGAAGCAAGGGTCAACGGAAGTTGTGCTGGCCGAGCGCGTTGCTGGCTGGGGCGTGGGGGACCGCATTCTGCTGACAAGCGACCACGCGTCAACAGAAGACCAAGGGCGCGTTCCGCAACAGCACTCGCGACAACACGCAAACTGAGGAATGCATCATTGTTTGTTTTCCAGACTTTGAACAGCCGGTCTTGAATTACATCCTCGACTAGACTCTTGCTGGGCGGTTGACTACATTTTGAGGACTTCTGTCACAAAGTGATGTAGGTCAGGACTCTGGAATAGGACGACAGGGGCATCGTGACAGAGATAGTAGATGAGACCAAAAGTTTTGGAATCAGGATGCAGATCGACAACCCCATAATTGCCACAAATCTCGTGGGCGATGGGAATGGCGTGAGGCATGGGAATAAACTCGTCGAGCCCGAATCCCGCGCCAAGTTGGCGGCTAATAAAATCGACCCCGGTTAAGCCTTTGCCGGGTGAATATTTTCCTGGTTGAAATCCTGAGCAAAAGGCAAGCAGTTCGCGAATTTCGGAATGGAGTGGGCAGCGAGACTAGAGGCAAACTCATCGATATCTGCTCCGCTCAATCCAGGGGACAATTGGATGGAAATGCCACAGTCGATTGCTGATTTTATGACTTGGCGTATGCTTTGCATTCGAATAGTGCCAGGACACCCGCCCGCCCTTAATCGATCAGGTTAAAACGGAACGTCGTCGTCGGTTATGCCTTGGTCGAAACTATCAGCCGTCGGCTGCGGTTGCGCCGCTAGCCTGGGAGCCATGGCGGAGCGCGGCATCGATATCGGGCCACTTGCTCCTCCTCCTGCGCCTGCGCCACGATCACGGAATCCGCCAGCGCCGCCAGCGCCTTCACCAAATCCGCCGCCGTCGCCACCGCCTTCACCCTTGCCGCCCAGAAGCATCACTTCTTCGGCTACAACTTCAGTTGCGTACACCTTCTTGCCGTCCTTATCCTCGTAACTGCGAGTCTGTAGGCGGCCTTCCAGGTAAATCTGCTTGCCCTTTAGCAAGTAGTTGGCGAGATTTTCGCTGCGCCAAAGCACCACGTTGTGCCAGTCAGTCTCATCTTTCCAATCGCCCGTTGCTTGATCTTTCCACCTTCGCGTGGTGGCTATTGAAAATGTTGTTCGGGCTGCCCCGCCGGGGGTAAACTTCGTTTCCGCATCCCGGCCCAGGTTCCCAATCAAGATTACTTTGTTGACGCTTCTGCTCGCCATATCCTGCAATGTAACACATGGTGGGTTAACGGATGCCGCTTTTGTGAATTTTCTTCGTATCTCAAACTTTTCCGTTTCAAAGATTCCAAATCTGGTAGATAATACATTCTAGAAGGGCTCCGTCCTGCCTGACCGGTCATCTAATGGATTAGCTGGGGTGACGGATTCCAAAAGTTGTAGAGTAGTTGAGACCCGCAAATTCCGGAAAAAATTTTATGCGGCATTTTGAGGACTGTTCTACTGGTATTACGGCATTATTGTTTAAGGCTCTAGCCCTTACACCGTTACTGTGTGTTCCCGTTTGGGCGCAAATTCCAATGGGGCAACCAGGTAATTTAGTTCGAATTATCCCCACCGATTCGGCTGTGCTTGAGATGCAGGATGTTCGCAAGGATCTGCCATGCTCTGTGTCGCCGGGCAAGGCGCCATTGGGGTTCGATCTAAAGTTTCACGCCGGGTATGAGGTCAGCGTTCCATTTAAGGAATTGGTTGGGGCTGAAAATCTTCTGACCATCGTGTTCCGCATCACCCCAAAAGACAAGGCGGAGGAGTCCGCATACTTCATTCAACGCGTAAAAGTACCAACTATCGAGGAGGGGGCCAGCGGGGATGCGCTGCTGGAAGGAGCGTTCGATCTTGGGACGGGAAAGTATCACGTCGATTGGCTGATGCGCGACCGCGCCGAAAGAGTTTGCTCATTTTACTGGGATGTGGAAGCAACCCTACCGGCCAAGGATGCGTCACTCACTGTAGCGATACCGCAATCAGAGGTGAGGCCAGTGGAATCCGAGCATTTTCGCGAGGAGCCTGCTGTGGAGCGCGCTCAAAGCGCTCCGATAAATGTTAAGGTTTTATTGAATTATGCGCCGCAAAATGCCGCGTCCGCCGCCATGCGGCCAAGCGACATTACGGCGTTAGTATCGATTTTGCGTAGTATCTTCCGTGATCCTCGGATTGCTAAGTTTTCGCTGGTGGCGTTTAATTTACACGAGCAAAAGATCCTGTTCCGTCAGGAAAATGCCGATAGTATAGATTTTCCGAGTTTGGGAGAGGCTGTGAGTAAAGTGAAATTAGCTACGGTGGATTTGGTGAGACTGGCGCAGAAGAAAGGTGAGATTTCCTTTCTCTCTTCCTTGGTGCAGTCCGAACTAACGCAAAACGACCGGCCGGATGCGATAGTGTTCGCCGGACCAAAGGCGATGGTGGACTCAAAAATCGAGCCCGGAGTTTTAAAAGAACTGGGTGAGTTGTCTTATCCGGTTTTCTACCTGAATTATAATTTGGCCCCGCAAGCTGTTCCGTGGCGCGATGCCATATCCCACGCCGTCAAATATTTTAAGGGTCAGGAGTTTACGATCTCCAAGCCCAGGGATCTATGGTTCGCGACCACGGAGATGGTGGAAAGCATCGTAAGACAGAAGCATAACCGCGCAGCCATGGCCGCCGGTGGGGGACAGTAACATGAAGTTACGGGCATCATTTTTATTTGTAATTCTGGCTAGCAGCGGATTCGCCCAGGGGCAGATCAAGCAACTCGCTCCATACGTGGCTTCCCCACAAGATATCATCGACCGGATGCTGGAAATTTCCAAACTGCAGAGGGGTGAGACGGTTTATGACATTGGCTGCGGCGACGGACGCATCGTTATCACCGCGGTCCAGAAGTTTGGAGCTAAAGGCGTGGGAATTGAAATCTCCCCGAAACTGGCGCAATCGGCCAATGAAATTGTCAGCAAATTGGGCCTTCGCAACAGAGTGCAAATTTTGAAAGCCGATGCGATGGATGTGGACTTAAGCCCCGCCGACGTGGTGACGCTGTACTTGACCACATCGGCGAATGAAACTTTGCGTCCGAAGTTGGAGCAGAGCCTGCGGGTTGGGGCCCGGGTGGTTTCCCACGATTACCCTGTGCGGGGTTGGAAGCCCACGGCCGTGGAAGAGGTTTTCGCGCATAACCGGATGCACAAGATCTTCCTTTACGTGAAAGAGAAATAAGCTTTGTCAAAACAAATTCGTTTTCTGCTCCCGCTGCTTGCCGCGGGACTTTTCAGTCAAGCCCCCCTACTATTCAATAAGCAAGGCAAAAGTCTACGCAAATGGACATCCTTGGAACGGATTGCGCCCGCTCATCTTGAGGCGGTGCACCAGGCCCGGGAAGTATTTTCGAAAGCCCGCAAAACAATCCCTGCTTTTTCGATCTATAACGACTATCGCGGCGTGATGCATGTGCATGCCGAGGATGCCGACCATACCCAGGGCACAAGGCAGCAGGTCTTAGCAGCCGCCAAGCAAGCGGGCGTTCGGGTGGTGCTTTCAACCGATCATCGTGGGCCTAATAAAGACAGCTGGTCCGGCATGAAAGACGAAGTGCTATACATCGCCGGTTCCGAAGATGAAGGCAACCAGCTCCGTTGGCCTTCGCCGGATGGTGAGGATCTGCGGGTGCTATCGCATCTTGAGGAAAAACCCGAAAAATCCGCCGAAGGCTACATGGGTATGGAGATCTACAACCGCCACGCCGATGCCAAGGATGAGCCCGAGTTCTACGACTACTTCAAGGCGGCGATGACTAAGCCGGCGGAATGGGCAAGCGTTGTTGATCGTCAAAAGAAATATCCGGTGGAAATGTTCGCCGCGCAGCAGGATTATTGGCCGGAACTGCTTGCGCGCTGGGATAAGGAATCGGCGCAGGGGCCTTTTGTGGGCATTGCCGCCAATGACGCGCATCGGAATCAGGTTTATAAAGGCACCTTATTTGATCCCTATGAGATCGCTTTCCGCGACGTCTCGACGCACATTTTAGCGACTGACCTATCGGAGGTGGCCGTGCGGCTAGCGCTGCGCGAGGGCCGCGCCTATGTCTCGCACGATTGGCTGTGCGATCCCACGGGGTTCTACTTCAGTGTGCAAAACACTCTGGGCGTGTACGAAATGGGAGACCGTATTCCGCATATCGGAACCACCAAAATTCTGGCATTCCTGCCCTTATCCGCGCATTGGAAATTGATTCATAACGGCAAGCAGATCGCCGATGGACACGGGGATCACGTGGATCATGATGTGAAGCAAATTGGAGCTTACCGCTTGGAAGCTTGGCTTGAAGTGGACGGGGAAGAGCGCCCCTGGATTTACTCCAACCCTGTGTTTCTGCGTGCGCCGCAGGCTTCGGAAATGAGCCTGCCACCATCCTCCGTTCCGTCGGCGATTGAGGTCCGCAAAGGCATCGGATACGGTCCCGGCGAAGACGGCCGGCAAAAGTTGGACGTCTATACCCCGAAAGTGAAATCGAATCTGCTGCCGGTCTTGTTCTTCGTACATGGCGGGTCATGGAGGAGTGGGGACCGCAGCCAGTATCCAGCCTTCGCCAGCCGCTTCGCCAAAGAAGGCTTGATGGTAGTGGTTCCAAGTTATAGGCTTGCTCCTAAACATCCGCATCCAGCGCAAATCGAGGATGTCGCTTCGGCCTTTGCATGGACCGTGAAGCATGCCGCGGAATTTGGCGGCGATCCCAAACGAATTACCATAATGGGCCATTCCGCGGGCGGACACTTAGTGTCGCTCTTGGCCACCGATCCTAGTTACCTTGAAAAATTTGGTATGGGAACCGCCAACATCCGGAAAGTGATCTCCTGGAGCGGGGTCTACGAAATTAATGAGGGCTTAGAGAACGTGTTTGGAACCGACCCTGAAGTGCGGCGCAATGCCGGAGCGATGGCCCACATCCGGCCAGAACTTCCGCCATTCCTTGTAGCCTATACTCAGTGGGATTACTTGACGTTGCCCTTGCAGGCGCGGCAATTCCATGCGGCTCTAATCAAGGCTGGTGTGCCTTCCCGCTTGCTATATATTCCCGGCGAGAACCACATTTCCGAAGTTGTGCGATCAGTGCGCGATGAAGATCCCACCGCCATCGCTTTTGTGAAAGCGCTAACGGAAGATTAACCCAAACCCTCAAGAACTCCGGTGCTATCGCCGAACGATTTTTCCTTCACCCCCAGCCGATGCAGCATCGAGAGATGCAAATTGCACAGCGGCGTTTTTTCAGCGAAACGGACGCGGCGGCCGGGACGAAGTGTTCCCTTCCCTCTACCGGCCAGCAGCACCGGAAGATTTTCCGGATCGTGACGATTGCCGTCCTTAAGAGTGGCTCCGAACAGAATCATGGAATTGTCCAGCAGCGATTTGCCGCCTTCGTCCAGGCTCTTCATGCGGTTCAGGAAGTAAGCCAACTGTTCGGTGTGCCAGGTAACAATCTTTTCGTACTGCGTGCGCTGTTCCGGAATGTTGCGGTGATGCGAAAGCCCGTGGAAACTTCCCTTCACGCCGGGAAGGAATCCGTAATCCTGACTGCTTTGTGCGTCGCCCATCATCATGGTGGCGATGCGCGTACTGTCTGTCCAGAAGCTCAACACCAGAATATCCAGCATCAAACGCAGGTGCTCCGCTCGGGTTTCAGGAATACCTGGCCCAGGCCGCTCCATGGGAAACTTGCCTTGGTTGATCCAGCGTTTCTGCGGTTTCATGGAAGCTTCCAGGCGGCGTTCCACCGAACGGACGGACTCAAAATATTCGTTCAGGCGAGCCTGATCGCTGCTGCTGCCTTGTTTGCGAAGCGCGCTGGCCTGCTCCCGTACTATGTCGAGTACGCTGGTTTCGTCACGCTGCAGAGATTCAAGCAGCGAAGGATGCTTGGGGTTGGCGCCGGATATTGCCTTCGCCTTGGTATTGCGGAAGAGACGGTCGAACGCCAATTGCGGAATGATTTCTTTGGGTACGGGTGTTTTCGGATCGGCCCAACTTAGGAAGGAACCGAGCGCGCGCGGGAAGCCGCCCCCGGCTGTGTCTATGCCGGTGCGCGGGGCTTCCAGGCCAAGCTCGAAGCTGGCGAGAGGCGTGCCGATTTCCGTTTTTTGAACAGCGAGTTGATCGACCGTAGTTCCGCCTGAATCGAGATCGCCGCCAACGGTGCGTTCCACAAATCCGCCGGAGAGCCAGGCGGGAACTTTTGGCCAGTGACCATTGCGGCCTACCGAGTTCTTGTTCCACAAGTTTTCGATGAGCAGGAAATCGTTCTTCAAGTTTTCGAGCGGCTTCAAGTGTGGCGTTATTTCGTACTCTTCGCCATCACCGGCAGGAGTCCAATAATCGGGACGGACGCCGTTGGGCATGAAGATGCAGGCCATGCGGAGGGGCGGTTCTGAAAGGCGCTCACCGGTTGCGTCAGCGGCGTAAGAAATAGACTCAAGCCAAGGCAAGGCGAGGGTTGCGCCCACACCGCGCAGGAAGATTCGACGAGTAAGTTTCTTGACCATTTTGTGAATTGCTCCGGTAGCTACAATTTATCAGATTTACTTCTCGCCCAGCAGGCGGGTGCGGATTTTCTTGGTGCTTCCGTCCCCCGAGACCAGTTGACTGGGGTCCGTATTTCGGAAGGGCGAGCTGAGCACTATTTCGCGAATTAGCGTACGCGCACTGTAATTTTCAGCGGCGAGCTTGTCCGCAATCCGTTGGACGGTGCATTGGTCCCCATCCTGCAAGCCGCGTCCAAGCGCATAACCCAGCGTCTTGCTGGTAAAGTGGCGCAGGAATTCATCTTTGCGATTGAGCAGAACTTTGCGCAGTTCCACGGGACCGTTGAAGGTTTCGCCGGATGGCATTTTGCCCGAGGCATCGACTGGTTTGCCGTTAGTTTCGAGATCGCGCCAGCGGCCCATCCAATCGAAATTTTCCAGGCCGAAGCCGATGGGGTCCATCAAATTATGGCAACTGGCGCAAGCCGGATCGGCGCGATGGCGGGCCAGGATCTGCCGCATCGTGAGGCCCTTTTCGGATTTGGCGGCCGTCTCAAGCGGCGGAACATCAGGCGGCGGCGGTGGCACGGGCGTGCCCAGCAACGTATCCAGAACCCAAGCGCCGCGCAACACGGGGCTGCCTTGTTTATAGTGCGACGTCATCGCAAGAACAGCGGCCATACCGAGCACTCCGGCGCGGTTTTCATCGGGCCATTGTACTTTTTGAAACGTGTCGTTAAGTCCGGTGACTTTGTTTTCAATCTCGTAATATTTTGAGAGACGGGCGGTGAGAAAAGTGTAGTTGGCGGTGAGCAGTTCGAGCAAGCTGCGATTGCTGCTGAGGATGTAGTGATACAGCAGCACGGGCTCCTGACGTAGTTCGGCGGCGCCTTCGGGTGTGTAGTAATGCTGCAGTTCGGTAAGCAGCGGCACAACGCGACCGCCCACTTCCTGCGTGCCAAGCCACTGGCCGACGAAGCTGGTGGCGAAAGCGCGGGAGCGCGGATCGTTGATCATGCGATCGGTTTGGGCGGCGAGAACCGCGGGATCTTGCAGCCGCCCTTGCGCGGCAAGTTGCATAAGCTCGGCATCGGGCGCGGTGGACCATAAGAAGTAAGAGAGCCGCGAAGCCATATCGTACTGCGAGATGGGTTGTGTGCCGGATTTGGTGGCAGCGTCTTCAACATGGAAGAGGAAGCGCGGCGAAACCAGAACGGCTTTGAGTGCGATCTTGACGCACTCCTCATAGGGATCGCCGCGTTTGGCGGAGCGTTCATAGAGCGTGATGAAGGGCGCGGCATCGGCGGCGGTGACGGGGCGGCGGTAGGCCTTGGCCAAGAACGATTGAATCAGTTGGGTGGCGGAGCGGCTGGGGTCAAGCGGAGCTTCGCCGGGTTCCAAGCCGAAGAGGCGGTAATGCATGGAGCGTTTATCGGCCGGCGGTTCTTCGACGCGTTGTTCCACAAAGAGGCTGAAGAATTCGACAGGATGGTCGCCATTGACTACGGTGATGCTGTGGATGCCTCGGGCAAGTGTGGCCAGCGAGGCGCGGGAAGTGGGTCCGCCTCCGGAATCACGCGCGTAGTTGAGGCGGCCAAGATCCGCGCCATCAAGCTTCACGCTTAAGTAAATGGGCTGGTCGTGCGGACGTTCGATGGAGACTCGAAGATTATATTTTCCTTCGACGAAGATGGGAATTTCGGTGGACACATCCTGGGCGGGGGCGAGCATGCGTCCAGGCTTCTTGCTGGGCTGCGGCGGCGTCATTTCCGCTGCGGGGATTTGCTTGGTGAATGCAGGCGTGATGATCACGCGGTCAAGAATTTTCTGCGCTGCTTCCATGTAGCGCTCCAGCATCATGGGCGGAACGTAGAGCGTTTCCCCGTTAGTATCAAAGCCGGCGCCACCCGATTCGTCGGCGGGGAAAGCATCGGCAACGGGGAATTCCAGACCGAAAATGTCGCGAATCGTGTGGTGATATTCGCGGCGGTTGAGTCGGCGAGGGGCAATGGCTCCGGTGAATTGGCCGGTGTTGCAGGCGGTGTCGCTCAGGCGTTGATCGATCCAAGTGGCCAAGTGCAGGCGTTCGTCTTCCGTGAGCTTGGTGGCGGCTGGGGGCATGGTGCGATTGCGGAGTTGGGAGGCGACGGAGCGCCACATGCCTCGCTTCTTATCCATGTCATCGGCGGATTGGGCTTTGAGGAAATCGATGCGAGCTTTGGGATCGGCGGGGTTGTGACAGGCAGCGCAATTCCTTTCGAGAGTGGGGCGGATAGTTTGCGTGAATTCGGCGGTGGGCGCGGTTTCGGCGGCGATTAGCGGAAGGAGGCCGAGGGCGAGAATGAGGATGGGTCGCACACCTGCAACTTTATAAGAGGGGGGCGGTAGTGTGCAAGGGGCATATTGTGGATTGTGCATACCAATAACGTCCTTTGGACAGTTGATCCAACCTAACAGACCGGACCAAGCAGGCGAGTATTTAGAGAAGGTAAGGTTATGGTTCAGCGAATGATATGGCTACCGCAACGGATCCCAAACGGGTAAGAGATCAAGCACAAATCCAGCAACTGGTCCTTCACCAACCACCGAATCAATCCCGGCAATCAATTGCGGTTCCGCATTGGGGCGATGGATCTCAACCGAACGTTTTTTCGGGTCGATCAGCCAGCCCAGTTCCGCTCCGTTGCCGATGTACTCGCCCATCTTTGCGCGAAGGACGCCGACGCGGTCCGATTCTGATCTAAGTTCGATCACGAAGGCGGGACAAAGATGCCAAAAGCCTTGCAAGCTTTTTTTACTCAGTCGTTTGATTTTATCCTTCGCGACCCAGGAAGCATCTGGCGAGCGTCTGGCTCCGTTAGGGAGCACATAGCCAGTGGAGGAATCGTTCACAATGCCGCGACCATCCCGATCCGCCCAGACGCTCAGTTGGCGGTTGATGTTGCTGTTGCGCGCACCAGTCAAAGAAAAAGTTGGGGCCATTACAATAAGCTCCCCCTCGGCACTCATTTCAAATATCAGATCGGGATGTTCCGCACAGAATTCGGCGAACTGGTCGTCGGTCATCGGTGGCGCGGTTAAGGTTGCCGGCAGAAAGGATTCGATCAGTAACGCCATAGCTTTATTCTAGCTTAGAGCTGCAGCGCTCCCCGGTGCTGGCCAGAAGCCGCATTCCAGGATTTTCAGGTCACGCGCTTTTTCACTGATTGTTTGTGCAACGGCACTGGGAGTGGCGAGGATTCCTGACAAAATTTACCATTTATTGACGTCGTCGGCCCTAGGTGCAGCTACTGATTTCCCGTAGTATCATGAAAGTTGGAATTTGAATGGGACAACGCGAAGGCAGCTGTCAATCAGCAGAACCATGGAGTGAGCTTCGACTTGGCGCAGACTGTTTTCAAAGACCCATTCGCAATTGAGTGGCTGGATGATCGCGAAAATTATGGCGAGGACCGCTTCCTGATAATCGGTATGGCTGAAGGGCATGTATTGTTGTTTGCGGCTTATACCGAACGCAGCGGCCGGATCCGCATAATTTCGGCAAGGAGGGCAACAAAACATGAGCAAGACGACTACTTTGAACAAAACGTCTAGGCCGATGACGGCGGAAGCGATCGAGCGGGCGGCGTTGGCGGATCCTGACGCGCAGCCTTTAACGCCTGCGGATTTTAAGCGCATGAAGCGGACGCCGCAGGCGAAGATTATTCGCCGGGCGCTGGAATTGACGCAGGAGCAATTTGCTGAACGGTTTCATATTCCGCTAGGGACGCTGCGGGATTGGGAACAGGGGAGGGCGGAGCCGGATCAACCGACTCGCGCATATTTGACATTGATTGCCAGGGACCCAGAGAATGTGAGTCGAGTGTTGAACGCTGTACGGCCTTGAGTTAATTGATCCAGCATTAGAAGGCGCAAGGTTATCATCACACGCATTTAAACGGCTCAACACCAAACTTGGTTCGGAGATCGTTATGTTTCGTCTTTTTAACCAAGAAGTTCGTCATTGAATTGCTTAACGGCAATTGAGGAATAAATTCACCGAAACGCTTTTCAAAAAAGGGCCATGCCTGTCCCAGAAGTCCTGCCCGTCTTTTGTAGGGGTGTAACCTAATAAACTGCATTGTGTAGCGGTCCCCTATGTCGGGATACTGCCGCCA
>JAYVXT010000548.1:0-14759 GCA_043785065.1 Bryobacterales bacterium | reverse complement strand
CCTGATCACCGGCTTGAATTTTCTGGCCCAGCAGGTTCTCTATAAGCGAATGTATTTCGCTGTGAGCCAGAGGAGGCGGGTTCAGAACTGGCGGGATCTGCGCGGTTTTCAATTTACTATTCAGTTCTTCTACGAGACTAACTAGAGACTCGGATTGGTTGATCTGACGCCCCAAGGCTTGCCCCAATTGAGTCCGCGCTCCCTCCATTTCGGGCGGTACTGATCGGCCTGCCAACTCTTCCGCGTGAGGGATCAACGCAGCCAGAATTTCTGGCGCCGATTCATGCTCAGCGAAGCGCCGATTCAGCAAGTTCTCTACTCTAACGCGGAATGAGTTTGGCATTGGCGCCGGTGCGGGCCGCCCCGCCAACGATTCGGACAATGGGACCAAGGCCGATAGCAAATCGCCGGTTTGGTCATTCTCAGTGACGGTACGATTCAACAGCCTACCAACCCTGCTGCGCAATTCGCTAGGGATCGGTTCCGAAATTGGACGGCCCACGAATTCTTCGGACATGGGGACCAATTCCATCAGTACGTCAAAGGCGGACTCATTCTCTCCGACGGGGCGCTTCAAAAGCTGCGAAATCCTATTGCGCAATGAGTTCGGAATTGGAGACGGCACGGAAAGTGCAGGTTGATGAGGGGCGACAGGCAGAGCTATGTCACACGCCCAGCACCGTTTCGCACCCTCTTTGTTTCCAAATTGACAAGCCGGGCAAACCACGATATCGCCTCCAAAGTTTCCGTTTTTTCTTAATAGATAGCATTCGCATGCTTCTCTAAGGAGTCCCAACGACCGGATCGAACTTCATAGCACATTGCGTTACAGTTAACTTTTCTCCGACTTCCTTCTTGACGGTGCCTAGCGGAGCATAGCGATGAGTTATACCATCCGGCGGAACAGGCTTGGGCCAGAGAATTATTCCGTTATCGGCAGTACGGGCGGGGATGTACCAAAAGTCTCCGGGTCGATATTGGTTCTTTGGCTCGCACGGCTCGAAACGGATTTGGATGCCGTCTTCCAGAGTAAGCAAGCGGCCTTCCACGATCTTCGTTGAGCCTTCCCAGCGGCGCAGGTATGGATGCTTTTTGGACTCCACAGGCTTGATAACCCCATTCACATTGAGTTCCAATTCCGTTTGACCCAAGGACATGATTTGGAGAAGCTCTCCGGGTTGAGCCAGTGCGATTTGGTCGTCGTCGATTAGTTCGACCCAGTCTTTGGCCTTCAACTTGATCGTTGAATGAAGACTAAGAGGATCCAAAAGGATTTGCTGATCCCTTACCGCAGCAACTGGAAAAATAACCGAGCCGTTTTCACGGGACCATTTAAATGTAGCGTCATTCCTGTTGGACTTCTCGCCTGAAAGCGGCGCGTTGCCGCCGGAGTGGATTTCGACGCGATAAAGTTGATTCTCCATGCCGCGGTACCGGGAAGCCGGCGACACTATGCAAGGGGAGTCGCTGTCATGGGATGGTTGTTCCGTCATGACGGCGAGCATGCCGCGATTGGGTGGTTGAATCACAGGGAAGATCTTTTTCCACATGTTCTCATCCTTGATTCCGATGCACGGCTGCGGAGCCATGACGAAACCCGGAATTTGCGCCAGATCCATAGCGCGAACTGACCAAACAATCCTTGATCGTCCGGCGGAGTCCGGGCCGCCAAGGGCCTTCTCGCGGATGTTTGGGTCCTCGATCACGTTAACGTACTGCTCCCACGCATCTAAATAAACGAGATAGTCTTTGCCGATTTCGAATTTGACATCATCTTCACCACGCAGTTGTTTGTGAAAGGTTAGGTTATTATGGTCGTTCTCGCATAGCAGCCCTTCGACATAGTATCGGCCTTGAGAGATTTTGAAGTCGTTACCCTCGCCCTCAATTCTCTCAATCACAAAGCCGCAGTTGTCCCTTGGTCCGCCGCCTAGGGGGCCAATAAGATCCTTTGCCATCGTCTCCAGCCGGTGCAGGATTATAGCCACTTGCTCATTCCAATCAGCATCTATTTGCACGCGCCCTTGCTGCATGAGTACGCGAGAATAATGCTTCCTTGGGTCGAAAGTGATTCTCGAAAAGTCGCCTTTCATGAATTTCTCCTATGATGCAAAAACAATTCCGACTTGTGAGCCCGCAGGAACATACTCCTCCAAGCGCGCTAGCAAGGCAGCGTGGCGCTGTGGCTGAAATAGATCGTGGAACACACCCATTTCGGATTGATCGCTAGCGCCGCGGCGGATCGCCTCGGGACACAGTTCAGCAAGCTGGCAATATGTTGCCGTTCCATAACGCGTGCTATTAAAGACTGGAACCACGCTCGATTCCGCGTTTACCTTAGCAGCGCCCGCGAGATGGCGTGAGGCCAAGTCAGGCTGGCAATCGAATCGGCGAGGCGTGCGGGATTTTTGGGGTAGGTAACAGAATCGAACGCAACCACTCTGTCGCCGGGCAACCGTCAGAGCTCCCGTAAAAATTGAATCTTCCGCCAGTTCCACGGCGTGGATTTGCATCCGTCCAAGGATAGTGCTGCGCAAAATGGTAAGAGTCGCCCAGGCGGCGACACAATCTTCATCCCAAATGGCTAAGGATTCGCTGCTGGAAGCGTCTAGAACGCTGTCTCTGATCCGGATACGGGTTGGCTCGTTTTCGCGCTGGGGCTGCTCAATCTGAATTCCGCCCAGGATCGAGTGCTCAATAGTTAGCCGGGCGCTGGAACCGCGAATCTGAATGCTTGGGTCCCCGGCGTGTCGCGGTTTGCAATCATGGTGCAAACCCCATCCGGGAACCAATGTGCAGTGGCGGAAGACGACTTCATCCAGATCGCCCTTTACCCGTACGTTGCGGCCTGTGATGAACACTCCGTCAAAGACGACCTTACCCCCACTCTTTCCGCCAATGGAAATGGACTCAGCGCGTCCCGATTCACTGTCCACAATGCGAATTATTGGACGGCAACCCTGAGCGGCGCGGAGTTCCAGGAATTGGTTGCTTTCAAGCTCGATGTTAATGCGGTCTTCGTTGTATGTTTGGCTATCAGTAATTTCGATAACTGCGCGAGCCGGTTTTTCACGTTTCCATTGATCAAGAGCCTTGTGAATCTGGCCGTACACCTCACCACCGTCGGAGCTAACGATGTATGTCCGTTCTTGGTCGCTAAGGAATTCCGGACGCAGGTATTCGCCACCGCCAATATCGTCACTGAATCCGTAATGATAGCTGACGATAACATCCGGAGGAGCTTCGCCCGGACGGAAACAGATACGTCCGCGCACAGGATCCACTGCCACATAACCCGACGGTGGGCGGTATTTCCAACCTTCCAGGTGGGCAGGAATGATCTTTTCGCGGGAAATTAGTTCGGTAGCATTCTTTCCGCGCCAAATCGCTATGCTTTTGCCTTCGCCATAGTAAGCATCGGATGCGATTCCGTGATTGAAGCCTGACCACCGTTCCTCGAAGGAGCGTCGGCTGATAGGAGTTGGCAAATTCAGCTCAGTAGTGAATCGGGCCGGCTCGCCATCCTGCGCGCCGGCGCAGTAAAGTTGCCTATCGTTGCCCAATGGACTAAAGGTAAAGCAATGGTCGCCGGCCTCATCGCCTTCTTCCATGCAGCGGGCCTCCGAGCGCGTAATCGAATAAGACTTCAGTCGGAAAACAAACAAACCTATGCTGTCGATGTTATAACGCCCAGGTTGATATTTGGAAGCGACGCGGCGTACGTCCACGGTATGGGGCAGCATATCAAATGGGGAGTTGATCAAGTCCAGCGCCGGGCCGGAATGGGCATTAACTATGCGACCACGATCAGGCCGAAGGTGGTTAAGCGATGCGGTCACGCCGAGCAGGCGGCCAAATTCGACTACTCGCGCGGGCCATGCTGCAAGGTCGTTTGCTATAAGCTCCAACAGAGCAAGGGTTCCCTTCCGCCGGCGATAGCGTAAAGTATTGCCAACTTCACGGCGCGGGATCAGGGTGCGGTTACGCCGGCGTCCTTCGACCGTTGAGACATTACCCGGCTCGCCAGCCTCCGGCGCCAGGCGGTAGCCGACCAAGTCGGCAAGGTAGGGGACTACCCAATCCTGACAGGTCTCAATGAACCAGTCGTCATACAACTGGGATATATCGCGCTCCACGATGTTCACTTGCTCAGCGATCACCTGCAAAAGCGCACGAAGAGGCTCGCCGGCCTCGGCGTCCTTCTGGCGGTGGTAGACCGGAAGAAGATTATACAGTCGATCCATATCAGGCATGGTTGTATTAGGCATTTACCAGCTCCGTGAGGATAAGAGTTTCACTAATATCAGGGGTTAGATAGGCCAATTGGCCGGGCAATATCCGAAGGGGCGCAACGCCGCGGGGGATGATATTGGCATGCTCAATATGTTTTTCATCGTCTTTTGGGAGCGCGGCCAGATCTTTCGAAATGATTCGAAGCGTATCCAGGTTGACGTACTGGACACCTTCGACGTTCTGAATCGTGGCGACAATTTCGCTTCGAAGCACGTCCTGCCCCAGATTGCGATTGTCGAAAGAGAATTCGCTTAGTAGCGCGGTGCGGATTTTGGGGGCAACGGTTTCGAACTGGAAGTCCGGAAGAATGGCAACCTTGGCCTGGATAACAAGGAGCAATGGTTCGTAGACGGCCAACTGGATAAATTGCTGCGGGTCACCGAATACTCGGAATGCAGCCCCGAGATTCTTAAACAAGTTAGAGGACTCGTCAATTGGGATGCTATCAGCACCGGCGATTATGATTCGGACTGGGCCGCCTATTTGGGTCGCAACTGCTTTCCCTACTCCGGCAAAAGTGCGAGCGAAATCGGCGTAATCCTGGACCGATACCAACCGGTCGAGCGACATAACCGCCAAGGGTGCGTTCCGGCGCGCCTGATCGCGAGATTCGCGGTCGGCTCCGCCGGAGGCACGGATCGGGTTGATCACCTCCTTCACGCCCAAAGGCTTGGTGGATAGTATGGAGATCTGCTCGGCTTTGACGTTTCCGGCTATGCCTATTCCAGTGCGGTAGACCGCCTTGACGTTTTCTATTCCGGTAGGAAGACGCGCCCCTCGAACCCCGTTCCCAAAGACAACCTTTGTTTTGGAATCGTCGCCGGTAAGAGTTAGAAAAGAGCGATCATTGGGGCTAAGGGAAGACAGGCCCGAAGCCTCGCGCCAAAGGATATCGTTAACCCGTATGTTCAATGTATTTTCATTTCCGCTTGGAGTAGTGGCTGAGACATAGGTAAGCGGAAATTGCTTCAGCTGGAATTCCTGGAGAGGGCGGCTGGCATCGCCGCTGCCCAGCACTTCGACTCGCGTTTCGCCGTGTGTAGCCTGGGCCACATTGCCGAAGATCGTGACGGAATTGGGATCGTACCTGTAGGCTAAACCTTTGTCGGCCAGCTTTAGGAAGGTGTGCCTCCTATCGCCCGGGATGTCGGGATTTGGTTTCAGCTCCGTGCCCGCTAGCATGACTAGTTCAGAGGCGGTGACTTCAACACCATCATTTCGTTTGCCGGATACGATGAGCCAACGCCCACTCTCGAGGCCTGGGTAGATGCCATCGAGTTCGAGGACATCACCATTAATGGGTTTTTCGATGGGATCTTCGGCCAACTCAAGCTTTTCGCTTTGTGCGAAAACTGCTACTTTACGGACAGCGCCCAGGTCAGATTTCGTATCGAGCCACTGCTGGTCAAGAGTGATCTCGGTTACCTTGCCGGAAATGCCGTAATCGGATCGCGAACGTTCCGTAACTTCCTGGATGCGACTCACAAGAGGCCCATTCATAGCGCCTTCAAGGAGTATCCAACCGCCCGGCACAACCTTGTCGTAGATGTTGTCGAGCGAGATGATATTTTTAACCTCGGTGTCCTTAGTTGCGGTGGCAGTGTTGGAATTGCCTTCGATGTGAAAGGCAAAAAAAGCGGTACGACGTGAGACATCTGCGGCGAGGCTCCGCCCACCGAGTCCGACTCTACTTGTATCGAACATGACGCTGCTGCTGGGATCGGTCCCCCTCGTTGTGATCTCGACGCCCGCCCCTCCCAATTGGCTTTCTTTGGATGCGCCTACGGAGAATTCAAGCGAGCGCCTTCGGAACTTATATTCAAGTCGAAACGGCGGATTCAAATTGGGGAGCTCAGTGAAAGTGACATCAATGTTGTCATTCGCCGCAGGAAACTCGATTGTGAAGAAGTCCCCTGATCTAATGCCTGTATTGGTGTGATCTTTAAGCGAAATCGCACCAAGTGCGAGGGAAGTGTCAACGGCCCACCCTGGCGCGATATTTGAATTGGGATTTTCACTTGCGACATTAGGAAGTACGTTTCCGATGATTATTCGCGCAGTGAATTTCTCGATGCCACTTGGTACAGCGGTAGTTAGAGGCCATTCAACGGAATCCTTAATTTGATTGCTCGCGCCGAAAACTTGCTTCGCGTGAGCGTTTGCTCCGAATGGCGAAGCTCGAGTGCGAAACACGTAGAGGTCGGCGATGGGTGAGGATGCCGCAGGGGCGTTTTCGAGGGCCGTATACAATTGCCGTGGAGTGATTTCGGGATGGAAAGCCGTCATTAGCCTCGGGACCAGATCGGAGCTATCGGAGAATGTGCCATTCATGTCGCGCGGGAGCTGCATTGAGCTGACCGGGTGTGTAGCAGGTGGGGTGATCAGCGGCTTGAGCAACTCGTTGGTGGCTTGCAAGAGAGACTTATTTTCCAAGATGGTTGCTACCTTGGGCTTGAAGCTCAGCGTAACTTTGGTGCGGTCATTGTCATTGTCCGGATCGACAGCAAGGATGCGACGCACTACCCGATCCTCGGTATGCTTATCGCCGAAATCGAACAGCAGGCGATCCCCTGGTTTGAGATTGGTGGTGATCCCCTTGAAGTAGAGTTCGTTGTCGTCCTTCTTCACTTGGTGAGGTTGGGTCTTGCGAACTCTTAGGTTGTTCCATGTGTCACTAGCTTTAAGCAGAGCCGATGTTTCAAAAGACTGGGGCAGTTCTCCTGGTCCTGGAATACTTTGGGCGCGGCCACCGGCTGGGATGTCGGTGAAAGTTGGGGCCGGTTTCGGTTTCGATCTGTCCGTGTCGATGGTGTATGCCAAATAAACGCTGGACGCAACGCCAGGGCGAAGCTCATACCCAATCAGACTGGCGAGTTCAAGGACTGATACGCGCTCTGTGGCGGTACGCAAATAGCCTTCATTGGCAATGCGCTCTTGATAGAAAGTGAGGACATCGGCCACTATCGACCAGGCATCGAGAAGGGCTATGGAGAAGTCAGAGCCATCTCGCTTGCTCAACCCGAGTAGTTCCGGATGATCGCCAAGGCGCGCCTTCATTGTCTCAAGGAACGTGAAGTGTGTGCCCGCACGGTACGCAATCGTATTGAGACCGGGCCGGTTATCAGGATCAGCTGGGGTTAATTGGCGAACGCCGCTGCCGCATCCACAGTTTGAGTTCATCGTCCACCTCCCATAGTGAGTTTGAGCCGGCCGTATTCGGGGAAATTGGGATCGCTGTCGAGCCGGGCGATTTCAAGTGGGCTAATGGCGAGGTTGCCACTTCCAATCGCCGAATCGTCGTCTATATAGAGCCGCTGAAGCTTCGTTACCTCCACCGCCTGAACGCCTTCCAAGGTTTGGGCTGCAGCCACCAGACGGCTCAGATAAATACTGCCGCCGAAAGTAAGATTGTCGGGATGAAAGAAACCAAGGCGGCCGCCGGGAAGTACGCCAGTCCCCAAAGTATTGAGCAGGGCGGCTTTGACGTGGGCTGCAAGGTAACCAGGGCGCACGCAAATGGCAATTTCGATATCGAGTGGCACGTAGCGGGCGTGCACGACTTCAAGATCGTGGCCAATGCGGCGGTAGCGGAATAGAGAGCGCTTGATCTCCGCCAGCAGGCTGGAACTGGGGATCTCAGAACCGAAGGGGTCAATGGCGACTCGAACTTCGTAACGGGATCCGGTGAATCGGAGCTCTGCTGCGGCACGTTGCACTTTGGGATTTTGCGCGGCAAGAATGGCATAATCGTCAGCGGTGATTGCACGTTCCAACCGGCTCCGAAAGGCGCTTGGCGCCATTAACCTGATATCCTCTATCGCTTCCGGCGTTGTACCGCCCGCGGCTTCTTTAGGGTTGAACACTTTGGAAATCTCAAGGCCGTCGATCACCTTCCGAAGCACAATCCTGTTGATCATGTTTGCGCCCAGGTTGCCTGCTGGGCCGCCGCCAATCCGGTAAGACGCAACCGCGGCTGCACCCGTTTCGGGCATGCGGCCTAGTTCGCCGTCACCGAACCGCAAATGCGCAACGCTTGAGTTGTCCAATTCGACAACGAAGTGGTTATCTCGTGGTCCGCTGGAAAGCAAATCAGGCCGTGACGTCCAGGGGGTGTCCTTGTGGCGCTTGTTGGCCCGGAAGGCGTCATGGGAGTTGAGCGCGCCTTCCAGCGCGCCATCGCGAAGTATCGCCGTCAAGTTGTGCTCTCCATGAACGTCGGTGAATTTCAAGGACACTTGGTCGCCATCTAATGTCCCAAAAATTTTGTTACTGCCATGCCCGCTGGAATAGGAACCGTCAAGTTGCTTACAATTTTGTTCGAGAACCAAAATCGCGGCATGTTCCGTTTTTTCGGTCTTGAGTATTGCATCCCAAACACCGCTGAGCGTAACAAGGGAGAGCTTGATCTGGGGCTGAGCCCGATGGGGATCTTGCTGTAAAAGATTGGACGCCGGCGTATCGGTCTTTACCGGCTCCGCAAACGTAAGCGGTCCGCTCGTAAGAACAGGGCGGAAGTTTCCCGGCGTTCGGCTGCGTCCGCAGGAGTGCCCCTCGTGAGTACAACGTTCGACCGAATCTAGTATGGGCACGCAACCATCTAGTGGCTCGTGCTCAACCCGGCGGCCATGATCCACTAGAACGACATTGCCCAAAGCTACGTACAAGTCACCGGCGAATTCACATTCAGGCGCAGGGCCGAGGCTGGAAAGGCAGAGTCTGAACGGCAGAGCGTCGGCGGCATCCCACCAGATGTTTACGACTGGTTGGTCGTACAGCGTGTCGATGTCGCGCTGAATTCGCGTTATGCGGATGGCGTGGCAATTGAGAGGATTTGGAGCTTCACCGTTCTCCATGAAGACCAACAGGTCTCCGGATTTAAGATTCTCAAGCCTGCGGGTGCGAATCGGCGGTTGGTATTGTTCATGCTGATGGTGCACTTCCTTGTAGCCGGCGTCGGGCTCTTTGTTCGACATGGCTTTCTTGCAGCTTGGTTCTGCCGGAAGAGCCGGTTCCGGCCCCCATGTGTCCTTTAGCGTTGCATTAGTAGCGCCCTTGGGAAGGTTGCACTGACGATCACCCCAAGTGTAGAAGAGTATGTGGCTGTGAGCTGAATAAAAACGG
Source organism: Bryobacterales bacterium (assembly GCA_043785065.1). GTDB lineage: Bacteria > Acidobacteriota > Terriglobia > Bryobacterales > Bryobacteraceae > JANXSF01. Next base: position 5,345 of record JAYVXT010000548.1, on the reverse strand, counting down.
AAAGGCTTAACGGCTATTGGCTCGAAAATTTCATACGCGGAAGGCGGAGCCGATTTAAGCTTACTCTGCTTCACAACGGCCGGCTCATCATCCGCAAAGGGGTTGGTGACAAAGTAAAAATCGCCCGGGTCAAGTTCGGGCGTATCGGAATCGGCTTCGATACAGACCAAAGCTCTCGCGTTGCATCCCTCGTGGATTGCATAATCCACTAGACGCGCATGACGCCGGACGCTGATGCGTTCACGAGCTGTCCCAAGGTAGGCTTCGGTGGCGACAGCATCTTGGAAATAGCTCAGGGAATCGCCCGTGTAGGCAAGGATTTCGGCAAGGGCTATTCCCAGATCGGGGGCATGACGCTCCTTCCACTCCGGCAGAATTTGCGACCAGCGGTCGAGGATCAGCTGTCTGAAGCCCTGGTAATCCTTGGCTAGATAGTTGATCTCCGGTTCGTCACCACGCTCAACCGGGCATGAAGGTTCGTTCTTGCAATCCAAATCGGCGGGACATTCTGGTTTGAATGTGAAGTTGAAACTGGAATAGACCGGATCGAAACCTGGCAGGCCAGTGATGCTAAGAGTGTAGGTGGAAAAATCCCCGTCTTTGTCCACTCCAATGCTGGCGGAGCCTTCCTGGTCAGCGTCCGCGGATGGGTTTATTTGGACTTCAGTGACCTTTACGTCCGTAATGCGCGTACCACCATCGATTTTAATGTTGGAGGTCGTGAGGTCGGCTGGAGCCTTACCGAAGAAGTAGACCAAAAGTGCCGGCGCGGGAGCGCCTGAAGCGCGGTCGATTTCAATGTAGTCAATCCCATTTAGAGGCTTCTTTCTAACATCTTTGCGGCGCTTTTCGTCGTGACAGATTTGGATGGGTTTCATTCTATTAAACCTGGCGTAAGAACTGCGTGTTGACTAGTTGGCCGGTCCGGCGGATGACGTATTCCAACTTGACAAACAGGGTGGCATCCTCGCTTGAAACTTCCAGCGATTGAAGCTCAATAACATCCGCCATGTATTGTTGGATTGCCCCCTGAATGGTGAATTGGAGCGCAGCAGCCAACTCCGGACTGTTAGACGCGAAGATCATTTGCAGAATGCCGCTTCCGAATTCCAGGCGGTTGACGCGCTCTCCAGGACTGGTGAACAGAAGCTGTTCGATCATTTGACGGATATGATCTTCGTCATAGGCTTCGGCCGTGCCCCCTCGCTTGTTAAAGTGGATTGGAAAGTCGATATTCATGAAAGTCACATTCCAGTTACGCGGGTTTGAGTCATAACAATAAGCAAAGGCGTTCCTGTTGGAGCGCAGATGGCCTGACTGTCGAACAAGAGAACAGGTTGGCCGTTGGAAGTGATTCGCGTGGATCCGCTGACCCATTGAGCAATGATGCAGGGACCATTCGCGACAATGGGCGGAGGAAGCGCGCAACCTGCCACAACGTACGGGGCCGGCATGCAAACGATGGGCTGGCCCATAACCGTAACCCGCGGATTTGGGATGGTTGGTTGGGCTTGGCCTCCGTGAGAACACAGCACCGTTGCGCCGACGTGAAGTAAGAATCCGGGCACGTTAGAAGCTCCTCATACTATAACCATTGCCCCGTTGTTGATGGTCACGCTGGGGCCAGCCATCACAATACTGGCGCCCTTGCCATTTTGGATATAAATGCCAGTGTCGTTCACAATGATGGTCGCTCCGGTTGTACTCTTTAACATAATTCCCCCAGTCGGGCCTGGAAGATCACTCAGAACAATGCAGTTTTGCGCCGCCGACTGCAAAACGATGTTGGGACTGGCTGGAATGCCCGCCAGCGCAAGCACTGGAACTTCCGCCACGACTCCCCAGTAACCGCCTACCCAAATTGGGTAATCAGGGTCGCCTTGTTCAAACTCCACCCATACACCCGCACCCACTTGCGGAACACAGTATGTACCCATTTGCTTTCCGGCAATGGGAACGCAAGGCATTGCCCAGCTTGTGGGAACCAGGCCCGAGACATCCGGGACCATGACCAGAATACGGCCGATCTGTTGTGGATCAATGTTATTCACAACAGTGCCCCTATATTTGCCGTAATATTTCTTTGGTTCGCTCATGCAGGCACCCTTGGAAGAGTCGAGATAAGGCCGTTCCGGCCAAGCGTGAAATTCTGTTTGTATTCGCCACGTTTAATGTTATGGGTGACGCTTTTGACATAGTATAGGCCATCAAAGGCCACGCCCGCCCCACGCACACCCACCAATCCGCGCGATTTCAGGATACGGCCATAGCGCAAGACGTTCAGCGAGCCCGAGGCCGTGACAGTATCGGAAGTCTGAGAGGTCCTCGCCAAGCCCCTCATCACCGCCTGGATTGGCGACAGCTTGGCCGTTCCGGAAATATTCACGAATTTCTTGGGAATGGTGGGAACCAGGCCCAAAGGTGGGCTCAACGGGTTGATGTCGGGAATCGGAATTGGTATGGATACCTTCGAGATCAGGTTCTGAATGTATATGAAGGGTTGCTCTTTTCTTTCGTTATCGAATGAGAAGCTGAGCGATTCTACATTTGTGTGCGCATCCATGTTGATGTTGAGCGCCGGCTGTGGCGGTCCAATTCGAACATCCGGCCCCCAGTAGGCGATATTTATTCCGGGAACTGATCCCGGAGTGATGAAAAATACATGACCCACTTCGTGAGCCAACTGGTGGATGTAGGCGAGGTCCGTTCCCTGGTGGCGAGGGATTCGTTCAATGGGAATTGGGACGTCGATCAGGATGCTGGGGACGACGAGCGGCGCGATTCTAAATGGCGCATACCTGACGAGAATGGCAGCCACCCGCGCTTCAGCAGCCATAGCGGGATACGGAAATCCGTCCAATGGAACAAGATCCATTAACGCCGTAAGATCAACGCCGGTGATCCTGAGCGTTGCATTTCCGGAGTTCGATCCGGGACTGACGTCCTGCTTGGTAATCACGCCGTCGATCAAAACATCGGGGATGCCATTTATGGTGGCGATGAGGATCACACGCACGATTGGAACCGAAGCGCCTCCTGATAGTAGAAATAGAGTATGCAGCGGTGAGCGGGTACTGAGGGTAAATGTTAAGTCGAAGCCACTGGGTGTATGCGGTTCGGCACTGTTAGTGACGGTGACGCTGGACAGCGAATCCAAAACGAATTGCGGCACAGGCACCGGTACAACCGGGCCAACCATCAACGTCAGGTAGAGACCTTTAAGCATTCGGCGTTCCCGGTATCCCCTCCGGCAGAGTAATGCGTAATCGTCGGCCGATAGTTGCCGTCAGATCTTGCGGGTGCATGGCGCCATTGGCGTCCGCAATGCGCCAGAATAATTCGGGGTCACCGAAATATTGGGCGCTGATGTTGTCCAGCCGGTCACCTTGCGCAACCACGTGTTCATGAATTGTATGGAAATTCTCCGGCGGGGGCAGCATGCGCCGCCGCAAGTAAACATGCTTCTTACCGGTCGCCGTTTGGTACTCGGCAGTGGAGATGTTAAGGTATCGGCTATTGATGGGAAACATATCGTTTTGTCACGAAATCCGCGGAATGCCCAGCGTGTTGAAATTGGCGCTGGGGCTAAGTTTGGCCAATTGCTCTTTCTGCTGTTGGTAGGCCATATAGAAGCTTCCCCCTTTGTGCTGGAAGCCTAGATCGGTGACGCTAAGGACTCGCATGCCGAGGCTGATTTTCGCGCGGATCGGATTCAACGCCGCGTCAAAGGCTTCCTCCGTGATGCTTAGATCGGTGATGCGGACCGGGACGATTCTGTTCTTGCTCCAAACAAAAAGAGTGAGAAATGATTCCATGGGAACGATTTCAAGAGTGCCTAGCCCGGCGAGTGTGTTGTTGAACTGAAGTTGTTCACTGGTCGGGTAGACGATGGTTTCCAGCGCTGCAATCTGTGGATGCAGTCCTAACTTCGCGGCATTGGGATTCTGATCGGGGAATTCAAGCTGATCGGTGACGTCCATTTCCGCCTCGAGCTTGATGGTTTCGATGGGCGGGCCTTTAAGGCGCAAGGCTTCGGAGCGGTCGCCACCTTCGCTGAGGCCCTGGACTTGGAGGGATCGGGTAAGGGTGTCGGGATTGTATTGCAGCCCGATGATGCGCAGCGGCGAAGTGCCGACGAGGACGATGCCGCCTTTTAGGAGTCGTGGGGAATTAGGGAATGTACTCATCTTGACCTCTCTGTCTATAACTCCGTTCACTTTCCCTTCAGGCCCTTTTCTCCGGCCTGCCAGTAACTCTCCTCCCACTCAACAGTGTACCCATGGAGGTCCTCCGGCAGATTCGCTTTGATCTCAACCTTGTAGTTGATGGTCTTTTCAATATGTTCTGCGTTTGGCGAACCGCTGGAGTCGAATACCTTGATAATTCTTTTCTTGTCGGATATCGCCACGGCGTCCGGGCCACTATTCCCGGCCGGAAAAACTCTTTTTAGCCAGCCGCCACGCTGTTTAGCGAAGTCTGTATTGGAAATGACTTGATAGTCCGGATTGCGCTGGCCGAACTCCGCCACCTTGCTTGCTTCGATTTCCTGACCGGCTCTGGCGATTTGCCCGCGCTGAGTTAGGGGCTTTTCGCCCTGCTTTCGAGTTGTGAGCTTTTCATCCGAGTTTGCGGTCGATCCCAGTTCATCCGCGTGCTCTGACAGGGTGCGCGGGCCACTCTTGACGTCCGTCGCACTTGGTTTTCGCTTCCCGAACTCGACGTCAGGCAGAGATTTACGGGGAGATGGTGGCGTTGTTGAACGTAGCTTCGGCTGGCCAGGTGGCACATAACCTGGTCTTGTCCAAGGGCCACCCGGCGGAGTTGGCTGGCGCGGGCCAGCCCTCGCAGCGTCAGTTCCAGTAAGTGCATTCTCTCCTACTTGGGGAATATCCGCTCGCTGATAAATACCGGAGACGGGCGGCGCTTCTTCCGCTACCGCTGGTACGTGATCAGGTGTAACCTGAGGACCTTTCGGAACAGCAGGCGGTTTACGCTGCGGACCGGACGCGGCTGAGGGTTTATGAGGTTTCCCACTTCTGACCAAACCGCGGGCGGAGAAAATCAACTTTGCTCCAACCATCGTCAAGAACAAGACAGTGAGTTCATCAGTAACTTCCTTGACCCATTGCTTACGTGCTTCCAATATCAACTCCACCAGCCTGGGCGTCGTGGTGGGGGTGAACATGGTGGGGACAATGAGCCCTCCCGCTGCCCGATAAAATGCATAAGGCTCAGGCTGACCAGCAGGCCTCGGACCGATAGGCAAGGAGTTGAGTGCATCTTCACGCGAGTTCTGGATAACTCCACTTATGAAAGTTGCTGGTCCTCCCCCAAAATTCACGTAC
>JAYVXT010000547.1:0-4765 GCA_043785065.1 Bryobacterales bacterium | reverse complement strand
ACATCGGGCATAGCGGGGCAAATGTACAACTTCCCCGCGCAAGGGAACTCCATCGAACGATTCGGTTTAAGAGGCGGCCGCCTTCTTTGAGCGCTATTAGGGTAGCTGCAAGTTCAACTCTTCACGCGTTTCATTCCGGCACACAACGATTGGGGCGTCAGTGCCAAATCGGAATTTTCGTCCCGTTTTGAAACGAACAAAGTAACTGTTTGCGAAAACTACTTACCACTGGTGTGATCGTATCATTGGGGGATTCGAATTCAAGTAGACATGATTACTGAGTTAGCGGGGTGGGTTTTACTTAGTGTGGGAGCCCTCCGATGAGGGTGCTCTACCCGTCCGTGCGGGATGCGGCTATCCAGCTTTTGACGGCAAAACCGGCCAAAAATATCCAACCTATCTGCCGAAGCGAGGTTTCCCGTAAGGTAAATGCCGCGAGACCTAATACCGCATACGCCGCCAAGGCGACCCACAATCTTTTCCTAGATATGATTCGCCTATTTTCTCACCCCTCTAAGTGAGGATGCGTAGACCATGCCTTGGGCATTTGAGCCGGTAGCCGGATGCAATTCTCGGCGCAGCACCGGTCTCATTTTCGGCGATGGCCCTTACGACACAATAACCTACGCATGAACCAGCCGCGACCAAGTGGGGAGCAAGGCCGTGCCGCGATTGACATTAAGCTATACCTACGACAAATTTGGAAACGTGGCCTCAGTGCTTTCCTCGAATGCAAATGGGACAAATGTATCGTAAGCTTGGGATGCTAACAACGATATTTAACCTGTGACCGATAATCGAAAAAGGCATTTGCAATCAGCGCTCGCACAAGTGTTTTTGAAATTGCAAATACAGAGTCTTTCAAACCTTTAGCCTACATCATCGGAAAATATCAAATCGGATCCCTTGGGCCGCCAACTTCAGTCGTCCCGAAGATTGGACAAGGAATAAAGTTGAACGTTTGAAAGAACTAGCTAGCTGTCCAAAAACTATATACATGGGAGCAGGTAATGCGTCTCTTGACCTCTGAACAAATTGCGCCTGAAACTGAGAGCAGTAAAAGCTTGCTTGAGGTTAGAGATAGGCCAGTTCGAACGGGACTCTGGATAATGTTCAACGTCCCCGCCCTAGGGGTTTTCGGCCTTGCTTGGAATCAGTCCTCTCTAGCGGCCGCCGTCGCACTGCCGGACTACTGGTGCTAAACGGAGTGCTGTCTTTCCCCTCACCAGTCGAACGGATTTTATTTCCTATGGTTCGATTCTTTTCGGCTACCCATTGAAAACTGGCTGGCGGAGTTGGCCGCTTGTTGCCAGTTCGTAAATAGTACGATAAGAAACGGCGAATTGGATGCCAGGGATTTCATAAAGATGGATCTTGCCGGGAGGATTGATATTGTAAGGAAACTCGCGGCTTTGGGGCTTGGACCAAGTTCAAATCTACTTGTAATGATGAGGGAAACAGGCATTTCAGCCGAGAACGCGGATCTTTTCGTGAGAAATGCTTTCGAGGGTAAAGAAGTGGGGAAATCAGGGACTGACGATGGCCATGGGTAACTCAACCGCGGTGCGGGCGCGTCTTGCGCAAAAACTCCGTCCGACGCTTAAATCCGGAATCATGTCGTAAATTCGGACCAAGCTCATATAAGAGTGTGTAGGCTCGACACTTCTGCGCTCCCCAAGCAACTGTAAGCCCTTACAGCAATTCTTCAACAGTGTACGCGGTAATACTAGGTCGTCTGCGCCCGCAAGAGCCGGTCAAGTATGGCATCCCAAGCCGCCCCACTCGGAGGAGGCTCCACATAGATTATAGGCGCGCCTGTTTGATCCAACTCGTGCAAAGCCTCATACAACCCCGCCGCGTAGCCATCGGGATCCGCCGCCAACCGCCGCGAATGCGCCACTTCCCGCCCGGATTTATGCCACATATAGGCGCAATCAAACCTATCCGGAACCCCAATCCGCAACAGTGTCCGCGGGCTGTAATGTTTGCGATGCAAGCCCGGCGCCGCATGCGCTTCGCCCTCAGCCGCATCGCCTGTCACGCCAACCGGTCCTACAACTTCCGCCAGCCGCGCCCGTGAAATCATCCCCGGCCGTAACAATACCGGCCTGTCACCAACAATGGAAACCACCGTCGATTCAATCCCCACCGCGCACGGCCCACCATCCAAAATCAGATCCACGGCATCGCCCAGCCCTTCGCGCACATGTTCCGCACGCGTTGGCGAAAGCTGCGTAAACCGGTTCGCACTCGGCGCCGCCACCGGAATTCCCGCCTCCCGCAATAACGCCAATGCCACTGGATGCGCCGGTACGCGCAAACCCACGGCGCCCAATCCCGACGTCACTTCATCCGGCACGGCGGCCATTTTTTTCACGATGATCGTCAACGGTCCCGGCCAAAAAGCCGCAGCCAGCTTCCGCGCTGCCTCCGGCCATTCCGCCGCCAACTCCCGCGCCGCCGCCACATCCGCAACATGAACGATTAGTGGGCTAGTTGCAGGCCGCCCTTTAGCCTCATAGATGCGCCGCACCGCCGCCGCGTCCATCGCATGCGCCCCAAGCCCGTATACGGTCTCGGTTGGAAAGGCCACCAAGCGGCCTTCGCGCAACAGGCGCGCTGCTTGCTGAATCAGATCCGCGTTAATCGTCCAGGTCATCCTTGCCGTCGCCCGCCGTTTTACCCGTCTTGCGGAACACAAGGAAAGCATGCAGCAATTGCCCGATGTCGCCGTCCAGAACCCGATCCACATCGCCTATGGAAAGCTTGGTCCGATGATCCTTGATCATCCGGTAGGGAGCCAACACATAGCTGCGAATTTGACTGCCGAAGTTGATACCCATTTTGGTATCCTCCACCTTCCGGTCAGCCGCCCGCTTCTTGTCCATTTCGTACTCATAGAGGCGCGCCCGCAGTTGCTTCATCGCACTCGCCCGGTTCTTATGTTGCGACCGTTCGTTCTGGCACTGCACTACCAAGCCCGTGGCAAGATGCGTCATGCGAACAGCCGACTCGGTGCGGTTCACATGCTGCCCGCCCGCGCCCGAAGCACGAAATACATCCACGCGAATGTCTTCCGGTTTGATCTCAATCTTCACGTCGTCATCGATCAAAGGAATCACAAACACCGAAGCAAACGAAGTATGCCGCCTCGCCGCCGAATCGAATGGCGAAATGCGCACCAGCCGATGCACCCCAATTTCCGAATTCAGCAGCCCATAAACATTCTCGCCTTCAATCTCAAGCGTGACTGATTTAATGCCCGCGCCTTCGCCTTCCAGCAGATCGGTGACATTACACGGAAACCCATTGCGTTCGGCCCAGCGCATATACATGCGCATCAACATCTCAGCCCAATCCTGGCTTTCCGTGCCTCCCGCTCCCGGATGAATGTTGAGGATCGCCGGCAAGCGGTCGTTCTCTTCGGAAAGCAGCATTCCCGTTTCCAGCTTCTCAACGTAAATGGAAAGGGTCTTCATGTCGCGCTCAATATCGACGCTGACATTTTCGCCTTCTTTGCCCAGCTCGAACAGCGTGTCCAGATCCTCAGTCATGCCCGCCACCTTTTTTTCTTCGGCGATGGCGTTTTCCAGGCGCTTGCGATCCTGCATGATTTTTTGACTCTGTTCCGGGTTGTTCCAGAAGGCTGGGTCGGAGATGGCTTGTTCAGTCTTGGCTAGGTCGCGGAGTTTGGCGGGCGCGTCAAAGATAGCTCCGCACAGCAGTTGCCTGCTGCCGAAGCGTCCCGTAGGCCCTTTCAAGTTCTTCTATTGTCATCTAGAATACATTTTAGCTGATGACTGGAGACGTAGCGGCTAAAATGCCGAGTGCGCCATGGAAATGTGAACATGTGCAAATTTGCGTATCCTTACGCAAGCCAGTGTGCAGTGGGGCGGAACCCCTGTTCCGCGGCGGGCCCCTTGGCCAGACTGTCAATGTCCCCGTAACCTCTTCAGAATCGTGGAGACTTCATCACTATCACATCGCACAGCCTGCATATACGGGCATTCTCAAAGCTATACTGAGATTGGAAAAAGAGATGCCTAGGGATTACATTGAGACACGCGACGGATTAGTGGCTCCAGGGTTTCGATCAAACACCTTTGGGGATTTGCGCATCGAGCCAGGCTGAGTAAGGCATGAGAAACAACTTACTTGCCTCACAATGATAAAATCCGTTAGATGCACACTGATTTAAGATGGGTCAAGGGCGGAGTTATTATTGCGGCCGTTGGAACCGTTGCACAATTGTGGTCCGTATTGAGGGGAGAATTCCCTTAGGCGAGGGGTTTCAACTACAGTGCCCTTTTTTCTAAACTTAATCCTCCCTATCATAACCAGCGCGTTTCTATTATTGACGGTCTGGATTACCTTCCGGAGAAAAGCGGAACCAATAGATTCATCAAAGAATAAATCAAACGGCGAACTACTCAAAGAGTGGTTTCCCTTGATCCCGGAGTTTGCAGAATTGTCTTTTAGGTTCCCAAACACGGCAGCTGTGATTTCACCGTTTGCTAACGATTAGCGCCCATCGATTGGAGCGGCTGAATATGGGGAAGATGTTAGACGTGTAATGTCGTGGCATAAATTGGTGGGCGGGTGCACGACAAAAAAGTGGTAGCCCCCGGGTTCAGGCCTCGATGGGCAGTGCGGCCCGGCGTTCCCGGAAATCCTCGAACCGCCCGCTCAAGATAGAACAGCGCAGGGCGATGATCTCGCTAGCCCCACGGACGGTCCAGTGCATTCCGGTACCCTTGAGTCTTGT
>JAYVXT010000546.1:0-4768 GCA_043785065.1 Bryobacterales bacterium | reverse complement strand
CCCGCCGCGCCCAAGTTGCCATTCGCTTCGTATTCTAATAAAGCGGATCGATTGAAACAGAGGCCGGACGGGTGACCGTCCGGCTTTTTTGCTTTACTATAGGAGGAAGATGACACCGCAAGTAAAACCTTGGATCAGCCCCGAAGAGTACTTTGAGTTGGAAGAAGCCTCCGAGGAACGGCATGAGTATCACGACGGCGAAATGTTCGCCATGAGTGGCGGAACATTTTCTCACTGTATCATTGGATTCAATTTGGGCCGTGAGGCTGGCATCAGGCTTAAAGATGGTTGCGTGGTAGTGGGATTTGATGCCAGAGTGCATATAGAACCTAGAGGGCTATACACTTACCCCGATGTTGTCATCGTTTGTGGCCCCGTGCAGCTTTCCAAACCCGGTGGTTCCCTGCTGAACCCCAAAGTAATTTTCGAGGTACTTTCCAAATCCACGGAGCGCTATGATCGCGGCGCTAAATTCGAAAGCTACCGCAAAATCGACTCCCTCGAAGAATACATCCTGGTATCCCAGTGGGATTTCGCCATCGACCAGTTCCGCCGCAATGAAGCTGGCCGTTGGGAATTAACCGAAATTCGCGGCGAGGAAAATGTCCTTGAGATTCCGTCCGTCCAAATCACCATCCCTCTAAAGCCAATCTATAAAGACGTCGATTTCACCCTTGCCATTGAAGAATAGTTACATTTTCATTGCAACCGAAACCGCACGGTATTGCATCCAAGGAAATGGATGCGTTCGTTCCTCCTAATTGGTAGTTTGGCTCCGGCCTTGTTGACGGCTCAGTTCAGCGCGAAACTGCAGCCGCAAACCATATCCGCCTTTGAAAAATACGTAAAAGATGCAGAACCCGCCCTAGCCCAGCCCACCCTCCGAGTTGACCTCCTTTCCAGCGAACGGAAACGCGTACTGGAAGGAGAACTCGCCATTGATTCGCTCCTGGGCTCCAAGGGCCGAAGCATTCCAGGCGGATTGATTCACGATTGGGTTGGGACTGCATTTATCCCTGCTAGAACACCCACCGAAGTAATCTCCCAATTGAAAGACTATGAACACCACGCCGGGCTGTTCCCCGAAGTGGTGCGTGGCAAGATTCTTACTAACGCGGGGGACTCCTTGCAAGTTTCCCTCCGTCTGCGGAAAAAGAACGTGCTCACCGTCAATCTCAACACGGAATACAACGTGCAATTGAAACGCGTGGGAGTCGATCAATTGCTTTGGTCCCACAGCACTAAAATTGCCGAAATCAATGATGCCGATACGCCCCATGAGACCGAGCTTCCCGTAGGCGACGACCGTGGCTTCCTGTGGCGCATCAATGCTTATTGGACTGCCCATCCTGTCACTGGCGGCACTATGGTTGAATGCCGCTCCATCTCCCTTTCTCGCGACGTTCCAATCGGCCTTGGACCAATCATTCGACCCTTCATCCGCGATCTGCCTCGCCAATCGATCGACACAATGCTGACAGCCCTAAAACAGAAACTGAGCAAGTCGTAATTCCAGCCCGGTTTCACGCTAAAATTGAAGGGCCATGGCCCAAAATGAGCTTCCAAGAAATATAGCCTGCACTCTCTCTTACTCCGCCTTCGCGCTTACAGGGCTACTTTTCCTTACGATGACGCCGTATTCCAAGAGTCGCGAAATTCGAATTCACGCCTTGCAATCCATCCTCATGACCGTCGCATTCCTAGTCCTTTGGTTCAGCCTGTCGGTGGTCTCGTTCGCGGTTCCCAGTTTTCTTAGCACGCTCGTCGGGCTGACCATGACCCTTTTTTGGTTCAGCTTCCTCGCCTGCTGGGGCGTTTCCATGTTCAAGGCCTATCATCGTCAACGCTTAACGCTTCCCGTCGTTAGTGAATTGTCCGAAAAATTTGCGTAGCCCGGAGGGCGTGGCATGCGTCTACAAGTTTTGCGGTCAATTTTTCTTACTATCTTAACGGCATCTTTCGCCTTTGCTCAACCTCGCGTAGGATTGGTGGAGATCTATGGAGCCAAGAAATCCACCGCCGAAAAAATCCGCAAGGTGGTCGGATTGCAGCCTGGCGATCCACTTCCAAAATCGAAGGCCGACCTTGAAGAGCAAATCGCCGAAGTCAGCGGCGTGATCCGCGCCAGCGTCACCGCCGTCTGTTGTGAAGATAGTCAGGCCATTCTGTTCGTCGGCGTTTTGGAGCGCGGTACGAAAGGCTACGAGTTCCGCGATGAACCAGCAGGAACGGAAGAATTGCCCCAAGAAATAGTGGACGCGTTCAAGGAATTCACCGAGGCCATGATGGATGCGGTCCGCAAAGGCGAACCCGCCGAAGATATATCCAGCGGTCACAGCTTGATGCAAAACCAAGCAGCCCGTAAGACCCAGGAACGTTTCATCGGCCTGGCCGAACAGAACCCGGCGATGCTTGAAGCCGTCATCAAGGATTCCGCCAACGCCGAGCATCGCGCCATCGCCGCCGTCGTACTGGGCTACTTTCCCAAGAAGAGGCTGGTCGTGGATACTTTGCAGCTTGCCATGCGCGACCCTGACGAGGGTGTGCGCAACAATGCCATGCGCAGCCTTACGGCCATCGCCGCGCTAGCCGAAAAAGAGCCGGAGTTGGAAATCAAAGTACAGCCTACCTGGTTTATTGAAATGTTGGGAAGCGTTGTCTGGACCGATAGGAACAAGGCAGCCACGGCCCTGGTGAATATGACCGAGAAGCGCGATGCGAAATTGCTGGATCGAATTCGAGAGCGCGCCCCGCGGGAACTGGCTGAAATGGCTCGCTGGAAATCGCTTGCGCACGCGTTGCCCGGCTATATCCTGGTGGGCCGCATCGCTGGTATCGATGAGCAACGCATGATCGATGAGTGGAGCAAAGGCCAGCGCGAAAAGATCATCAGCGAGGCTCTCGACAACATCGGCGGAAAGAAGAAGAAATAATGCTTCTCTATGTCTTTGACCGCGGGATAACTGCGGTTGGGAAATCCCGAAAGCGCCAATGTGGGGCAACCCCCTGGTCCGCGGCGGGTGCGCGACAGTAAAGTGACAGGTCACCCAATTCACAAGCAATCCATTCAAATTCGAACGTACTCATACTCACATGCATACATGGTGTTTCCCGGCCTTTAGCCCTTCTTTAGCCCGGCACGTCGACGCGCGGCGCAGTCAACGGGGTGAACCCGGTGACCACCATCAGAACATGGGATCGACGCCTATGAAAGATCCTTCATCACTTCTTTCCAACTTTATCTTCCGTTCAAAGACTTAGTGCAACTCCCGCGCTCGTAAATACTCCAACAACGCAGCCGGGTCATCTGAAATAATCGCGTCCGATTTGGCATCGATCAACTTATCCCAATCCTGCGGTGTGTTCGCGGTCCAAGGCACAACTTGAAGCCCAGCCGCATGCGCCGCCGCTACGTTTTCAGGTGTGACGATCGAAAAATGCGGACTGATGATTCCTGCCCCACTCCGTTTTCCCACCTCCACAAAATCATGCGCACCCGGCTCAAGCAAAGCCGATAGCCGAATGGCGGGCTCCAATTTCTTCATCGCCTCCAAAGTCCGGAAATCGAACGATTGCAAAATCACCCGTTTCTCAAGTTTGTGCTTCCTTATCTGCACTAAGACCAGCTTTACAAACCCTTCCGGCGAAGGCGTCAACTGCGGCTTGTCCTTGAAAATCTTTGTTTCAATGTTGAAATCGAAATTACCTTTTGGGGCTAGGTTGAAAACCTCATCCAGTGTCGGCACGCGAGTTCCGGCCACCGTAACCTGCTTGGGAAACGCCGGGTTCTGTTTTGCCCCCACATCCCACTTGCGCAACTGGTCCAGCGTCATTTCACGAATCGTATTCGGCCCGGCCGGACCCGTTGCAAAAGCGGGAATCATATGCGGATCGTGCGAAACAACCACGGCATTATCCTTAGTCACCGCCATGTCCAGTTCCAAACAATCCACACCATGTTCGATGGCATAATCAAAAGCAGGCAACGTGTTTTCCGGCCGCAACGCACGAGCGCCGCGATGGCCGTGAACCAGAATTTTAGTTGCGGCGAATAATTTGTTTGCCATTAAGTGTCCCAGTGGAGCAAGTAGTACAATTCTTCTACGCATTCATCTCAGCATACTAGGAGCAAATTTCAAATGGGTGACTTTTCCCGCCGGACATTTACTAGCACGATGGCAGTGACCGCGCTAAGCTACAACCGCATTATGGGCGCGAACGAGCGCTTGCGCATGGGATACATCGGCCTTGGCAATCGCGGCGACCAAGTGCACGAAGCTTTCATGGAATTCGGCGATCAGCAAACCACGGCCGTGTGCGACCTTCGTGACGATTACCTGGACCTAGCCGTCAAACGTTCCTGCGCCGCGCCTGCGCGATACAAGGACTACCGCAAGGTTCTTGACGACAAAAACGTGGATGCCATCGTCATCGCCACGCCCGACCATTGGCATGCACTCATGTTCATCGAAGCCTGCCGCGCCGGTAAGGATGTGTATTGCGAAAAGCCGCTTTCGCTAACCGTCGCCGAAGGGCGCCGCATGGTGGAGGTAGCCGCCGAAACCAAGCGCATCACGCAAGTGGGTATTCAACGGCGGAGCAATAAATATCTACAGGAAGCGGCCCAGTTCGTCCGGGAAGGCGGCCTCGGTAAAGTAACCGTGGCCCGTGGCTTTCATTTACAGAACGAATGGCCCAATGGCCTGGGGAATGCGGCCAACACCGCCCCGCCATCCGCGGAAGAATGGGACAAATGGTTAGGCCCGGC
>JAYVXT010000545.1:0-14786 GCA_043785065.1 Bryobacterales bacterium | reverse complement strand
AAAAAATCCTTACCTGTAGAAGGGTTGTTTCACTCCGGAACGTGGGCCGTAAATGGGTTCCGGCTTACCAAATTCGAGCGCGCCAAGATCGGGGGCGCGGCCTGTAAAATCGTCGTTCACTGTTGGCAGACGGACGCCAGCGTCAATCACCTTCGCCCCTGGCTTCAGCCGGAAGTTCAAGTCCATGGAATGATAAACGGCGTGACGCTTTGAGCCGTCCGGGCCTTGCAGGTTTTCGAAAATATCGTAGTCCACCTCCATGCCGTGTTGTTCCTGGCCGGTAGCTTTCTGCATTTCGGCAAGCGTGGAGAATACTTTCCAATCCCCGGGCTTGGGTTCATACAAGCGCTCCAATGGGTTGGCGGGTGAAAGCCAGTTGTATTGGCCTCCACCTTTTCGATTCGGACGGAAGCCGTCATAGTCGTAATCGGAGTAAGCGGTGGCGTTGGCTAAAGTCAAAATGCCCCGGTCCGGCGCGTCGGAACCGAGGAAAAGATTGTTTCGGAAATGCGTGTTCGAGTGTGGATCGCGCATGACATGTTCGCTGATGACGGTGTTGTGATAGACCAACATGCCAGCGGGTTTGGCGCTGAATTTGAAGCTGACCCCACTGGCCACGTTATACATGACGTTACGTATGAAATAGATTGGACCGCCGAAAACGGGTTGCGAACTTAACCCGCCGTGGGCCGCGTTCGTCCCGCGATTATTCATCACGCGGACATTGTACGCGCTGCCATCGGTTTCAATGAAGTCGTCGCCGGACATGTGCATGTCATTGTTGTAAATATCAATCGCGACCGGTAGCTGCGTTGGGTCGGGCGTTCCGTATGTAGAGATGCCGATTGCGTCATGAAAATAGGCGATGGAATTATGCGCCACCACGTGCCCTTGCCCGTAAACTTTCACGCCGTAGTAACTGCGCATTGCATGCATACCGTAAATGCCGGGGTTACTCCAACCAATTAAGCGATAGCGGTCGAGGCGACCGAGAATGATGTTGTCCATAATGAAGAAGTCGCGCGAGCCCGCAAATTCGGTTGTGATGCCGAAGCCCACATCTTCAAACCGGCAGTTGCGAACGGTGAGGCCCTTGGCGCCCATCACTTCTTTTTGACCGGCGAAGATCGCGTAATCCACGTTGCGGATTGTCAAGTTTTCGAAGATATGGTTTTCCGACGCCATTACGTCGAACAAGCGTCCAACACCGTCTCCGTCAAAAATCGCTTCGCCATCACCTGCGCCGCGAATGGTGATTGGCTTTTCCGGCGTGCCCTTCAAAGTAAGCGAGTAGCTGCCATCGAAGGGGGCCATCAACGGGTCGACATAATTCATTCGATCGGATTTGTATAGTCCGGCGTGGATCAAGATGACGTCGCCCGGCTGGGCGCGGCGTTCCCATACAACATTCCAATCTCCCAGCCCCGCGCCGTAATAGGCTTGCAGAAGGCCGGTGAAAGATGGCTCCAACTTCGCGCCAGTCCAACCTGGAGGATAGACATGCAGAGTGCGGCCAGCGGTGTAGGATTTGGGTTCGTTCCGCGTGCGGACTTTGACAGTCTGGGCGGACTGACCACTGACTCCGTCCGGGTCCTTCATCGTCAAGCGGCATTCGTATTCGGTTCCGGGCTTGAGGTTCAGGATGCTGCCGGCGAAACCGTGGGGGACCATGTATTCCAGATTTTCCCGCTGCCGGTAAATCTTTTCGCCCCCGATGCGCAACAAAGGCAAAGCGTCTTTCCATTGGGATGCGCCAGTCTCGCGGTATTGCACGTCGACAGTAGCGTTGCGATTGGCGTCGCCGGTGATGGACCAATCGAAGCCGAGATTAATAAGGGTGGGAGGCTCAACATTGAACCGCCCGGCGACAACCGCGTTTTGAGCGGTTAGCAAAGCGGGGAGCAGAAGTGTAAAAAAGCTACTTGTCTTGAAGAGCATCCGTAGATTCTATCAAGCATGCAGCGCCGAATCATATTTAGTATCCGTGAATTCTGTTACGAATAGATACACGTATCCCTCCGTCGCGAATAAAACGTTTCCGGCCGCTAAGCTCTTCATCTCTCGACGCCGCCAACCATAACGGCGTTACATTCTCTTAGAAAGCTCGTTTCAAAGATTCCCCAATCCTTGAAACGCTTCGAGTCTTTCGCACTTCACGACCGGTCACTGATAAATTTGGATACCGCGCGGACTTTTCCGTAGAAGATTGCTGGCCAGCAAATTTGCCTTCTGCCTAAAATTAGCACGGCTCGGTGGAGTAATTGATTCTTGGAATTGCGTAAGTGTTTTGTTTTAAGGGCGAGAAAGTTTGAAAGTGCTGGTGATTGGGGAATTTTACGGTGGGGATAGAGGGTTTAACCGGTTTCACTACCTTAGTGAAGACTGAACTTCAACTCCGAGTGGTTTGCAAACGATGGCAACTGGGATAGAAGGCATTATGCTGAGGTGCTGTTTGATCCACTGGAAGATAGTTCAACATTTCAGTAAAGCGGGTAAACAGCAGGCCGGGCATATTGCAAACGTCACACGCATCATTCCCAATACAACTCGCCGAGGCGTTGCCACTTCAAAAGTAGAGCTTGGCGCCCACCTGAACCTGGCGCGGCGCGTTCTGCTGCGCGTTCACCCGCCCGAAGTTACCAGCACCAAAGTTCAGATTCGGCGAGGCGAACCTGGGCGTATTGAAACCATTGAAAAACTCACCGCGCAGTTCCAATCGGAAACGCTCGCGCATCCGAATGTACTTAAAGAGCGAGAGATCGAAGTTGCGAATGGTATCGCCGCGGACGTTAGGCAGAGTCCGTCCAAGGTTGCCGAAGCTGAATGCCGCAGGTTGCGCGAACTTGTCCGGGTCGAACCAGCGCGCCAGACGCTCAGACGTGGGGCGATCGCCCGGAAGTTCCGGATTCCCCAAGCTATTCGGCCTCTGCACCGGATTGAAAGCGTTGCTATTGTTCTGGCTGTTCACGATCGCCAGCGGCACGTTGGTGGAGAAGGTGACAATTCCGTTCACTTGCCAACCGCCCACCGCCAGACTCAAAAGGCGCGGCATGCTTCCGCCGATCGCCTTGCCGCGGCCGATGGGCAAGTCGTAAATGAAGTTCGTCACAACGCGCTGGCTGATATCGAGACCGGAGACTGCGCGGTCCGCCCGCCGGTTGTAGATGTCCTGATGTTCGGGCGCCGGCCCCAGGAAACCGACCGTCTGCGAGGAGTCATCAATGAGCTTCGCTTTCGTGTAAGCCACCAGCAGCGTCAGCCCGCTTGAGAAACGCTTTTCCACCCGCGCCTGCGCCGCATGATACGTACTGGCCGCGGTCGCGGGGCGCGCGCTGAGCACTCCAAGATACTGCGGATAAGGACGCAGCAATTGCCCCCGCGTGACGCGCGCGGCCGATAGCGTTCCAGCGTCAATCAACCCCAGAAATGGATTCGGCACGGTCTCAAGCAATCGCGAACCTAACGACAGATACTGCGGATCCAGTTGATTCCACTCGATGCCGTTGGGACCATCCGGCAGTTTCAAGCCGCGGCTTCCCGTGTACGCCACCTCCACGGAAAGCTTACCAGCCAGTTCGCGCTGGATGTTGAAATTCCACTGCTGCGAATAGCCGGAGCGCGAACCGCGGTCGGCCACGGCATCCGAGCCACTCAAGCGCTGGCCAATGCTGGTGAGCAATCCACTCTTCGGCGCTTGCGGCTGAGTGATGCCCTTGGGAAAGGGATTGGCCAACCGGTCGTTGGGGGTTACGCCATCAAGCGAACTGGCCCAGTCGGTGCTGGCGCTGAAGCCGGGAGTACCGGAGGAGCGGCCGGCAGCCTCTCCGGCGAAGGGTAGATAAAAAATGCCGTAACCACCGCGGAGAACGGTACGCGGCGTCAACGTGTAGGCAAACGCGAAGCGCGGGGCGAAGTTGTTCTTGTCGAGATCGAATTGGTGGGGTGACGATCCACCGTCGCCAACAAAGCGTATACCGCCGCGAATAGGCAATCCGGTCTTGGCGGCGAGTGGCGAGGCCACGTCAAAATCAAACCAGCTCAGCTGGTTGTAACGCTCGGTGCGGCCGGATTCCAGTTCGTAACGAAGGCCGAGATTCAACGTGAGGCGCGGGGTGAGCTTGTAGTCGTCCTGAACGAACCAACCTTGGTAGCGGTTGGAGGTCAACAGTGGGGGCACGATTTGAATATTGCCCGTGCCGAGCCCGAGTAGCAGGCTGGCAATGCCATTGCCACGATCATTGGCGGGACGGTTGGGATCGGGGCCTTGGGTGAAGTTGCGGGCGAATGCGAAATTGCCCGAGCGACTACCGCCGCGGTCGTCGCCGACCTGGTTGATGCGCATGTCATAGCCGACTTTGATTGTATGGCGGCTGAGAATCTTCGTCAAACCTAAGGAAGCAGCATAGGAACTGCCGGTCTGGTTGAGATCGGAAACGCCGCGGCCGAGGCCGGAATACTCGGTGATCGAAACGACGGGGAAGTACATCGGCGCTTGGGCTTGTGCGGCTAGCGCTTGAGGGAAGCCCAACTCGGTGAGCGACCAACCGGGGGGCGTGGCGGGGTCGATAACGCGTTTGAATCGAGCGACGCTGATTTGTCCGTTGAGCAGCAGCGAGGGCGACTGCGTGCGATTGACACTCAGGCGAGCCGCGCGGGATGGAGTGCGGTCGCCGTTGAACTGGCGGGTGTCGGCGATGTTGCCGTAGACGTTGGGGTCCAGATTGATGCGCTGCAGCCAGTTCATGCTGAAGGCGACGCGATTTTTGGAGCTGGGAATCCAGTCGATTTTGGCGTCGTACTTGGTGGTGTCATATGCGGCGGACCCAGCGGCGAACAGATTGTTCAAGCCGGTGCAGGCGTCGCCCGGGCGTCCGGGTTGCGGGAGGAAGGATGCCATGCGGCGGCCCACGGGATCGAGGCGAGACGCCGGGATGCGGTTGTCGGGGAAAACATCGCGCAAGAAACCGCCGGCCGGATTGACGCGTGTGGTGTTGGGGTCGTAGATCTGCAGGGGAGCGCAGACCGTCCCCAGCAGGCGGCGGGTGGCGGAGAAGTCACCGGCGCGCTCCGCCGCCGTGGGCACCGTGAGGTTGTTGAGCGCCTGGCTGCGCTGTCGCAAGCCTTCAAATGACCCGAAAAAGAAGAGCTTGTCCTTCACCACGGGGCCGCCGACGACGCCTCCGAACTGGTTGCGCTTGAAGCTGCTCAAGCCAAGGCCGGCGCTATTAGCGAAGAAGTCGTTGGCATCAAGGCGGCTGTTGCGAAGGAACTCGAACAACACGCCATGAATATGGTTGCTGCCGGACTTCATCACCATATTGACGACGCCACCGCCGCTGCGGCCGTACTCAGCCGAAAAGCTGTTGGTCTGCAGCTTGAATTCCTCGATGGCATCCGGCGAGGGGAAGGCTACCACTACATTAATCATGTTGGTGCCTTGCACGGTATTCACCGCGCCGTCGATTAGAATTTCGCTGGTGTTGCCGCGGCCGCCGTTGACGGAAAAGGCGATCGCGTTGTTGAAGGCGTCGCCCGCCGCCGGACTCGGCAATACGCCGGGCGAGAGTTGCGCGAGTTGATACGGGTTGCGTGTGTTAAGCGGCAGATTCAGAATCCGGCGGTTGTCGATCACACTGCCGATTGCGCCGCTCTCCTGTTCGATCAACGCAGCCGCACCGGTCACCTCAACGCTTTCCGTCAATTGGCCCAGCGGCAGGGCCAAGTCCACTCGCAATCTATCGTTGACACGCAATTCCACTCCTGACCGGACCAGCTTGCGGAAGCCAGCTGCTTCGGCCTCTATGCGATAGAGTCCGGGCACCAGGGCCGGGAATCCGTAATTGCCCTGCGGATCTGCCACGGCTTCGGCGACGGTATTGCTGCGATCCTCGCGCGCTGTGACGCGCGCACCGGCGATGGCGGCGCTAGAAGGATCAGTGACGGAGCCGGTGATGGCTCCCGTATTGACTTGCGCGCTTAGGGCGCCAGCGAGGGTGAGTGAAAGTAACCAACGCATGAAATACCCCTTATACTCCTGAGAGGTTCTTATTCTATCCGGTTTCTGATGCGAATCGAAAGGCGGTAGGTGGATTACTAGCAGAGACCTTCGGCCACAGTGGTCAACGATCAAGACGCCGAAGTGAACACCTTGGCATAAGGGAATGATTTCTATCCTGGAGACGCTTGCACTTCGATGCAGGAGAAAATCGGGCGGTATTGCGCAGACACCCTATGGAAAAAAGGGGATACGCCGGGAGCGTCGGCCCAACGACCATTTTCTTGCAGACGAATACCTACAGGTACCGACCTCTTACGTTAATCGCGAGCGGAATCCAACTGATATACCAATCGCTTTGGAACCATTCTAGTGGATCATATTTGCGTTTGAGTTCGAGGAATTTGTTTATCTGTGGGTAGGCCGAATTAATCTGCTTCCAAGTTGCTTACCTTCATATAATGCCTCATCCGAAATAGACGGTCTTGGTAGAATTGAAGGATGAAGCACATTCTGGCGGCCCTGCTGTTTTTTGCCGTTCCCTCCGCCGCTGACTCCGTGGTTGTATTGCCGTTCGTAAACCTTACGAAAAACCTGAACTTGAACTGGATTGGCGAAAGTGTGGCCGATTCGATTCAAGAGGCGCTTTATGGCGAGGGCCTGCTGGTGCTTGATCGCGATGCGCGGCAGGAGGCCTATCGCAGGTTGAGCGTGAAGCCATACGTGCAAATCTCCAAGGCCACGATGGTGAAGATTGGCGATGAGCTGGATGCGCGCTGGCTGGTGTTTGGAACCTTTGAGCTGGAGGAAAGTCCGGCAGGCCAACGGCCCGGAGTAAGACTTGCGGCGCGTATGATTGACATGCGAGGGCGCAAGCAGAGCACCGAATTTTTCGAGACTGGTTCCCTTGACGATCTGGCGGTGTTGGAGATCCATCTTGGTTGGCAGTCCTTGAAGTTTCTTTCGCCAGCAACAACGGTAACGCAAAGTGAATTTGTTGCAAGACATCCGCGAGCCCGAGTGGATGCGAAGGAAAACTATATACGCGGCTTGCTGGCCACCAACATGGAGCAGAAGCATCATCTGCTGACACAAGCCGCGAGGCTTGACCCTAACTATTCGCAGCCTTGCTTTCAGTTAGGAATGATGCAGTACGAAAAAGAGAACTACCGGGTTGCGGCGGATTGGTTCGCGCGCGTCAAGAGTAACGATCCCCGCTACCGGCGGGCTCAGTTCATGCTTGGGTTAAGCCGTTATTGGTCGGCCGATTTCCAAGGCGCGCTGCATTCATTTTCCCTGGTGATGAGTCAAGTGCCGGTGACCGAAGTGATTTGCAATTTGGGATTGGCGCAAATGCGCACCAACTCGCCGGAGGCGATTGAGAACCTGAAGAAGGCTGTGGAAGCCGATGACGCTGATGTGGATTATCAGTTTAATCTTGGATATGCGCTTTGGCGGAAAGGGGATTTCACGGCGGCGGCGGAGCGGTTTCGCGCGGTGCTCGACCGGTTTCCCGACGATCAGGAAGCGAAGCAGTTGCTGGCCAAAGCGAACAAAAAGCAAGGACCGCGGCCGGGAGATGCCTCAACGGAAGGCTTGGAGCGTTTGAAAGAAGAGTACGAAGAATCCGTTTACTGGCAACTCAAGGCGATGGTGGAAAAAAAGTAGATTGCAATCAACCCACCCACGAACGCCATTAGCTTTGTATACTCGGTAGATACATATTTTTGGAGCAAAGGCGTGTTGACAAAGCCGTACCCCATCACCCCGGCCGTTGCTAACGCATGGAGGAAGTAAATGAGTGTTCAAATTTCAACCCGTCTAGATGGAGATGTAACCATTTTGGATGTTGCTGGAAAGATTACGCTGGGAGACGGGTCCAGCGCCCTTCGCGACAAGGTGAAGGATCTTAACGCCGCCGGCGTTAAAAAGATTCTGATCAATCTTGGCGATGTGAATTACATCGACAGTTCGGGCATTGGCGAATTGGTCAGCGCCTTTACCACCGTTTCCAATAATGGCGGGGCCTTGAAGCTGCTCAATTTGACGAAGCGCGTGCACGATTTATTGCAGATTACCAAACTGTATACGGTGTTTGAAGTATTCGATAGCGAAGTGAGCGGCGTAAAGAGTTTCCACTCCTAGCTCATTGTTGCGGGCAGGCGTTAAAGGCTGAGAAAGGCAGGCGGATGCGCCTGCCTTTCTTGTTACCGGGATCAATACGTTTCAATAATCCGCTTCGGCCGGCTGGCCGGCACATAGGGCGCCACCAGACTTTCGTTGCCATCCTTGTCCACAGCTTTAACGCCGAACACCAACTCGTCAATCGAAAGATCGGAAAAAGTGTATTCATTGGCCTTGCCGACAAACACATCCCTTTCCCAATAAGGCGAAGTGGTTGACCGCAACACTACCGCGTAACCGGCTAAGTCCGCTTCCGGTTCATGCTTCCATTTCAAAACAGCATCGGACCTTGAAGTTCCACGCGTCAGAAGCAGCCGCGTGGTCTTCTTGCCGTTGTGCTCCACTTGCTCGGAAATAACCGGCGATTTCGGGGCCAGCGCAAGCGAAGCCGCCACCGCTCCATTCACCTTCGTCACTCGGGTAATGTATCCCGGTGAGGTATTGGCGAAAGTGTCCGTCACCGTATGTTCATTCGCCAAATTTTCCTGCGGCGAGGAAAACCGCACCCCAGCATAACCTTCAAGAGAGAACGGAGTGTGGTCTCCGCCGCGGCTGACGCGATCCGAGCGGAACACATTGTCCACCTTCATCATGGGCACGTAGCGCTCCCCAACCTCGCGCGCATAACGGGCCAATGTGCGCGATGGAGAATCCGCCGGGTCGTCACTGAAAATATTCACGCGTCTGCTATCGGTCCGGCCGCTGCCTGATGCTTCAAATCCGATAATGTCGTTGTTCAGTACCGCTTCAATCCGCTGCCCGGCTTTCTTGGCTTTAGCGGCATAAAGCGTACTACCGATAAGCCCCTCTTCTTCACCGGCGAAAGCAATAAAGACGATAGTTTTATCGAACTCGTATTGGCTCAAGACGCGGGCCAATTCCATGACGCAGGAAGTGCCGCTGGCGTTATCGGAAACACCGGGTTCATGCCCATTGGGATCGCCGGCGGGAGGCGTTTCACCCGCCGTCGTGCTGTTGCCTGTTGGGCCGGTAAGCACCAAAGTATCGTAGTGCCCGCTGATGATGATCCGCTGCTGTGGGTGCACCTTGCCCGGCAATACCGCAACTATGTTATAAAGATCCACATCACGCGGCACTCGGGAATTTGGCTCGTTGATCTTCTTTACCTTGTACTGATCGTAAGACACTTCCAACTTTGGGCTGTAACCTCGGAATTGCTCATAAATCCATTGGCGCGCCGCGCCGATTCCACGAACAGGATCTGTCTGTGTCGAAAGTAGATTGCGAGTGCCAAACCCTTCCAGCTTCTTCAGAATTTCCGTAATCCGTTGCTCCGAGACCGAATCGACAATCTTCACTATTTGAGGATTCACCGATTTGTACTGCCCCAAGCAAGGTGCTACGGCCAACAAGATAAGTAAGCAAACTCTCATGCAATCCCTCTTTTTAGAATTTCCTAAGATGCTATCACGCAGGGTGGAGTAAGAGTGGGGCAGACGCCCGCGTCTGCGGCTGGCCCCCTTGGCCAGCCCGCTCGGCTTCAAGCCGAGCCAGTCAGCCCCCAGCTACCTAGAAGGTCATCTTCAATCCCAACTGTAACTGGCGCGACGATCCAAGATCTCCGCGCGCGGTCCGCGTAGCTGTGATGCGGCCAAAGTCCGACGATGTCACTGTATTGTTTGGTTGCGTGAAGTTTGGATGATTCAAAAGATTGAATATCTCGGCGCGGAATTGCAGGTTGATGCCTTCCTTCAAGTGAGTCATCTTGGCCAACGAAAAGTCCATGTCCTCAAAGCCAGGGCTTGTAATGATGTTCCGTCCGGCATTGCCGAATCCTCCTGGATGACGAACGAAAGCTGCTTTGTTGAAGAACAAATCCGGGGTCGGATTGGCAAGCTTTACGGACTGGCCGGGAAGCACATCGGGACGATCGAAGGCCGCCAAACTTCCGCTGCCATCGGCAAGTAACGGAATGATGGGGCTGAAAGGGCTGCCTGTTTGCAGATTGATGATGGGCGAAATGCTCCACCCTTCGGCAAGGCGTCCCATTAATGCTCCGGAACCTTTGAAGGGCAGCAGGTAAACGCCACTCAGCACAAAACGTTGCCGCGCATCAAAATCGGAAAGCGCACGCTCTCCTTTCAGATTGCGGAAATCCTGCGCCTGAGGATTAGAGCTGGAAACGGAGTTCGTATCGATTGACTTCGAGAAGGTATACGATCCGCTAAAGGTCAGCCCCTTGGCCAATTTGCGGTTCGCCGAAAGCCACATACCGTTGTAGTTGGAACTGGATGCTGATTCATTCACGTTGATGCTGGAAAATCCCGCGATCGGCCGAACACCCTTGATGCCTTGGTTGTAATCGCCGTTAATGCGAAGATGCCGTCCGCCGGAGCCAACATAAGCAACTTGAAAGACAGTGCCCGCCAATTCCTGCTGGATGTTGATGTTGTAGGAAAGCAACCGGCCACTCTTGAAATTAGGATCCACTGCTTGGGCGGCAATGAGCGCAGGGCCGCCGCCGGGTTGGCTATACGGCGAAGCCAGCACCACGCCGCTGGTGAAATTCACCGATGAAGTGAAAGGAGGATTGGATCCCAGATTGTTTACCAAATTCGTCACGGGCTGGTCGTAGTAAAGCCCAACGCCTGTGCGGATCACAGTCTTGCCTTTGCCAAAAGGATCGTAGGACAGACCAACGCGAGGACCAAAATTATCGTACTGCCGGGCGTAAGCGCGGTCAAGACCGTTGGTTCCCACTTGCACCAGCTTGTTTTGACTAAAGTCGAAATTTGCCAGCCGATTGTAATTTTCGCTGGGCACGCCATTGTATTCCCAACGCAGACCAAGATTCATCGTCAACTTGGAATTCACTTTGAAATCGTCTTGAATGAATGTTCCAAGGGCATTCACGCGAAGGCTTGTATTCACGGGGATCTTTGTTTGTGTAGCGCTGGAAGGAGTGCCTGCCAGGAAGGTGGCAAGCGAAGCAAATGTAATGATTCCGCCGGTGCCTCCATTAAAGTTATTGTTCCGGAAACGCCTGTATTCGGCTCCAAACTTGATTGAGTGCCGACCTTTGATTATCGCCACCGTATCGGAATATTGCATCGTGGTATCGCCGCGGCCTTGCGGGAAACCATCAATGCCTCCAAAGCGCATCACGCCTGAAACGTTGATGTTCGGCAACACCGGTGAACCCGTCGTGAGGCCGAAACTGTTGGGATCATAAACACCCAGAACATCCGGAGTAAAGCTGATATGCACACGGTTCAAACCCGCGCGGAATTCGTTGGTGATGTTCGACGCTACAACGTGTGTATAGCCTAAAGAAAGCAGGTAGCGCTGGGCCGGGCGGAAATCGCCGAAACCTGGCAAGGTGTTGCCTTGTAATGTCGGCTCCGTACGGCTATCCCGGTTGGAAATGAAGTTGCCAAATACAATGTCGCGCGAAGAAAAGTTGTGGTCAATGCGGCCTGTGAACTGATTCAATTCCCGCTTCCGGGGAGCCGTGGCTAACCAATGGTCAATCCCGGAATTCACCGCCGGAATCAATGCAATCAGTTTGGTAATCACAGGATTGGTAACTGTTGCGCGCTCCGCAGCGGTGGGTACCTGAGTGTTGATGTTTGCCACTTCCCTACCTTGGCGGCCTTCGTAGCTGGTGAAGAAAAATGTGCGGTTGCGGATGATCGGACCACCTACCGAATAGCCATAAATGTTGCGTTTGAAAGGAGGAATCGGCAAATTGGCACGGTCGAAGAAGTTCTTCGCGTCCAGCTTTTCGTTGCGGACAAATTCCCAAAGCGATCCATGAATTCTGTTTGTACCGGACTTCGACACAGCGTTAATAATGATGCCCGCGTTGCGGCCATACTCAGCGCTGAATGCGTTGGTCTGCACTTTGAATTCTTGAATGCTGTCCACGTTCGGCTGGAAGGTGATCTGATTTTGCACCATGTCGCTTAGGTTCTGGCCATCGAACATGTAGTTGGTGGAATCCTCGCGCGTGCCCGATGCGTTAATGCCCGACATGCCAATGCCGCTTGGCACGGCAAGAAACGTGCGGTTGTTGGTGGAAGGAACCGTGGTGCCCGCCGTCAACAAAGCAAGGTCCAGGAAGAAGCGCCCGTTGAGGGGAATCTCAACAATTTTCTTATTTTCAACCACGTCGCCCAGTGTGGATGAATCCGTCTGAACCGTTCCCGGTTGCGCCTCAACATTTACTACCGTGCTGGTTTCACCGATTTGCAAAGTCACATCAACCCGAGTGCGATCCTGCACCGCGACTGTGATCGGACTCTGCAAGTAACCCTTGAACCCGGACTGTTCGGCCCTCAGCGAATAGTTTCCCGGGCGGACAGTTGGAAATTCGTAGTTGCCCGAACCATCGGCATTGGAGATCTGATCCACGCCAGTATCAATGTTGGATAAAGTTATTTTGACGTTAGGAATCACCGAGCCTTGTGCGTCCTTGATCGTCCCGGTGAGAGCGGCGTTCTGCGCCACCAGCGGCAAAGATCCCATCAGCAAGACCCCCAATAAACCGGCAAATAGATATTGTTTCATAAAGTCCTCTTTCAAGCGAGCAAAATTAAATTGGGCAAGCTCAAAACGAGGAGGTCTTGACGCTGCAAGCCACGTTGGAAAAAACCACTCTCCTTCGAGCCGCGCAACTATGGCAGTATTACTTTCAATGTAACATAGGACGTTGCAGGATCCAGGTCGATTGAAAAAAGTTAACCATTGCGAAATCTGATACAATCATTATCGCTTATGGTGCGCTTCCTATTAACTTTCACAGTTTCCCTTCCACTAATAGGTGCCGAGTGCAGCTTCATCGCCAACCGCGAGGATTTCCTCCAGCGGCAAAGCAAGGCAGTGCAATCCGTCTATCACCGCACACTGCAAGCAAGGCTCGCGCCCAAAGCATCGGTTGCCGCCTCCGACGCGCCGCGCCGCAATTTCATCGATTCCGAAATTTTCCGCAAGCTGGACCAATCGAACGTTCCAGCAGCGGAACTTTCTAATGATGCGGAGTTCCTTCGCCGCATCAGTCTTGATCTGACCGGCCGCCTTCCAACGCCGCCGGAGATTCGATCATTCCTCGGTGATTCCGCGCCCAACAAGCGCGATATGGTCATCGACAAGCTTCTCAACTCGCAAGCTTTTACGGACAAATGGACCATGTGGTTCGGCGATCTGCTTGAAAACTGTTCCTTCCCCGCCCTTTTTGACCGCCGGGAAGACGGCCGCAACGCATACAATTCCTGGATCAGAAAGTCCGTCGCGGAGAACAAGCCGATTCGCCAGATGGCATTTGATCTAGTCACGGCGACAGGCAATCATTACGATGCCGATTCCGGCGCCACCAACTTCCCTATTTCCGGTAAGACAAGCATGGGTCCATCGCAAGACACCTATGACAATATGTTGGTGAAAGCCTCCACCTACTTCCTGGGCATGGCGCAATATGATTGCCTGCTTTGCCACAATGGCAGAGGCCACCTTGATCAAATCAATCTTTGGGGTGCGCGGCGAACCCGTCTTGAAGCTCAGCAAATGGCGGCATTCTTCACGCGCCTCAACATGCCGTCAAGGAACGTGCCCACCACCGATTTCTACTACTTCAGCTACGACGTGAATGATAGAACCGCCGGCACATACGATCTGAACACTAATAGCGGCAACCGGCCCGACAGGCTTGTGGCCGGAACGTTGAAGAACCTTACACCGGTGTATCGCACAGGCGAAACGCCCACCGAAGATTGGCGCACATCCTTCGGCCGACGCGTATGGCGCGACCGAATGTTCGCCCGTAACTTCGCCAATCGCCTTTGGCGCGAAATGTTCGGCATGGGATTGGTGGAACCGTTCGACATGCTTGACCCCGACCGGCTTGACCCGGCTAATCCGCCGCCGGAACCCTGGACGCTGCAAGCAAGCCATCCCGAACTTTTTGAAAAATTGACCGATGCCTTCATTGAGTCGGACTACAACCTTCGCGACTTCCTTCGTCTGCTTGTGCAATCGAACGCCTATCAGATGAGTTCACGTTACAATGCGCCATGGAAGCCGGATTTGGTCACCCTGTTCGCCCGTCATTATCCCCGGCGCATCATGGCTGAAGAACTACATGACGCAATTGCGCTGGCAACCGGCATTCGCGGCAATTATCCGGTGAAGAATCTGAAGACCCCGGCCACATTGGCCATGGAATTGGCCGAGCCCGGCGAACCGCGCACCGATGGGAATGTGGCCACCTTCCTAAATATGTTCCTGCGCGGAAATCGCGATTCGCAACCTCGCAGCCAGGACCTTTCGATTCTGCAGCGGCTGAACATAATGAATGATCAGTTCGTCACCAACCGCCTGAAAGTTGCCGTTTCACCCGGCCTGCAAGCCGTGGCCAAGATCACCGATAACGGGACGCTGGTGGACGAATTGTTCTTGTTGTTCCTATCGCGTTCCCCTTCCGATAGCGAGTTGGAAACAGCCACGGCTATGTTGACTGCGGCGAAAACCACAGCGGAGCGAAATGCCGCCATTGAAGACCTTGCCTGGGTTTGCGTGAATAAGGCGGAGTTTCTGTTTAGTTACTAGGGGCATTCACCAGGAAAGTCATGAAAGATCGTTTTGGGTTCGA
>JAYVXT010000544.1:0-4780 GCA_043785065.1 Bryobacterales bacterium | reverse complement strand
TATATATGATACGGTTCATTATAGTAGCTATTACAATTACACATCTGCACGATAAGCGCTTGGATGCCGGTTTGATTGGGAGACGTAAGAAGGGACGGCCGGGGGGAGGCCCGTGTGCGGAAGATGGCGGAGGATTAATGCGTGGTATGGATGATTGCGTGAACCGGCTCCGGCTCGACGTCCATTAATTGACGTGGATCGAACATGTACTGGGGCTTAAAGCGCATGGCATTCCACTTCTTCTGATCTTCAAATTCAATGCCCAGGAAAAACCCAATCTCGCGATAGACGCAATACTTCACAATGCCGGCCAGCGCCCCGGTGGGGTAGGTGATCTCCACCGGCGTTCCTAGCGGCAGCTCTTCATCCACCTGCAGACAAGCCCCTGAAATGGAGATGTCTTCCAAATTGGCGATTGTCCGCCGCTCTGTGTTTTTAGAGTCGCGCCAGGTGACATCCACCAGATCCGCGCACATCATTCTTGGCTCGATACGCCGTTCGCTCATATACCTACTATCGGAGCCTCCACCGCTAACGTTTAGCAAGGTTGTGGGTGAAAAAAGCCCTATACAATCCTAGTTTTGTCTTAGCGCCCATGGGCCGGAAGTCCGTTGACCCACTTGGAGATATCCGTGATTACATACTCTGGAACATGCCCCAATTTCATGTATTCCGCGGGTGTGGGTGTGCCCGAACCCTCTAGAAACAGGTGGTTCAGCTTCGGGTAGCTCTTCATTACAGCATTCGGCTTTCCCCCGATTGCCGACTTCCAGGCGGCGAAGTCCGCCATGGTCACCTGATAATCTCTTTCCCCTTGCAGCACCAAAATCGGAAGCGCCAATTTCTTGGCAGTCTCGGGAGCATTAAACGAATCCAATTCTTTCCAATAATAGTTGGGTGCCCCCAACGTGCGTTTGTCTTCCATGCCGGGGGTGATTTTCTTCAGTTTTTCCACATCCGCCAATTGTGTTTCGAGCGACTTCGCTTCCGGGTTTAGCTTGATCATGTATTTCGTTTGCTCAATGACGATGTCCGCGATGGGCCTTCCGGGTCCGGCAAGAATTAACACACCCGCCAGCTTGCCATCCTTTTCGGCCATGGAAGGCGCCAATTGCCCACCCAGACTATGACCGGCCAACACGATCCGATTAGGGTTGATCTTCGCGTTCGCCCGCAAAAGAGCGACGGCATTCAAGGCGTCGTCAACCACTTCGTCATTTAAGTTCACTTTGCCCGGAAACGATTTCGCTCCATACTTCTTGGTGCGCTTGTCGTAGCGCAATACGGCCACGCCTTGCTGCGCTAAGCCCCAAGCCAGATCGCGATAGGGCGTGTTAGGGCCGGTTGTGCAATCCCGATCCTGAGGTCCTGAACCGTGGACAATCAGTACCGCCGGAAACGGACCGGGCCCAGTGGGCCAGGAAATCGTACCCGGCATTTCCAATTCCCCGGTCTTGATGACCACTTCTTCTTCCTTCACCGGACTAGTGGCTGGCGGCGGCTTCACGGGACGTGGCCGCGCGGCAACTCCAGCGACCTTGCCGTCCGGATCGAGCACGATGCTGATATCCACAATGCCATTTTCAAATTCCGCGACATTAAGGTAGAGATCGTTGACGCCCGAATTTTGACGGGCGGCTTCGCCCTGGAAAGTCTTGAAGGCGCCCAGTTGTTTCAGCCCCATGCCAATGGTGCTGCTTAAAACATTTTCGGGCAGCCGTTGCTTGGCGCCATCGTTGAACCGGGCGAATAGCTGCGGGATGCGTCCATGCACCAGATCTTCGGCCGAGGCCTTGGCGGTTGCCAGGCGAACCTCGGGCTTTTGACCAGCGGCTGGTTGGGCCGAAAGGGTAGCGGCGGAGCAAAGGATAAGGAAGGCTGTTCTCATAGCTATTCCTATTTAAGCAAGAATATCGGAAGAACCATAGTGAATGCTGTAAATCCTAGTAAGGCCCAACTCATCTTGTGGCCGAAATTTAGGGTAAAGCCAAGGCCGATGCGCTTTTCCACCATCAGCGCCGGGTCGTCGGGATTGTAATAGACTTGGCCGCCGAAGCGCCAACAATCATCGGGTGTATTGTCGGATTCGGAGGGCTCGGCCTGTAGCTTAGCCATGTACACGATGAAGGCAAGTACGGTGATAATTAAAGTGAGGGCAAGCCCGCCAATCACCCAGCCTGAGGGCTTAATTCGCTCCAGGGGCATCACCGCGACGAAGGCAAATATGGTTGCGGTGATCCACTGCACAATCAGCATCAACCACAAATTGGCTTGAAGGAACCGCATGCGCGAACTCCCGGTCGTCGAACGTCTTGTACCTTCCAGCATTGCGTAAAGCAGAGACAGAAACATCACCTGAAGGAAGGTTCCAAACACTAACATGCCGTAAACTGATTTAAGCGATTTCGTGGACCAGCGATTGGCGTGGCCGGAAGCGTCCCAGTGCACCGGAAACCGCTCTGGAATCCTTTCCCAATTGGCGTTCAAATACGTTGCGACAGCGGCAAACAGCGCAAACGGAAGCAGGTAGACCAGCCAATTGCCCGGCATCCGCGGCGGCTCGGCCCCCAACGCCGTAATATGCACCGCGGGCCGTGACACCCCCATGGACCGCACCTTGTTCCGAATTAGAAGGAACGCTCCCGCCCCGGCCATCGATTGCGTCAGGAAGACAGGAAAGGCGAAAGGCCCCTTGGGGAGTGTAACCATTAGGCCAAGCGCCAGTGCGGTTGCCCCCCACACCACTGCCCGGTAGAGTTTCGTCAACCTGCGCGCCGCTGGACTATCGCGGAAATCAAGCCCTACGGAGATCGCGAAAAAGAGATTCCGCCGCTGCCAGACAGGCATTAGATGGAGCATCAATCCGTTCAGAAGCACCACTCCAGGTAAGATCCAATTCATGCCTTTATCCTTTCGGCGGCAAGCCGCAGTTCCTTGCTTATCAGTTTAATCGGAATCCCGCTGCCGCGCATTTCCGGGAAATTTATAGTGAAGCCAAGTCCGATGCGCTTTTCCACACTTAGGGCCGGGTCGTCCGGGCTGTAATAAATAAAGTCCTAGTCACCGAACCTGAGACATGTTTTCGAGTATTCGGTCCAACCGGGTCGTCACCAACTTATTTTTTTAGAGCTTCCCTAATTACTCCGAGGGCTGGCTCCCGTTGCGGGGAGCGCTTCAAAAAGAGCATTCTGCGCAGAATTTTAGCTCTCTGATTAAAAATGTAGCAGGTGGAGGCAAGGGGCTTGTTAAGTTTTTGGGTTTGGAAATGTTGCAGGCGTGTGGGTTAGAGGATTTCGATTCTATGGAACGGGTTTCTGGAAAGGCCATTTTCCGGGTGGAAGATAGATTATTGGCCGCAAGCGAACGCGAGTAAGTGGCTCTAGGCTGGGTTTTCGGATTTGGGGATTGGGTTCCTTTTTCGTGGCGCCGGTGTGGGTTTCATTTCAGATAGAGGCTTTCATGGTTAGGAGAAGTTGGATTCTGGCCGCGGATTCACGCTGATTCACGCGGATAGCTTTCTTAATTGGGTTCGTTTTTCGCGGTTCGTTTGGGTTAGTTGCGACGGAATTGTTAATTATACGCTGGGATGCGTTGACCCCTGATTACATCCAAGTTCAGCTTGGATCATATTCTAGCCTACGCTCGTTACATGACGCCCATTCCCGTTGATCGGAACTTCATGATGCGGCGGCCGGGTGCTTGCGTCTCCCCGCGACACAGCAACTTCTTCATTTCTTAGCGGATATATCGATTATGATAGGTCCTCGGCCTATCGGCCCTGTTTCGACTATAGCTTTCCCAACATGCAATATTCCACTATGATCAGAGATTTAAAATATCATAAGATCCTCTGGCGGAAAGTGAAGTTCGAATGAACCATCGGTGGCGATTTTCGACTCAATGAATTCGCTCGGAATGAATGGGGATTGAGGCGGATCCAAGCATTCTTTACTTCTGCTGGGTAACTTTACCTTCGACAACATAATCACCCCTATGAATCGTCCCCATTTGCCCAGAGGGATCGACATGCCGGTAGGATCGTTGCAATGTGAAACCAATTCTCAGGTGAATCCAGAGTGTGACTGCCTAGCTTTGGCAATCGCAGCGCCAACGGCGAGTTGGCTACCGCTCGCCTTATCAAAGGTTGCGCAAACCTCCCAGATACGCCATCACCTGTCTTCGACGCGGTCAACAGCCCGCCTCCCTGTTGCCGAAGTGACACCCACCTGAACTGTTACCGGCATAGGATATCCCTCAAAAGCGCAAAGGCCGCTTCGGCGCGGCCCCAAATGTTGGAGGAACTCGCTGATTCCATTAGCCGAAGCGAGTCCGTTTTGCGCGTCTTCCTCAGAAGCTTGCACCCGCCTGCTACGCTTGAAGCAGAGAGATAAGTTCCGGCCGGAATGCTCTTGTTTCAAGTTCTCCCTTCATCGGGAGAACAGCTCTCAGATCGATTTGAGAAGCTTCAAAATTGGTAAGCCG
The DNA here is from genome assembly GCA_043785065.1 of Bryobacterales bacterium. Taxonomy (GTDB): domain Bacteria; phylum Acidobacteriota; class Terriglobia; order Bryobacterales; family Bryobacteraceae; genus JANXSF01. The sequence goes on along the minus strand of JAYVXT010000544.1, from coordinate 298 downwards.
CCGTATGGAATATTCGAATGGATTGCCTTGGTTGGTGGCCAAGGCAATCAAGCCTGTAGCGCAAAGAGCCCGGCGGACTGGTTTCAAAAAACGAAAAGGCAAGGCGCGAGGCCTTAGTGGGTATCTACTTACTGTGCGAACGTGATTTTCGTATCCGCCGTCGTCCTGCGGAAATCACTCGAATCCATCGCCATGGTAATTACTCTATGATATCCAAATAGTAAGTCGAGCTTGAACTCAGTCCCATAAGTAGCAGGGAACCAAACGCCCGGCGCCACGCGTGTGTAAGTTACGGAAA
>JAYVXT010000543.1:0-14855 GCA_043785065.1 Bryobacterales bacterium | reverse complement strand
GAGTGCCGACCGGCAAAAACGACTTACCAAACCACGCGGCATCAGCGGGATACAAGGTCGTCGCTATTCGGGACAGCGCGCCCATAGAGGACGTCAGGATCCATATCCGCGCCGTTTGGCCAGAAAACCGAGCCTAACTCCGGATCGACGCGCACTTGTGCAAAGTAGCCGGGGTCTTGTAGGGGGGCGATTCCCCGGAAACTGATGACTGATCGGAGATCGACGACACCCTCGACGCCATCTTCAAAGCATAGGTGCAAACGGTGGCCGCCAAGCGGATTCGCGGAAACGATATCTTTCAACATGTGTCTACTCCAAAGGGGCAATGGGATTGAGCTGCGCTTCGGCCCTTGCCAAGATCCAATCTTCCATCAATTCCGCACGATGGAGCGCCGCCCATTCCGTCACGAGTCCCAGTGCCCGCGGTGAAAGGCTCCCCCTCAATATAGCCAGAGTTTCAATATCAATCAGCGCCTTCTGGCCTGCATACCTGACGTGTAAGTGTGGCGGATCGTGGTCGGCTAGTACATCTGCACGACGATCCCAAAGAAGCGGCTAATTTCGGGCATGCGGGGCTCTCTCCAACAGTAACCTAAATGGGATTACTTCGGGGACTTGGTTAGAAAGAGTTCGCTGCGGGATCCCCCTATTATCATAGGGGGCTAGTCGGAACGGCGTTCGCATACACCCAAGAAATGCTGAGGCGAGCCAGTGATTGTTTCCGGCATTCAAACCCTCCGATCCAATAAAGGCTAAAATGATTAGTAAGTTACTGCAAAGCAACCAGTTGGGATGCATATACCAAACTCCATACTTTCCGTTCTCCCCAAGCTGAGTTGGACAGCGGCGATCGATATCGGCATTGTCGCACTGCTGATTTATAACTTTATCTTAATTGTTCGAGGGCGCCGCGCGGCCAACATCCTAACGGGAGTTGGCACGCTAGTTTTCATATACCTGTTAGCTACCTATTTCAAGCTGGAATTGCTGCGGACCAGCTTGGCGAACTTAGCCCCATACTCCGCATTCGCGCTGATCGTAATGTTTCAATCGGAAATTCGCCGCCTTCTTGCCCGGCTTGGACGCCGTAGAATGCTTGGATTCGGCTCCCGTGTGCAGCGGCGGGAAACGATCGATGAAATACTCTTGGCCGTTCAGGAACTTGCCCGCACCCGCACGGGAGCCTTAATCGTGATGGAACGCGACATCGGCCTGCGCACTTTCGTTGAAAGCGGAGTGCCCATGGACGCGATGCTCTCGCGGGACTTGCTTTTATCCATCTTTCAGCATGGCGGATCCATGCATGATGGGGCCGTGATTGTGCAAGGGGATAGGGTGGCCGCCGCAGCGTGCTTTTTGCCGCTCACAATGAACCCTAATTTGGCCCGTTACCTGGGTACCCGGCACCGTGCCGCAATCGGTGTAACTGAGGAAACCGATGCCGTTTCCATTATCGTAAGCGAAGAAACCGGCAAAATATCCATCGCCACTTTTGGCGAAATTGAACAGGATTTGAACGCCGAGCGGTTTGAACATAGATTGATGAACCATTTCGGACGCCGGTATCGCGAAAACAAGAGTCTGCGCCCCGTTTCGGAGTTTCCTGAGCCAGAGGAGGCTAAGGACGTATGAACTTCCGCTGGTTCACCGAAAATATGGGTTGGAAGACGCTGAGTGTAGCGGTCGCGTTCTTGCTTTGGCTCGGAATTGTTGGAGAACCGGAACAATCCATATCGATCACCATTCCCATCGAATACAAAAATATCCCACCCGACCTGGAAATCAGTTCGGAGATGCCCGATAAGCTTCGCGTGGAAGTACGCGGCCCTTCGCGCAGGCTCACTCCAGCGGGTCTAACCACCGCGGCAGTCATCATAAACCTAGCTCCCGCGCAAACACCGGGCGAACGAACTTTCACCATCGAGGAATCCAACCTGGAACTGCCGACGGGGGTGATCATGAGCCGCGCAGTCCCCTCGCAAATCCGCGTCAGGCTGGAGCGCCGCACCGCAAAAGACATTCCGATCAGAGTCAAGCTGGAGCAACAACCTGCTCCACATTTCCGGATCAAGCGCACTGAGGTAAAACCGCCGGTTTTACGCGTACTTGGCCCAGAAAGCAGGGTAGTGCGTATAATGTTCGCCGAAACGGATCCGATAGATATAAGAGAGACCACGGGACTCGCGACATTCCAAGTGCAAACCTTCGTGGGCGACCCACAGGTTCGCATTGATGGAACCGGAGCGGTCACAGTGGAAATAGAACTGGAGAGGATTCCTGCAAATGAGCAAAAAACGACAGCTGTTCGGAACTGATGGCATACGCGGTGTGGCGGGAGTGTACCCGCTCGATCCTCCTACGGTTTTCGCCATCGGTTGCGCCCTGGGTCAGTGGGCGCAAAAGACAGCGGCCGGTGGCCATGCGGAAATCGTGATTGGTATGGACACTCGCGAATCGGGCCCCTGGATTGCCGAAATGGTGGCTGGCGGTGCTGCTAAGTATGGAGTCTCTGTTCGATTTGCAGGGCTGGTCACAACGCCTGGCATAGCGTATCTCACGCGCAGCCGGGATTTTGTTGCCGGCCTGATAATCTCAGCCTCACACAATCCTTTCCAGGACAATGGCATCAAGGTCTTTGGGCACGATGGCTACAAGCTACCCGATGAACGCGAGGCAGACCTTGAAACGGTAATTTTTGAAGTTCTGAAGAATGGGTTGGAGCCGGCGCCTCTGACATTGGCCGTTGATGAGGGCCTTGACGCCGCTTACGTCGATTTCCTGGCTTCTTCGTTTCAAGGCACGTTGCGGGGCAAGAAGTTGGTTCTCGACTGCGCCAACGGCGCTTCCTCCCATCTGGCGCCGGAACTATTTGAGCGATTGGGAGCGGAAGTAATCACTTATTCAGCCGAGCCCGATGGCCGTAACATTAACCTCAACTGCGGCGCCTTGCATCCGGAACGTTTGCAAAAAGCTGTTGTGGAATTGAACGCCGATGCCGGCGTGGCTTTCGACGGCGATGCCGACCGCGCGATGCTGGTCAGCGCATCGGGTAAGTTAATTGATGGCGATGCAATGCTGCTGATTTGCGCCCGCGCATTGAAGGCTTGCGGCAAGCTTCCGGGCAATGTGGTTATCGCCACGGTTATGTCCAATATGGGGCTTGAAGTAGCTCTTGAGGCCGATGGAATACGGCTCGACAGAACTCCGGTTGGCGATAAGTATGTGCTTGAAGAAATGATCCGTAGCGGCGCTGCAATCGGAGGCGAACAATCGGGACATGTCATCTTCCACGAATACGCCACCACCGGCGATGGCATGCTGACCGCGATGCGGATTTTTGAGGTGATGGCTCAAACTGGTAAGGGTCTGGAAGAATTGGCTAACGGGCTTGAAATTTACCCGCAACGCCTGGTCAATGTTCGTGTTCGCGAAAAGAAACCGATGAGCGAAATTCCTCCCGTCATGGCAGCCATCGAAGAATGTGAAAGTTATTTCCACGGAAGAGGCCGCGTTTTGGTGCGGTATTCCGGCACCGAATCCTTGGCGCGGGTCATGGTGGAGGGACCAGAATTGATTCATGTGGAAAGATTTGCCGAATCCGTGGCCGCCGTGTTGCGCACGGAGCTTGGCGCTTGATCTATCATGTTCTTGATGCTACGAACATTTTTGTTTCTACTGTGCGCCGCCAACCTGATGGCGCAAGGACCTCGCGTCCACATCAAGAAATTGCCTGGTGAAGACTGGGCTCCGCTGTTTAACGGCAAGGACCTCAACGGTTGGGTTGAGGTGGGCAAGGAAAAGTGGATGGTGGAAAATGGAACCATCCATGGCATGGCGGTCAGCAAGGATTACGGCTATTTGAAGACGGCTAAGAACTACACTGATTTTCACCTCACCCTCAAATTCAAGTGCGAAGGCGACGGCAATAGCGGCGTGTTCTTCCACTCGGAATTCAAGCCCGGGACTGCCGACGTCACCCAGGGGCTGCAATTTGAGATCGACTGCACCATCGGAGAACACACAGGCGGACTCTACGGCGATGGGCGAGGTTGGCTGGTCTGGCCGGCGCCTGAAAATGAAACCGTGGTGCGCCAGGATGATTGGAATGAATATCTACTGAAAGTGGAAGGCAACCGCTACATCTCGCGGCTTAACGGCGTGTTGATGGTGGACTTTACCGACCCGAAGCCCAAATCCTTGGACGGGGGAATTTCGCTACAGTTGCACTCAGGCGGCTCGGGCAATATGCGTTTCAAGGATATACTGATTCGCGATTTGACCAAGCGCTAAAGGCGCATTTTGAAGCTTTTCTATTGCGACCATTATGAGATGCCTCTCGGCGAGGGGCATCGTTTTCCTGTTACCAAATACCGCCTGCTGCGCGATGAACTCATGCAACATGCCGGTTTTGTATTTGAACCAGCGCCTCTTGCCTCGTTGGAGGATATTAAAGCTGTCCATGACCCGGCTTATGCCGATGCGTTCTGCGCTGGAACTTTATCCGAACCTGCCATGCGCAGGATGGATAGGTTTCCCTTGGTCCCAAGGCTTGGTAACCCGCACGCTTGCCAGCGCCGGCGGCACGCTCGCCGCCACGCGGGAGGCGCTCACAACAGGCCTGGGTTGCACTCTTGCCGGAGGCACGCATCACGCATACGCAGCCGAAGGCTCGGGGTTTTGCGTCTTCAACGATATCGCCATCGCTATTCGAGGATTGCCGGCGGAAACGAGGGTCGCCGTGATTTGATCCGGACGTCCATCAAGGCGATGGCACAGCCCATATCTTCGCGGGTGAGCCCGCGTTTTCACTGTCTCGATCCACGAGCGCAATAACTTCACGTTTCGTAAGCAGCAAAGCTCCCTCGATGTTCCTCTCGAAGACGGTGGCGACGATGTCGATTACCATCGGGCACTCGATTCCGTCTTGCCTCAAATCCTCCGATTCAAACCTGATTTTCTATTCTATCAGGGTGGGCGTCGATGGCTTGCGGGAAGACAAGTTGAGTAAACTAAATTTGACCATGGTCGGCCTTGCTTCCCGCGATGAAAAGATCTTTGCTCTCGCAGCGCAGTTAGTTAGGCGTCCCGATGGTAGTAACAATGGGCGGAGGCTACGGCGACCCGATTAGCGCCACAGTGGCCGCGCATGCTCAGACGTACTTGGCGGCGAAGGATTGGTATGCGCGAATAGCGGCGGCCAACAATGAAACCAGTAGACAGCCCCAAGCAAACCAATCCCCGTTCCTTGTGTAGAAACTTGTTTCCTTCACCCATGAAAAAGGCAAACGCGCGGCGGTTTGCACCCGCTCTGGGATCCGCTTGACAATTCGGCCCGCCGGATCAATGGACACAGTGTGCCCATTGTTTGTGACGCGCAGGAGCCAGCGATTGTTCTCCGCCGCCCGCATTCTCGCCAGCAGCAAATGTTGTTCCCGCGCGGCTGTTTGAAAAAAGTAACCATCGTTGGTCAACATCGCCAAAACCTCAGCGCCGCGCGCCGCAAACTCGCGAACATATCCGGGCAGAGCCGATTCGTAACAGATAAAGATTCCCGCTTTGTGACCGTTCACTTGAAAGTTGGTTAACTCTTTGCCCGGCGCGAACGTACCTGTTTCGCCGCTCACTTTGTTGACCCACCAAAATGCGGAAGGAACGTATTCCCCGAATGGCACCAGATGCATCTTGTCGTAGCGGCCCACTTGTTGGCCGGCATTGTCGATGAATACGGCGGAATTCAGCGGGGAGCCACCGGCATCATGGACAACCGTACCCAACACAATTGGCGCACTCGCTCTGATGGCTACGTTGGCCAATTGCTCTCGTAGGTTGGCGTCTTGCTGGTAGTAAACCGGGGCTGGCAGTTCGGGCCAGATCACCATCGCCGGTTTCGATTCTCCCGCCGCCAAAGCGTTCCCTATACTAAGTAGCGACATGCGTGATTCCAAAGCTTTGACGGAATCCCAAGTCCACTTTGCCGTCTCAGGATCAATATTGGGTTGAATGGCGACGATCGACTCTTGCCCCATGGAAGGACCCGGCAATGCCGGCAGCAGCAATTCCAATAACAAAATGGAGCCAACAACAATTAACCCACTACGGCGGCGCAGGGCGACGGCTGTAGCCGTCAGCGCGAAGACAAACGACAAGCCGTAAACCCCAAGCCATGGAGCAATCCGCATGGGCAAACCCATGTCGACCCCCGCGTTGCCCAGAAGCAGCCAAGTAAACTGCGTTGTTGGAAGTTGCGACAACTCCATGCCAACCCACAATGCCGGAATCAAAACAATCGCCCATCGTGAGGCAAGCAGTGATCCTGCGATGAGCGAAAATAACCCATAGTGGAAAGCCCAAACGAAGCAGTAGACCAGCAACGTGCCAAGCCCACCCCACTCACCCATATCGCCATGCACCGCCAGCACCGGCATGAACCAATAATAGACGCCAAGCGAATGCAGCCAACCGGCAATGTATCCAAGCAAAAAGCGATGCTTGGCGCGACTCTCGCGGCATAGCGCATACAGCAGCGGAGCAATCGCAAAGGGAGCGAGCACATACCAGTTGAAATCCGGATAGATTACAACCAGCAAAAGGCCCGTCAATAAAGCAAGGAGGTAGTTCACGCGACTGGAAGTTTTCCGCTGGCTTCCTCTTCCACCAAATCGGCCATGTAGGATGACCGGACAAAAGGACCGCTGAAGACCATTTCAAAACCGATGGAAAGGCCAAAGGAGCGAAGTTCATCGAACTCGGCGGGTGTCACGTAGCGCTTCACTTGAAGATTGCGCCGCGTCGGTTGCAGATATTGACCGATTGTGGCAATGTGGGCGCCGGCCGATCGAATGTCTTGTAGAAGCTGCTTCACTTCGTCCTGCGTTTCACCAAGCCCAACCATCAAGCCGGACTTCACCAGAGCCTCTGGCCGATGTTTGCGGGCAAAAGAAAGCACATCAAGGGATTGCTGGTAATCGGCCTGCGGGCGGACTTTGCGATATAGCCGCCTCACCGTTTCCATGTTGTGGTTATAGACATGCGGACCAGCATCCAGCACTCGCGCCACGGCGGTCATGTCGCCGTTGAAATCGGGCGTCAGCACCTCAACTCGCGAGGCCGGCAACGCCGCCTTAACTTTACTGACTGTTTCCGCCCAATGATGGGATCCACCGTCGGCTAGCTCATCCCGATTCACGCTGGTAATTACCACATACCGCAATTGCATTTGTTGGGCCATGTTGGCCACATTCGCCGGTTCAAGTGGGTCAAGCCCGAAATCCTGCTTCGATGGGTTGCCTTTGGGCACGGAACAAAAACCGCAGCCACGCGTGCAGATGTTGCCAAGAATCATAAACGTGGCGGCTCCCCGATGGAAGCATTCATGAATATTGGGGCAGCGCGCCGATTCACACACAGTATGCAACTGCCGTTGGCGTAATTCACGCTTGAGCAAATGAACCGATTCGTTATGCGTTTCTGGTTTGCGAAGCCATTCCGGTAGACGCGGACGGGCGGCGCCTGCGATCTGAACAAGGATTTGAGAGGCGTCCGCCACAATTAGTATTTCTTGACGAAGGCGCCTTTCACGCCCAGCTTTTCCAGGTCGATTTTAGTTTGCGCCAAAGCCTCTTTGTCGTTAATTGGACCGATCAAAACGCGGTAGAGCTTTTCGTTAGGACCCGGAGCAACCATCGCATTGAAAGACTTTCCGCGAAGAGTGCCCACCCAGGAGTTGGCGCCTTCCAGGTCGACGGCAACCACTTGCACATAAGTCCCGGCGCCGGGAGTAGAAACCGAACCGGAGGCAACTGGGGCCACTGGCTTCGGCTTTATAGGCTCCGACGCTTTTGGTTCAGGAGGCGTTTCCTTCTTCGCTTCCTTCTTTGGCTCCTCTTTCTTCTTTTCTACTTCCTTAGGGACCTTGGGAACTTCGGGCAGCGCGGCTTCTTTGTTTGCGTTGGTGGATGCATCCTTGGCTGTGGCGCGCTCATATAATTCCGTGGCGGAACGAGAAGGCGCCTTCTCCTCGCTCTGCTTGCCGGGATCCACGATGATTGGGCTTCCTGATCCGCCTGATCCGCCTATTATGGGCACCTGGCGATTATTGGCCGCTGTAATGGCTTCTTTGCTTGGGTTGTTTTTTCCTATCAGGTATCCCATCGTAAACAGAACGCCCAACAGGACCAATAAAACACCGAAAACCAGCAGCAGCTGCCGGTTGCCAATCACTAGTTCAAATTCGCCTTCATCGTTATGAGCCATGCTTCATCCTTAATCTTACAAAAACATAATACCGCGCCAATGTCGAGGATAGCTCCACTGATGGACTCCTGACAACTACCTTTCACCTGAATGCCGAAACCGCCGCGTGCTTATTGTTCCAAGCAATCGATGCAAATCTAAGAAGAAAAAGAGTTATAGCCGACATCGTTGTAAGAATCGGGCCTGTCCAACCTAATTTCATTCCGTTGCAAAGCATCCATCCAGCAAAATTTACTAACGTTATCCCGGCCAGGGCGGCAATCCCGTACATTGGCCACAAAGCTTCCACTATAAGCAACAGGACGCCGCCGATCAAAGCAACCAGCCACGGATAACTCAGTTCCTGCACGGAGAGCCCAAAAGCGCCAACGCAAATTAGCACGCCCCCGATGCCGGCAAAAATAGCGGATCCTGGCCGCAGGCACTCAGCATAAACCAGCAGCAAACCAGCCGCTACGAAGATAAGAGATATATTTGGGTCTTTGATCGCATGCACAATGCGATGTTTTAGGACCGCCAACACAACCATCGAAACAATAAGAAAAAGAGTGCGCCAAAGCATTTCTGTTCCTGGTTTATATGAAAACCCCGGGCGGATGGCCCGGGGCTCGTTGTTACTTGCCGTGGAAGCGCGCTTCAGCGTCCGCCCAATTCACTACATTCCACCAATTGTCCACGTAGCCGGGACGCAGGTTTTGATATTTCAAATAATAGGCGTGCTCCCAAACATCAATCCCAAGAACCGGAGTCTTACCTTCCATGATGGGCGTATCCTGATTGGGCGTGCTGGTGATGTCAATCGAATGATCGGCATTCTTCACAACCCATGCCCAACCCGAACCGAAGCGGCCTATCGCGGCCGCCTTGAAGGCGTCACGGAATTTATCGAACCCTCCGAACTTGCCATTGATGGCTTCTCCGAGAGAACCTACCGGCTCAGGCATCTTGCCTGAAGTATTCGGAGTCATTTGCTGCCAAAACATAGAATGGTTGGCGTGCCCGCCACCATTGTTGCGGACAGCCGCCTTAATAGCGTCGGGCACAATCGCCAGATTATTTTCAAGCAAGTGATGCAGTGACTTGCCTTGCAAGTCGGGATGGTTGGCCAAGGCGTTGTTGAGATTGGTTACATAAGCGTTGTGGTGCTTGCCATGATGAATCTGCATTGTCATCGTGTCGATGAAAGGCTCAAGGGCCGATACATCATACGGAAGAGCCGGAAGTTCAAATGCCATGAATAGTCTCCTTTAATATGTTTTCAGCCGGCAAAACCACCGGCTGATTCAAATGCTTGGGCAAGGCGGAACATCATTTCCTCACCAAAATGCTTCGTCAAAATCTGCATGCCGATGGGCAAGCCGTCTTGCGTATTCCCGCACGGAACACTCATACAAGGGATGCCCGCGAGGTCACCCGTGATGGTATAGATATCGGAAAGATACATGGAAACCGGGTCATCTACCTTTTCTCCCAGCTTAAAAGCGGGGAACGGCGACACAGGACTGATGAGGGCGTCCACTTTTTGAAACGCCGCCGCGAAATCCTTAGTGATCAGATTCCGGACTTTTTGAGCCTTGATGTAATAGGCCTCGTAATATCCATGGCTCAGAACATAGGTTCCAAGCATAATGCGGCGCTTGGCTTCCGCCCCGAAGTTTTCACCCCGCGTATTCGAATACATAGCGGAAAGATTTTCCGACTTTTCCGAACGAGGCGTATAGCGAACCCCATCAAAGCGGGCCAGATTGGAACTTACTTCCGCCGTGCAAATAATGTAATATGCGGCAATTGCGTATTCGGTATGCGGCAGGCTGACTTCCTGAACCGAGCACCCAAGTGATTCCAGCAACTGAATGCCCTTGTTAACCTTATCCGCCGTTTCGCTGGTCATGCCAACGAAATACTCTTTGGGCAATCCAAGGCGAAGACCTTTAACCGGCTGGCCCATTGTGGCGTTGTAATCCGGCACCGGCGCGAACGCCGATGTAGCATCCATCGGGTCGCGGCCGGCGATGGCTTTCAGTAATGTGGCGGAATCGGCGACGTTGCGGCTGAAAGGACCAATATGATCGAGCGAACTGGCGAAAGCCACCAAGCCATAGCGGGAAACACGGCCATAGGTAGGTGTAACGCCCACTACGCCGCAAAAACTTGCCGGCTGCCGGATGGATCCGCCCGTGTCTGAACCAAGCGAAACCACTGCCGTGCCTTGGGCCACCACCGCCGCCGAACCTCCGGAAGATCCGCCGGGAACTCTATCCAACGCAACCGGGTTACGAACCGGTCCGAACGCCGAGTTCTCATTCGAAGAACCCATGGCGAACTCATCGCAATTCGTCTTCCCCAGAATGATGCCACCCGCCGCTTCCAGCCTGTCCACAGCCGTCGCGTTATACGGTGGAATATACTTTTCTAATATCTTTGAAGCGCAGGTAGTGCGGACGCCCTTGGTTACGATTACGTCTTTGACGCCAATCGGCACGCCCGCCAATAGCGGCAACGGCTCACCCTTGGCGACAAGCTCATCGATCTTGGCGGCAGACGCCAAGGCGCGTTCCGGGCAGAAGTGCAGGTAGGCATTGGTCTTCGAATTCTCGGCCTGCGCGAACTCAAGGGCCGAAGTGGTGATCTCAATCGCGGAAAACTGCTTCGATTCTAAGCCCGCGCGGACTTGGTCAATGTTTAAGGAACGTACGTCCATAATTAGCGTTCGATCACTTTAGGAACCTTGAAAAATCCGCCGCTGGTAACGGCGGAATTGGCAACAGCATCGGCATTGGAAAGTGAGGTACGCTCCACATCGGTGCGAAGCGTGGCCGTCTCCTCAGTGTCAAAAAGAACTTGGGTCATCGGTTCTACACCATCGGTATTTAACTCGTTAAGTTTGTCGATGTGAACCAGGATGCCACTTAAGTCAGCGGCCATCCGGTGAATCTCGGGGTCGGTGAGCGTTAAATTCGCCAGACCGGCGACATAACGGACTCTTTCTTCAGTGATCAAGCAGTTGCCCTCTTGCGGGATTGAATATAGATACGACGCAGGATCGGATCCTTTATAGAATCGGCTTCGTCGGCGGAGACCACAAGATTGTCTTCACGCTGTGGAGACCGTTTGGGAATAGCTACCTTGAAGCGGATATTTCTTACTTTTCCCGGCCCAAGAGTAGCGGTAAGCTTCTCCATAATTTGCGGCTGAAGCAGGCGAAGGTTCTTCTCCCAAACGGCGTCTTCGACATCTACAACTAATGTGCCTTCAAAGATACCCACAGCGCGAGTATGACGGGCAATCGTTTTCCCAACGGTTTGCGCCCAGGATGGAACAGCTAACCGTTCGGAGGAAACCCCGGCCTTTGCAAGCTTCATCTTGCTCAATACTGTGGCGGCCCGCATCATTTCGGTGAATTTAAAGTTTATCATGCAAGGGGCGTCAAGAACTGGAGTACAAAATTAGATATACTCCATTACCATGACCACTCGCAGAACATTCCTCAACTTTGGCATGGTTCTTCCGTGCCTTGGAAAGACCGTGCACGCTCGTGGCGCGAAAGTGGAAACCGTATTTCGTTCGCCGGGGCAGAAGCCAAATGGATTGCAAGCTGTTAAAGAAGGACTCTGGATTTTGGATCAAGGCGACAACCGCGCTTACCTTGTCGATTACAAATACGGCCGTGTATTGCGCAAACTGGAAACCGAATCAAAGGCAGGCAGCGGGATCACATTCGATGGCGGGGCACTATGGCTCGCCTCCACCTATTCCTGCGAAATCATAAGGGCCGATGTGAATACGGGAAAGACACTCGCGAAATATGCGTGTCCAGGCTGCGGTCCGGTCAATTGGCCGAATCCTCGCAAGAGTCCTTTGGCTCCCCCGGAAAAACCCAAGACAGTGTCGAGTGGTCCGCCCTCCAAGCGGGTTTCCACTGGGGCTCACGGCCTTGAATGGCGAGATGGGCGTTTATGGATTGCCGTGCCGCCTGCCAAGACAATCTACAAAGTGAATCCGGATGGATTCAAAATCGAAAAGCAATTTCCGACGGCGGGAGATCGTCCCCATGGGCTTGGATGGCAAGGCAAGTGGTTATGGTGCGCCGACTCCAACGACAATTCTTTCAGCCGCTATGATCCGGAGACAGGTGAGGTGAATGATAAAATCCAACTGACGGATAAGGACCCTCTGCCCCACGGCATGACGATTCATAACGGATGGATGTGGTATTGCGATGATGTTGGTGTGGTGTGTAAGTTGAAGCTGGCATAGAGAAATCCTTGTGGAAGACGCCTTCCCGCCGGTAAACGCCGCAAGCGTTCTTCTCGATCCGGGTTATCCTTAATACTGTACCGTTGGCAAGAATATTTCACTTAGCAGCAATCGCTTTTCTGCCCGCTATTTTGTGGGCTCAATCTCCGCGCATTGGCATTAGAGTAAGGGCCGTGGACGAAAACGGCATCGCCATTTCGGGCATCCGCGTCGTTATATTGAATGAAGTCCGCACCGTTGGGGCCGCGGAAACTGACGAATTGGGAACCATTGCTTTCCTTGGCCTACATCCAGGCTCCTACAACCTGACTGCGAAGAAGGATGGATTCCAGCCCATTCAAAAAACCAGCATTGGCCTTGCAGATACGACTATCACGGTGGAGTTGACCATGATTCCAGTGATAACCCGCACTGACCACGTAGAGGTCAGAGGAACAACTCTTGAAGTGGAAGAAAGCACCTCTAAGCCGAACAGCCTCCCTCCCGGAAAAGCCAAGGAACTTCCCAGCCGCCCATCCACCGTAGCCGATGCGCTTCCACTAATTCCCGGCGTGTTGCGTGAGCCTGGCGGAGCTTTGATCCTGTCTTCCAGTCCGGAAAGCCGCAGCGCACTGATCGTTAACTCAGCCGACGTAACAGACCCAGCCACTGGGCAGTTCGGGCTTACTGTACCGATTGACAGCGTTGAAGTTCTGAACGTCTATCAGACAGCATATTTGGCTGAGTATGGACGCTTCACCGCCGGCCTTGTTTCAGTTGAGACCAAACGAGGCGGAGATAAAAGAAAGTGGGAATTAAACGATCCCCTTCCTGAATTCCGAATCCGCAGCTATCATCTTCGAGGGCTGAAGACCGCCACGCCTCGCGTCAACTTTGAAGGCCCGTTGATCCCCGGAAAGCTGTTTGCTTCTCAGGGTCTTGAATATCAGATTAAGAAGACCGCTGTTTACACACTGCCCTTCCCCGACAACCAAAAGAAATCCCAAGGCTTCAACAGTTTCACTCAATTCGATTGGATCGCTTCCAGCCGCCACCTGTTGACGGCGACGGCCCACGCCGCTCCGCAACGGATCGAAGCTTTAACCTTAGACTACTTCAATCCCCGGCCTGTTACGCCAGATTCAAGGTCAAGAAACATGACAGGCACGGTCACCGACCGCCTGACCGTCGGCGGCGGGCTTCTGGAGAATCGCTTCTCCACCACATACTTCGATGGCGCGGTTTGGGGCCGCGGTCCTGGGGGATTGCGTATCTCGCCAATCGGCAATACAGGCTACTATTTCGCCGATCAGAAACGGAGCGCATCGCGCATTAGCGGCAACTCAAGCTACTCCTTCCGCCCTCTAACGAAGTTTGGGACGCATCAGTTCAAGGCTGGTCTCTATTTCGCCAGCAGTGAACATTCCGGCGACATCGAAGAACGGCCAATTAATATAGTGAATTTAGCCGGACGAACGTTGGTCAACATCCAATTCCCGCGATTGCGTAATTTTCAGGTCTCCGACATCGAGGAATCTCTGTTTGTTCAGGACCATTGGATTTTAAGTTCAAGAGTGGCTATTGATTTTGGAATAAGGACAGAGTCGCAACAGCTGTCACGTTCTTTGCGCGGCGCTCCTCGCGGCGGCTTATCCTGGACAATCGCTAACAAGTCGCATACCGTGCTCCGCAGCGGCGTAGGCTATTTTTATGACCGCGTTCCATTGAACGTTTACGCGTTCAACAGGTATCCCGGAAGGCTGGAAACAACTTTCGATGATGCCGGAAATCCTATCGAGGGGCCCACCCTGTACTTGAATACTCTAGGACGAAGTAGCGTGCGGCGCCCGTTCATTTCGCAAGTCCCGGAAGACGGAAACTTTTCCCCGCGCAGTGTGGTTTACAGCATGCAGTTGGAACAGCCTGTTGGTGAGCATCTGAAATTGCGAGCAACCTATTTGCGAAATATTTCCGATAACAGTTTGCTCGTAAGCCGCGAGCCTCGCGATCCGGCAACAAATCAGGGAGCATACCTCCTGGAAGACACCGGCTCGTCAAAGTATTCTCAGTTCGACCTGATTGCCCAATTGAAGCTGCGCGCCGACCGGGAGTTGTTTTTCTCCTACACTTATAGCAAGGCGCGCGGCGACTTGAACGATTTCGGTCGTTATCTAGGGACAACTCCAAACCCAATCATTCGTGAAAATCAATATGGGACGTTAAGCACGGACATGCCAAACCGCTTTCTGGCTTGGGGTGTTGTTAGATTGCCCCACAAATTTCAAATCGCGCCATTGATTGAAGCTCGGAGTGGTTTTCCCTACATTCAAATCGACGCCGCGCAACGATATGCCGGAGTTCCCAAC
>JAYVXT010000542.1:0-4807 GCA_043785065.1 Bryobacterales bacterium | reverse complement strand
ACTTGTAGCCTCATGATCACAATGATAGTCGCTGGGGGCCGACGTCAAAATGATATCCGGCCGTAACCCACGAATCAGGCTCGTCACCCGCCGCCGCGTGTTTCCCGGCATGCTGCGGGTTGCCTTCAAGAAAGGGGAACTGGAGTTTTTCTCTTCCCTCGAATCTCTCCGGCTGCCCAACAACTTTTACCGTTATCTCGATCCACTGGAAAAGATCGATTGGGTGGTCTATTCCAAGAAGCCCTTTGGCGGCCCTGAAAACGCTGTAGAGTATCTTGGCCGTTGCACCCATCGCGTAGCTATCTCCAACCAACCTCGGATTGAGCCTGCATCATCTCTATCGGGCCATGGCTTGGCTGGGAGAGACGCTGCCCAAAGAGCAGCAAAGCGGAGCCACTCCTTTCGCCCCCCGCACGGTAAAGGATCTCATCGAGGAGGACTTATTCGCGCGCAAGCGGGACTTGTTCTCCGACTTGGCTCTGGTATTCTTTGACACTACTTCGATCTACTTTGAGGGAGAGGGTGGGGAGACCGTCGCCAAGGATTCACGTATCGCCGCATGGTACGAAAACGACGGCAAAGGCCACTTCACCATGCACCGCATTTCGGACGATCAGTCTTCCTACGATTTGCGAATGGTTGACATGGACGGCGACGGAGATGCGGACCTGCTTGTGGCCGGCTTCGAGAGCAGGAACGTTGTCTGGTACGAGAATCCACTTCGCCGAAAGAAATGATCAAACCTGCAACTTAAAGGGTCAGTACGTAGGCCACAACATCCTCCCGCTGCTGCCCGGTCAACACTTCCTTGAAGGCTGGCATTGATTCCTGCCCCTTATTCACCAGGTCCAGAATCACATCGTGCGTCGCGGGACGGCCGCTGGGCAGTTTTCCGTTCTTGACGCCTTGCAGCCCCGGGCCATCCTTGGTTTCCTTGTCGTCCGCATTGTGGCACTCGGAGCATTTCTCTTTGAAGATTACTTTCCCCGCCTCAGGATCAGCCTTGTCCTGCGACGCGGACGTCAGAATCGCCACGCATACCGAAAGCCCAACGCCCGCGAGCGCGCCTTTAATCACTCTCATTTCGCCGTTGCTCCAACCACAGCGCGAATCACGCCGTCGCTCTTGCTTAAGATATACAACTCGCCGGTCGAATCGGTGGCAAAGCGAATATCCGAGCGCCCACCGGGCAATCGCCCGTATCCCGGCAGATGTTCCGCCTTCCCTCCGCGCTTGTGGTACTCAGATTCAATAATGGCTGCCATGTTTTTGTAAACCTCACCGCTACGTGTAATTTTCACTTCATGAATCTCAGCCATCGTCTTGGGATCCGTATCGTCAGCGGCTAACATTTCCTTAAAGTCGGCCCACCAGATCTTGCCGGTAGTGATGTCACCGAAAAGGAACTTGCCGCGCAACACGGGAATCGCCTTACCGCGATAGACGAACCCGCTAGAAATAGCGTCGCCGCCAACGCCACGCACGTGGCTGTAGGCAATCACAGGGTATCGCGGTGTTACGGTTCCATTGGTTGCCGATTCATTGATCCGCACCGGAATCTTGTCCTCATCCGGAACTGTGGTCAATGAATTGTCGGCCTTCAGTTGCTGTGGCCCTTCGCGTTCCGAATAACCGTAGTTCGCCCCTTTGTGAACGATGTCCACCGTCTCCCAGGTTCGCAATCCAATCACTAACGTAATAAGGTGGGGATTCTTCGGATCGGCCGGATCAACGTCCCAGGTCAGACGGTGCGGATTGCGAAGACCGTATGCCCAAATCTCTTTCCGCGCGCCGGGTGTCGACCCGAATGGATTGTCGTTCGGAATCCGATAGCGGCCATTCTCGCTCACGGTACTTAAGGACGTGTGCTCCCCTAAATCCGGAATGATCCGCAGGATCTTGCCCACCAGCATATCCAAGCGCTGCGGATTATTTCGAATCTTGGTCTTCTGCTCTCCGGAACCGCCGTCACCGCACGCCACATACATTACTCTCCAATCCGCATCGCCACGCTTTGCTGCCGGGTTAAAGGCGATGTCGCCCATAGGATGGATGCGACCGTTATACTGAAGCCGGATCAACTCTCTTGCCGTTCCCTCGAATGTTTTGTTTTTGATGTTGGAATCCGTCCACTCCACCAACACTGCCTCTGCCTGGGTATCGCCAAAAGTCTTAATAGGTGGCGT
Organism: Bryobacterales bacterium; assembly: GCA_043785065.1. GTDB lineage: Bacteria > Acidobacteriota > Terriglobia > Bryobacterales > Bryobacteraceae > JANXSF01. The sequence goes on along the minus strand of JAYVXT010000542.1, from coordinate 2,621 downwards.
GGCTTCGTAGCCTTCCAGTTTCAGTCCTGGAAAATTCTTGTTGTCCGGAATGGGAGAAACCTGAAGAGTCGGGTCCTCCAGGTGGATCGTGTAGAACTTACCATTGCGGGCATAGTCGGGATCAAACTCAAAACTTATAAACCCGCTGGCTAGTAAGTTGTCAATTACGGTCCGGTGAAACAAACCCTTTCGACCACCAGCTCCATTCAGGTTCAGATACTCGCTGAACTGTTTCGTCGCACGGTCAAACATGTAGAGGGGACCATTCAAATCGTTGGCGAATAGTCTCTTCTTGGAACCCGCAGGTTCTTCGCGAAGAAAGTTGACTCGCGCCAAAAGTCCCGCGCTGTTGCCCACGCCGTCAACGGCTCCCGTCATCGGCAACGTCGCGAAGTCTGCGAGTTCGATGGTGATTTCTGGTGTTGCCGCACCTGCCATGGTCAGCCCTGCCACAACGAACAAACCAGATTTAAGCCTGCTCACTCATGCCTCCGCTCCGCCCTACTATACCAGCGGCTCCCCCAAAACGTCCACATTTGAGAATTAACATTTGAGAATTAACAACAATTACTGACGTGCATGACTAATTTCATGTAAAATTCACAGGAGCGCTCGCTGAAGCTTAGATTTATAGCCTATTCAAAAGTTAGGAGGACATCCATGTGGGTTTCTCGTCTGTTATTGATGACGGCGGCCCTAGTTACCGTCATGTTCGGACAATCGAACGTTGGTGAGATTACCGGCCAGGTAAGTGATTCCACTGGCGCTGCCGTTCCGGGTTGTCTGATCACCGCCACTCATACCCAGACTGGCTTGAAGCGAACCATCCTGACCGCGGATAGCGGCGTGTTCGTGTTCGCCGGGCTCCCGGAAGGCAAGTACAACGTCTCCGCCGAAAAGCGCGGCTTCCGGATATCCGAACAGACCGGCGTGACGCTCGACGCCGCCACCCGCCGCAATATCGACTTCAAGATGGAAGTCGGCTCACTCGCCGAATCGATCTCCATTAGCGCCGCCATCGAACAGGTGCAGACGGCCTCCGGCGACGTCACGCGCGTTATTTCCGATCAGCAATTGAGCCAGATAGCGTTGAACGGCCGCAACTATTCCCAGCTTCTGCGCCTGATTCCCGGAGCCGTGGCCACTTCGCTTGACCCGTTCGGACTCGCCCTTTCCACTACCGGCCAGCGCATCAACGGCATTCGCACGGACTCGATCGTATTCAACATTGATGGCGCGGAGAATATGGACAACGGCGGCAATTCAAACGCCGCGGTAAATCCCAGTGCCGACGCAATTGCCGAAGTAAAGATCCTCACCTCCGGCTATAGCGCCGAATTCGGCGGGCGCTCTGGCGCGCTGATCAACGTCATCACCAAAAGCGGTACACAACGGTATCACGGTACTTTGTTCGAGTTCGTCCGCAACGACTTCTTCGATGCCCGCACTTTCTTCGCTCGCCAGGTAGACCCGCTGCGCTTCAACGACTTCGGCTATACGCTGGGTGGTCCCGTCTACATTCCGAAAAAGTGGAACCTAGACAAGCAGAAACTGTTCTTCTTTCTCAGCCAGGAGTGGAAGTACAGCCACATTGGCTCAACCAGAGTGAACAACGTGCCTACCGCCGCGGAACGCGCTGGAAACTACACGGCCTCAACGCTGGCGGCACCGGTTGACCCACTGAACAATCAACCGTTCGCCAACCGCACTATTCCGGCATCACGCTTCTCACGCGACGGTCCGAAACTGCTGAACCCGATTCCGTTGCCGAACTTCGGTGGCCCCGGCGGCAACTACGTTGCAACCGGAGTCAGCCAAACCGATCCTCGCGAACTTCTGATGCGCTTCGATTACAACCTTTCTTCCAAGACACAGCTCAACTACCGCTGGGTGCATGACGAATGGGATATTATCGACGCCTTTCAGGGCGGCAATCTAGGCATCGTTCCCGGCGGCCGTCCGCGTCCGGCATATGTGACCGTGCTTGGGTTGTCTCACGTCTTCTCTCCAAGCATGTTGAATCACATCAGCATGAGTCTTTCGCACGACATCATCGTTGGCAACCCACAGAACACTATCCTGAAGCGGTCCACGCTGGGCGTTACGTTTCCGGAACTGCTGGCAGGCAACCGCTTTGGCATTGTTCCAGACCTTTCCATGACTGGCTTTGCCGGCTACAACGGCGGCGATCGCATCAAAAAGAACAACAGCATCTTCATGTGGAAGGACGACTTCAGCAAAGTGTGGGGTTCGCATTCACTCAAAGCAGGCGTACACATCACGCGAAGCCGTACCGACGAAAACATCCGCTTCAACGATCAGGGCGCTGTTTCGTTCACAACTGCCGCACGCCTAACCACGCGAAACGTCATTGGTGATGTTCTGCTGGGCAACTTCCAGAACTACACCGAGTCTGGCGCTGATGCCGACTACTGGGGACGCTTCAACCAAATTGATGCTTACTTCCAGGACAGCTGGAAGATTTCGCGAAAGCTGACTATGGAAATGGGCGTACGCTACAACTACCTTCCGGCGTTCACTAACGCGCTTGGAAATACTTCGACGTTCGTGCCGGCGTTATTCGATCCCAAAAAGGCGCCACAGATCAGCGGCGCGGATGG
>JAYVXT010000541.1:0-14887 GCA_043785065.1 Bryobacterales bacterium | reverse complement strand
TTTTTGTCCGTGTATGCCAATGCTCAACCGTGCGGCCTGTATTGAGAATAAAAGGAAAGGAATCGTTGGGTTGTTCGGGAAACGGCTTCCAATCCACTGGCAGCAGTTTGGCCTTGCCGTCTTCATGCTCGAAGATCCCATCCTGATAGAGCCGCGATGGCTCGGCGCCGGTCTTGCCTTCGGGGTAAGGCCATTGCAAGCCGCCGTGCTCTTCAATCGCCTCGTAAGTCATGCCTGAGTAATCGCACAGCCTTCCCTTTGAAACACGGCGCCATTCGTCGAATGCGTCGCCCGGAGTTTTCCAGCCGGGGTACAACTCCTCACGGCAACCCAGCTTTTCGGCCACTGCGAGGAAAATGTCGAAATCAGAGCGAGCCTCTCCGGGAGGAGCCACCGCAATGTTGGCCTTGCTCGCACGACGCTCGGAGTTTGTGTAAGTGCCTTCCTTTTCGCTCCAGATGGCGGCAGGCAGAACCAGGTCGGCCAACTCGGTGGTGGGCGTGGGATGAAAGCCGTCCTGAACTACAAGGAAATCCAACTCGCCAAGGGCATGACGGAGGATCTGTTGATTGGGGTAAGAGACCAGCGGATTGGTGGCGATGATCCACAAGGCTTTGATCTTGCCTTTCACCGCGCCTTCAATGATGTCGGGGTAGGCAAGGCCGCGTTTTGAAGGAATACGGTTCACGTCCACGCCCCACATTTCCGCTAATTCGGCGCGGGATTCAGGGTTTTCAAATTTGCGATAGCCAGGCATGCTGGAGGCGAACCCCGCTTCGCGAGTGCCCATGGCGTTGCACTGCCCGGTGATGGAAAACGGCGAGGCTCCGGCACGGCCGATGTGGCCCGTAAGCAAGGCCAGGTTGTTGATGACGTTCACCGTTTCGGCGCCTTGCGTGGAATGGTTGACGCCCATCGTCCAGCCGATAAACGCGGCTTTGGCCCTGCCGTACAGGCGGGCCACTTTTAGGATCGTCTCCACAGGCAGGCCGGTTATTTGCGAAACATGCGCGGGCGTGTACTCGGCTAATTGCCGCTTCAGATCATCAAAGCCGTTGGTATGTGCCGCGATGTATTCTTGGTCAACCAGTCCCTCTTCAATCAGAATGTGAGCCATGCCGTTGAGCAATGCGATGTCCGAGCGCGGCTTCAGCGGCAAGTGCAAATCGGCCAACATGGCAGTCTTGGTAATGCGCGGGTCAGCCGTGATGAGGAAGCAATTGGGGTTGGCTTCAAGATGCTGGCAAAGGATGGGGTGATTGTCGGCGATATTAGCCCCGATCAGGAATACTAGGTCGGCCCTGCTTAAGTCTTCATAGGCCCCGGGAGGGCCATCGCTACCGAACGATAGCTTATAGCCGGAAACAGCGCTTGCCATGCATAGCGTGGTGTTACCGTCATAATTGTTAGTGCCGAAGCCCAGTTGGACTAACTTGCCCACCGCGTAGAATTCTTCGGTGAGTAACTGGCCGGTGCTGATGACGCCAAGCGAGGAAGGGCCGTGCTTGGCCTGTGTTGCCCGAAACTTTTCGACCATCGTCGAGAGGGCTTCTTCCCAATCGACGCGTACCTGCTTGCCGTTCTTCTTGAGCAGCGGGTACTTCGCGCGGTTGGTGGCGGTAACCATGTGGTGCTCGGAAAGGCCTTTGGGACAGAGCTTGCCCAGGTTGACGGGATGCGATTCCCAGCCGCGCACGGCTACTATCTTGCCTTCGGTGACTCCGAGTTCCATGCCGCAACCCACGGAGCAGTAGCCGCAGGTGCTTTTCACCCACTTTTCGGAGGAACGTTTGGCGGAAGTGTAGCCCAGGACGGGGTCCGTTTTGTAGGCGTATTGTTCGCTTAGGTTGTCGAGGCCGATCAGCCGTTTCCAGTTCTTGTTCATAGGCGGACGCCTGCGTTGTTAGAGGCTGTTTTCAAACCTGCACAGGCTGGCCAGGGGGCCAACCGCGGACCTGGGGGTCCGCCCCGCTTTTGCACAGCGGACTTACTGAGAATGCGCGGGCTCTTCATTAGTGAGAGCCTCGCGGGGTTAAGTAAGTAGAAGCTACCGTCTTTGGCACAACGCTAGTGAAGAACAGCCAGCGGCTCAACAGTTCCGCCGCTAGCGCGAAGGCGAAAGATGCAATCGGGCTGAAGCGCAGCGAAACCAGCGCGAGTATCCAAAGTAAGTAGCGTCCGTAGGATGGATTCAGCAGTGGTCCCCGCAGTAACTGAGCCGAAGAGGAGAGTTCGTAGTTAGAACCCGTGAACAGCCAATGATCGCGCATCATGTGGTTAACGGCTTGCAGCAAGGAGCCGGCCACGGCGAAGATGAACACTGCCTGTGCGTCACTTGCGCCCGAGGCTAATACCAGCCGCGGACCAAGGATCGCGGCCGTTAGATAAAAATCGGCTAATGTATAGTTGCTGTTCCACGACGGCCTGGCCTTCACCATGTAGATCTTAGCCGAACAGAGCACGCCAACCAATCCCGCTCCCAACGCCCCGATGGAAAGAAGTTGGGTGAATGGCAAGTTTAGGAATAGGGCGCCGGCATAGGCGGTTGCCGCCCCGGCGAAGACGGACAAGCCGAGAATTTCACGGCTCAGCCACGAACGCTTCCAATTCTTAATGGCCCGGTAGGCGTGAATCGGCCGGCCTAAATGCATGGGCGCGGCGGCCAAGGCAATCATGGCGATGCCCAAAGGCAGTATCGCCGCGAATTGGCTAAGTTTTATGCCCATCAGTTCCAATAATGTGAATGTGGCAAAAGCGCCGGCCGAAAGTTGAGTAAGTACGAGTAAGAACACGAGCGAAAGATGCGCATGTTCCGGTTGTATGCGAGTTACATCCACGCGGCCGAGTTCGGGAATTGCCATGTTCGGCATAGTGACGCGCGTGGTGGAAAGGCTGTCGTCGGTGGATGGCATGCCAGGGGCGTCGCCCGCCGCATGATCGATGCGCCAAGCCAACATATCCACTAACTCAATCTTGATCGCGCCTTCCGGACACGCATTGACGCAAGCCGGCGCATCACCCGCCGTTAGACGGCCGTGGCACATATCGCACTTACCGACCACGCCGCGATCTTCGTTAAACTGTGGAACTCCATAAGAACAGTTCCAGGTGCAGTATTGGCAGCCGATGCAAATGTCCGCCGAATGAAGCACGATGCCCGTGGCTGTGTCTTTGGTGTAAGCTTCCACCGGACAGCCAATCAGGCAAGAGGGCTCCAGGCAATGGTTGCAGCCCATCGACATGTTAAAGCGTTGCGTATCGGGATAGACGCCGCCTTCGATTTCGCCAACGCGGCGCCAGTTCAAGCTTGCCGGATTGCCGTTCTGTTCGTTGCAGGCCACTACACAGCATTTGCAACCGATGCAAAGCCCCATGTCGAAATGGAAGCGGTACTGCTCCCCCTCAGCGGGAGGACGGCTCGGAATCAGCTTCGCTGGATCCTTGACCAACAAGGTGAAGCGATGGTCGTGGGCGTTTTGCAGGAGTGGAAGTTCAACAGGCAATGGCCACCTCCACCGAAGTCTTGGTCAATAACTTTGCGCGTAGTCGAACCACTTCGCCGATGACGCAAACCGCCGGGGACTCAACTTGAACCTCACCGCGGGCAACCTCGGCGAGAGTAGCGGTGACCACGCGTTCACGATCCGTGGAGCCGCGTTCGATATACGCTATAGGCTCGGTTGCCGGGCGCCCCAAGGCGATCAATTCGGTGGCAATGCGCACCCGATTTTCGACGCCCATCAGAATCACCAGCGTATCAACCATGCGGAACTTCACCCAATCGGGAGTTTCGGATTTTTGGTTGTGCCCGGTGATGACGGCGAAGGAGGCCGCAATGCCGCGGCAAGTTACAGGAATGCCCGCCAGAGCGGGGACGGCTATGGCGGAGCTGACACCAGGCACCAGTTCCACTTCGACGCCATGGGCGGCAAGCAGAGCCCACTCTTCCGCGCCGCGCCCGAATACCATCGGGTCTCCGCCTTTCAAGCGGACCACGGTTTTGCCGGGAGTTGCGTGTTGCAGCATCAGCGCATTAATTTCGTTTTGGATTTCTTCCTGCTGGCCGTGGCGCTTGCCTGTGTGGATTAGAAGCGCCGCTGGATTCGCCAGGGCAAGAATTTCAGGGCTAACCAGACGGTCGTAGAGAATGACGTCCGCTTCGCGTAGGATGCGGAGGCCTTTGATGGTCAATAATTCGGGATCACCGGGGCCTGCGCCGAGTAGGTACACTTTTCCCATTTTGGGGTTCCTGTCTCACTTTTTTTGACGAGATTTTGGGCTCAGACGGTGAGCGGAACGGTTAGGAGGGAATCGGGCTCCTATGAAAGAGTATGCGCCATGGGTTCGGGCAAGTAAATAGGGCGGCGGCGTGATAATTTTTATGGGGTGGATAAGCTGGGGATAACTTGCTTCCCGGGCGTGGGCTTGGAAAGTCGTATCCTTATGTATGTAAATATGATATTCTGGCTGCTCTCGTGAATTCCGAGCCGCCCGATATCACCGGCCTTCTGAACCGTTGGCGTGACGGTGACCGTCTGGCGGAAGAAGATCTTTTCACCGCCGTCTTACCCAATCTGCGCCGTCTTGCCCAACAATACCTGAATCGAGAGGGGCCTGGACACACCCTACAGGCCACCGAGCTCGTTGACCAGATGTATTTAAAACTGGTTGCCGCTAAGAATCAAAGTTGGCGGAACAGGGGACATTTTTTCGCTATAGTTGCCAGAGCCATGAGACGTTACCTTATCGATCACGCTCGAGGGCGGCCTGCGGCAAAGTTCGTCGCCTTGGATGGTTTGGAGAATGTTCTGCCCGCCAATAGCGAAAAGACCAGGCTGGCGTTGAGCGTCGATGAACTGTTGGAGGAGATGGGGCAGGTACAGCCAGACTGGGTACAAGTTATTGAGTTGAAGTACTTTCTTGGCCTCACCGATGAGGAATCAGCCGAGGCGCTTGAACTGAAGGTTCGCACTTTCCAACGCAAGTGGAGTGATGCTCGAGATTGGTTGTTCACAAGGATGCAAGAGCAAAATGCAACCCAAAAGCCCAAACCTGCAACAAAATGACGAACGTATCATGGAGTTGGTGGAGAGGGCCATGGAGCGCCCGGCCACTGACCGCACGGTCTTCTTGGAACTAGCTTGCGAAGGCGACCCCTCGCTGCTTCAAACCGTAATGTCGTATGTCCAAAAGGAAGAGCGAATGGGTGATTTTATGCGTGAATCCCTGATTGCTCCCGCGCCGGACATTAAGAGCGTCCTGCATTACGATATTGAGGGTGTTTTGGGCCAGGGCGGTCAAGCTAAGGTTTACAAAGCTTGGGACAAGAACTTAAAGCGCCATGTCGCGTTAAAGTTTCTGCCACCTTATCTGCAAATTGCCAATACCGAGCGGGAGCGATTCCTGCGCGAGGCTACCTGTATCTCGTCGCTTGACCATCCCAATATCGCCACTGTTCATGCGATTGAACATACCACGCAAGGGATGTTCATCGTCATGCCGTGTTACGAAGGGCAGAGTCTACGCGAACGGATCGACGAAGCACCGCTTGAACAACCGGAGGCGATCGCTCTCTCCCTGCAAATTGCCAGCGGGCTTGCGGCTGCTCACGATGCCGGTATCGTGCACCGGGACTTGAAACCCTCTAATATCATCTTGACCAAGCAAGGCTTGGTTAAGATCATTGATTTCGGAGTGGCTAAAGTGGATGGGAGCAGCCGGTTGACTGAGAGCGGTACACGGATCGGAACCGTTTCCTACATGTCTCCGGAACAGGCCATGGGAGAGCAAGCCGACCACCGTACCGATCTGTGGTCGCTGGGCGTCTTGCTATTTGAAATGATCACGGGAGTAGCTCCATTCAGAGGAGAAAATTCCCAAAAGATCCTTCACGGGATTCTGCACGATTCGCCACCACCCCTCACCCAGGCAAAACCAACAATCAGGCAAGTTGTATCAAGGCTGCTATCCAAAACAGCCGCCCAACGATATCAGACCTCCAATGAAGTAATTCAAGCTCTCAGAGATGCACAGAACGAGTCTGAGGAAAAGACTGTGACTGTCACACGGCGCGCGAAAACGCTGTTTGGGCATTTGGATCAAAGGGTTGTATTGGCGGCCACAGTCGCACTGGCTGTAATGGCCGTCTGGGGCTTCCGCGCATGGCAACGCGGGGGGACACTCCTCTCCCATCACGCAAACTATGTCGCTATTCTTCCGTTCAGCGCCCAAGCCCAGGACCCCGCTGAGCAGGCGCTGGCTAACGGCCTCTCGGCGGCGGTAGCCGATGCTCTACGCCGTTACGAACCTGCGAATTCCGATTTTCTCCTGGTTCGTCCGGCGGACATTCAGGCTCAAAAAATCATCGACACCGCGGGCGCTCGCAAGGCATTCGGAGTGGCCAAGGCGCTTACCGCCGAGCTTGTCCGGGAACAAGGCCGGATCCGAGTCGTGTTGACGCTAGTGGATGCTGTCCGCCAACGCCCGGAAGCTTCGGTTACGGTAACCGGAACGGAAAACACAATTTACCCCAATATTATGGACAAGACCGCGCAGATGCTCCAATTACGGCCATCGCCGGCAGCGGGAATGAGCATCGAGGCCGGTTCGGCGGCATGGCTGCGCGGCATGGGATATTTGGAGCGTTACGACAAGCCAGGGAACATCGATGCCGCCATTGCTGAATTTGAAAAGGCTCTGCAAAACGGGAGCGACCCTTTGGCCCTGGTCGGCTTGAGCGAAGCCTACCGGCTGCGATTCGACACCACAAAGGATCCGCAATGGTTGGCCCCCGGATTGGACTACGCTTCCCGCGCCATCGCGCAAAACCAGGATTTGCCACAAGCGTGGGCCGCCCGTGGGGCGGTGAGAAATCAACAGAATGACTATAAGGGAGCGGTAGACGACTTTCAGCGCTCCTTGTTGCTGGACGGCCGCGTCGATCGCGCCTATCGGGGCATGGGTTTGGCGTTTGAAGGGATGGGACTCAAAGACCGGGCCGAGGAGACGTATCTTCGAGCCGTTCAAATCCTGCCTGACTATCCACCCAATCATAACCGCCTAGGCAGTTTTTATTACCGGATGGGCCGTTTCAAGGAATCGGAAACAGAATATCGGAGATTTATCCAGTTAGTTCCCGATGGCGCAATCGGTTACGCCAACCTTGCCGCTCCCCTCATTTCACTAGGCCGCTTCTCCGAAGCCATGCAGGCGCTTCAACAGTCCGTTTCCATCAATCCAACTTGGTCCGCATATTCAAACCTAGGGGGCATTTTCAGGAGACAGAAGTCTTACAAAGAGGCCGCGATGGCTTACGAGAAGGCGCTGGAATTCAACAAAACCAATTACATTGTATGGGCGAATCTTGCAGCCACGTACCTTCGCATGAATGGGCAACGGGAAAAGTCGATGGACGCCTATCGGCACGCGGCGGGCTTGGCCGAAGTCTCCCTCCGGCAAAGCCCCTTCAACGGCCTGTTACTCTCGCATCTCGCCACTTATGATGTGCAGTTGGGAAAGCGAGCCGAACCGTTGGAAATGGTGCAGCAAGCTCTTTCTGTCGCACCCCGGGACATCAAAGTTCTGGTGAACGCGGCTGAGGTATACGAATCCCTGGGATTCCGGCAACAAGCCCTGGACAGCTTGGCCGCGGCAATTAAGCTGGGATTTCCAACAAAGGATCTGGAAGACACTTTGGTTTTTCAGGATTTAATGTCAGACAGCAGATTCAAGGCCATGATCCCGGCCTTGAAGTAGTTTGGTAAAGGAAATATAAGAATTAAGGAGAACATAGCGATGGTACAGATTACAGTTATGAAGAAAAGCGATGGGACACTGCGCCTAACGGGGCACCTGCACTCAGGGAAGAAGCACTTGGGGTCAAGTAGGCCCATAGTGATTCACAACAATACAGGTGATACGATCCGGGTATGTTTCTTAACCCTGGAAGGGGGCGACATGATTAAAGATTACATCCTAGCAGATCCCCCCAATGCATTTGTAGTGGATCCCCAGAATGTTACGCAAGGGTGGTTCGAGGTGCCTCCACTCTCCGCAATCCAACCAGCATTCATCCAAAGCTGGGCTGGCAAGGCCTGGGGATCAGACACCCCAAACGGGCCACGGGGGTCAAAACTCAAGGTCGGCGCAAACCCTACAGGGAATGCCTGTAATTTTTCGCCCGACCATGCATTCATAATTGAATCTCACGTAGAGGACGTTGTAATCGACCCAGGGAATTAATTGGTTTTGCAGAGGCTTTAAGCGATTCTCCACCGTCCATCAGGACGGAGTCACTATGCGCATGCGGGGCCACTCAGAATCAACCCAGAGAAGCCGCACACTGAGGAATTTGCAGGGAAAAGTAGTATGTGAAGGAAATAAGAAGGTTTAAAACGGTTTGAGGGTGAGCCACATGCTTGAAGCTGCACGCCCACCCTCGATAGAACAGAAAAACTAGAGAAGAAAAGAATTACTTCTTGTCTTCGGTCTTCTTCTTCTTCTTCTTCTTTCCTTCGGGCTTCGGTGCGTCGTCGAAAGAGATAGGCGCAGCAAACATCATCGGAACCGCGAAAGCGGCGATGAGGGTGGTAACAAGCAATTTCTTCATGGTGTGTCTCCTAGTATTTGGAGGCTTTACCGGCTCATCGCCAGGGCCTCACGCTATCTAATATGCCTTAGTTTCAGTTCTGTTTCGATAGCCCCCTGAGGCTATTGTTGTACCCGAACATAGGGGGGGGGCCGGTTACATAGGTCACTGAATTGAAAGTATTTATACCGGTATAAAGGTGGTGTCTCTAATATTTTGCTCGGCTTACGCGTATCGCCTCATTTCAATATACGCTTGAGGACTCTGGCGAACTCAGCAGCTTGGCGGGCGAATCCCAAATCGGTGGGATGCGACCCGTCAATGGTTGCCTCTCCGTCCTCCCCCAGCAGATGATCGGCCTTCAAATAGAACAAATGTTGGACCTTATCCCGCTGCATCTTCGCGTAAACTTCCCGCATCGCCTTGTGATTGGTCTCATTACGCTCACGTCTGCCGCTGTTCAGGAAATTGTCGGAATAGTTGCGATCCTCAACCAGCAGAATGGGAGTTGACGGGTGCGCGGATCGAATGGTTTTCACACAGGCTTCGGCCCGCTCGTTGATCTCTTTTTCGTTCATATTGGGCAGGCAATCAAGCACGAAAACCGCCGGATCGAGCTCGGCCACAAGCGCGGCCACTTCGGGCTCCATTTTGCCGTTGCCGGAAAAGCCCAGGTTGATGACTTCCCGGTTGAACATGCGGCCCAGCATGGCGACGTGGGTCATTCCCGCGCGCGAGGCCGAGATGCCGTGCGTAATGGAAGTGCCGTAGAACAGAATCGGCTTCAATCCGGAGGGGCGGACGGCGGATTTGGTGATCACGGCGCCCTTGGATACGCCGATTTCCAGAGAAGTTACGCCGTTCCGCAGCGGCAAGTAGATCATGTAGTCGCGCTGGCCGGCGGGGATGCTGGCGGCCAAAACATCGGTATTTTCGGGATATTTCATGGGCCGGCCGATGCCCAGCCAATGCCAGCGGCCCGCGTCCGTTTTGGCGTATAGATCCAGGCCGCTGGAGGCTACGGCGGTGATGTTCGCCGAGGCAAGGTTCTTATTTGTGACCGACCATCGCGCGTGGATCGCCTTGGTGTTGGCGGTAAAGCGGACAAGGACTCCGGAGGAATCGCGGCTGAGGTCCCAGACTGCTTTGCGGACCAGGGCTTCGGCGCGCGCGGGCAGCCGGTCATAGGGCGATTTGCGATCTTTGTAGCCCAGGCCTTCGATGGTGAAGTCGCGTGCGTCCCGCCAATCGAGGTCTGGCGCTGGGGCGGGCGTCTGGGCCAGTAGCGGAGTTCCAGCTAAGAAGAGGCTAAGTTGGCGGCGTGTGAGCATGTCAATGGATATTGTATCCATTGTTCTTTCAAACGTTCAGCCATTATAATCCGCAACTTCTCGAGAAGTCGACTAGCCCCCTATGAATAATAGGGGGATTCTTCCGAACCCGGTGCACTGTTGGGGCTGCGAACAATCTCCCGATTCGCATCGGGGCTAGTCGAAATGTTCGGTTGGATAGCAGCGCTAATCACGCTACAGTGTTGGGACTAGACCACCATGTCGGCATCAAGTATAAGCATGATTCCATCCTTCACCATGGGCTTGATGGCCGGAAGTGCGCGCTGAATAGCTGCTTCGGTGTCCACCACGGTAATTAGCAGTGGCCGGTCGTCGTTTACGCCAAACAAATGCTTGCGATGGATATGGTGATGCTTGCCGAATCCCATGATCCCGGTTGTCACGGTCGCGCCGCGAACCTTGAGGTTAACCAGTTGATGAATAATGGCCTCATAAAGAGGCATTTCCCCATGCCTGTCGGCTTCGGAAAGGAAAATCCACAGAACCTTCATCTTCATTAGGAGATCTCCTCAGCTTCTTGATCACTTTCTACAACAACATCATCCTTGCCCGAAGTAAGGGCATACATGGCCGGTAAAGCGAAAAGCGTCAGCAATAGCGTGGAAAGCAGTCCACCAACCACCACGGTGGCCAAAGGCCGTTGCACGTCGGATCCAATGCCGCTTGCTCTGGCGGCGGGGACCATGCCCAGTAGCGCCACTAGAATCATCATCAGCACCGGCCGCATTTGGGCGATGGAACCTTCCACTATACATTGTTCAATCGTGGCCCCCGACCGCGATCCACGCCTCCGGTTGATTTCGGCGACCACCAACACACCACTCATCACCGCCACGCCAAACAACGAAATAAAGCCCACCGCCGCCGACACGCTCAAGTTGATGCCGCGCATATAGAGAAAGATGAAGCCTCCCACCAGCGAGAAGGGCACGTTCATCAGCACCAGGCCGGCATATTTGGGGGAACCGAAAGTAAAGAATAGCAATGCGAATATGATGGCAATGGTGATCGGCAGAATGAACGTCAAGCGCTTTTGGGCGCGTTCCAGATTTTCAAACTGGCCACCCCAAGTGACCGTATAGCCCGGCGGCAGTTTAACCGCTTGATCGAAACGGGCCTGCGCTTCGTGCACAAAGCTGCCTTGGTCGCGTCCGCGAATGTTAGTGCGCACCGTGATCTGCCGTTTGTTCTCCCGGCGGGCGATGATAGTGGCGCCGTTCACTACCGTTATCCGCGACAGCGTGGAGAGGGGCACACGGCCGCCTTCACGCGTGGGGATCAAAATGTTGCCGATGGCGGTCATGTCGGTGCGCGCCTCGGGGCTGTAACGCACGGTGATATCAAAGCGGCGTTCGCCATCAAACATAGACGAAACGCTCCGTCCGCCAATGGCCATTTCGATTACATCCTGCACGTCCTTCACGTTGATGCCGTAACGGGCCACTTCCTGACGGTTGATGGCTATTCTGACTTGCGCCTGATTCTCTTCCTGTTCAATGGCGGAATCCGCCGCCCCAGCCACCTGCTGAATGACGGCAAGGCCCTGCTTGGCCAACGTTCTGAGGAGCGCCAGATCGGGGCCGTTGATGATGATCGCAAGGTCGGCGGCCGAACCGGTGACGGCCTCGGTTACGTTGTCAATGATGGGCTGGGTGAAGCTGAAGGAAGCCCCGGGAATGCCTTGCTTCAACCGCTCCGAATATTCTTCTATCAGATCTGCTTTGCTTTTTCCCGGCTTCCATGTTCCATAATCGTTCAAAGCCACGAAAAATTCATTGCGGTTGGGGCCGTAGGGATCGGTACCCGCGTCGTTGCGGCCGGTCTGGGAACTTACTAACTTAGTTTCGGACGATTGGCTCAGCAGCCGGCGGATTTCGCTGGAGAGCTCGGCTGACTTATCCAAGGAAACGCCGGGCGGGAATACGGCGCGAACCCAAATAACGCCCTCGTCGAGCTGCGGCAGAAACTCGGAACCCAGCTTGGAGCCGATGAAAAAAGCGCCCGCCACTATCAGCATGGCTACGGCCACCACGGGAAAAGGACGCCGGACGATCCCTGAAAGAACGGATGCGTAGCGCTTCTCCAGCCAGACTAACACAGGGTTATCCCACGCCTTGGCGCCATTGCGGAAAATGTAAGTGGCCAGCACCGGAATCAAAGTAAGCGCCAGTAACATGGAGCCCAGCAGCGCGTAGCAGACGGTGAACGCCATGGGAGTAAATAAGCGCCGTTCCACGCGTTCCAGGGTGAACAACGGAATATAGGCGGCAATGATGATAATCAGGGAGAAAAAGATGGGCCGTTCCACTTCAAGCGCCGCATGCAGAACCACGTCGGTTACGCTTTCATCGCTATTTGATTTTGCCCTTTCCTGTAAATGGTGCACAATGTGCTCCACCATGATCAGCGTGCCATCGACAATGATGCCGAAATCAAGGGCCCCTAGGCTAAGCAGATTGGCCGGTATGCCGGTAAAATTCATGCACACGAATGCGAACAGCAACGAAAGCGGGATTGTGACCGCCGTAAGCAACGCCGCGCTGGGGCTACCGAGGAACAGCAAGAGCACTGCGATCACGATCGTGAGGCCTTCCATCAAGGTGTGCGTAACCGTGCCCAACGTATTGTTCACCAGATCGGCGCGATCGTAAATCGCTTTGATTTTGATGTTCTTCGGAAGTGTTGTGGCATTGAGCTCATCCACCGCTTCCTTGATGCCGACCAATACATCCGATGGGTTTTCGCCGCGCCGCATCAGCACAATGCCTTCCACGCCGCCGCGTTTCTTGTCGAGCCCGAATATGCCCGTTTGCGGCGCTGCTCCGATCTTCACCTTGGCGATGTCGCGCACGAAAACCGGCACTCCTTTTTGTTCGTTCAATACGATCGCTTCGATATCGGAGACCGATTGAATCAAACCCACGCCGCGAATCACCATCGACTGTTGGCCGTTGTCGAGCAATGCCCCGCCGGCGTTCCCGTTATTGGCCGCCACCGCCGCGCCCACTATTTGCACCGATAAGTTGTACTTACTCAGCTGCACCGGGTCTATTTCAATTTGATATTGCTTGACTAGGCCTCCGAACGGAGTAACATCCGCGACGCCGGTTACTTGAAGAAAGCGCGGAACGACTACCCAATCCTGTATTTCGCGTAACTCCTGCTCACTAAGCGGCCCCTCCAGGCTATAGCGGTATAATTCGCCGATCGGTGTGGAAAGCGGGCCAAGCGAGGGGGTAACGTTATCCGGCAGATTTGCATCGCGCAGTTTTTCCAGCACAACCTGCCTTGCAAAGTAATCGTTCGTACCGTAGGCAAACGTCAGTTCGACCACCGAGAGGCCGAAGATAGTGCGGGACCGGCGAGCGATCACGCTAGGAACGCTGTTTAAGGCTCGTTCAATGGGAACCGTGACTTGTTGTTCCACCTCTTCGGAGGCGCGTCCCGGGAAAAGAGTAACCACCACAACTTGTGTGTCGGAGATATCGGGATAGGCTTCTATTTTTAGCTGCTGAAACGCCCAGATTCCCATGCCTATCAGGCTGAGGCCAATCAATAAGGTAACGAACCGTTGCCGCAAGGCAAAGCGGAGCAGTAATGCGATCATGAATAATTCCCTATACGTGGGCCTTTACATTCTCGAATGCAAAGTTAGTTTTTGAGCAGCATCACGCCGTCGGTAACAACGCGGTCGCCCACCTTCAATCCGCTGGCGATTGCAACACGATCCAGAATCCGGTTCCCCAGTTTTACCGCGGTTTTTTGGTACGTTCCCGGAGCAATTTCCAGATAAACAGATGTTTGGCCGTCTCCTTGAATGATCGCGCTGCCCGGAGCTACCGGAACATTGCTGACCGAATCCACGTGGCGGATTTTGCCGAACATTTCCGGCCGGAAGCGCCCCCGGGAATTGTCCATTTCCGCCCTCACTTTGATTGTGCGGGTTAGCGGATCCACGGTATCGGCAATGCGGGTGACGCGGGCGTGAAACACTTCATTGGGGAACGCGGCCAGTTCGATATCGAAGCGCTCTCCTACCTGAATGAAGCGGATGGCCGTTTCCGGCACGTCGGAGGAGACCCAAACCGTGCTCAAGTCCGCAATAGTAATGACCGGCGCATTCGTATCGTTCCGAAATTCGCCTTGGGTGGCTACCAGTTCCATTACTTTACCGGACAGCGGCGACTTTACGGCGACTTTTTGGCCGAACTCGCCCGCGTTCAAGCCCAGAATTTGTAGCCGGCGATCGGCGCCTTTCATATTAGCTTCGGCCTGTTCCAGGACCGCGATATTTTGCGCGTGAGCGTTTTCCGCCGTTAGAACCTCTTTCTGAGCAAGCGCATTATGCGCATACAAATCCTTGGCCCGGTCAAGATCGCTTTGAGATTTTAAGATATTCGCCTTGGCCTGATGAATCTGTCCTTGAATCTGCAGATGGGTGGCCAGAGCCGTATCGGCATCGGAGCTTTCCACCGTAAATAGCACTTGTCCCTGCTGCACGGAATCGCCCAGCCGGACACTTAATGAGGAGATCCGGCCCGCCACCGGCAGTGAAACGCGGGTAACGCGGTTGGGGTTGAGTTCCACTTTACCGGGAGCGTCCACCACATCGTTGGGAACTTGGGCCAGTTCAATGGTCTGCGTCTTTATCTGTTTTAGCTTAGGAGAATCGCTTGGGATGACGATCTTGTCATCTGATTGCGGCGCGGTTTGAGGTTTCTTTTCGCTATCCTTGACACGCACCTCTTCCTTACGGGAACAGGATGAAGTCAGCAAAATTAAGGGCAAAGCCGTGATTAGCAAAACTGATTTCACAAAAACCAGTCTAGCGCGGATTCAATAATTATAGGAAGTGGGTAACCCTTTCACTCAGCTAACCCCAACAGGTTGTGGCACCGGTTTTGATCCCTTGACCATTGCATCGTAGGTGGCTGGGGGAGTAGTCGCT
>JAYVXT010000540.1:0-4818 GCA_043785065.1 Bryobacterales bacterium | reverse complement strand
GGGAACGTCCCTTTCTCACGCAAAAAGATTTAGAGCGGGTGATCTCTGAAATTGGAGAAGAAATTCACAGCCAATACATGCTATCTTACTCGCCCGGGGACAACGTCAAAATGGAAGGTGGTTACCACGAGATTAAAGTCCAGATTCGCGACCGGCCAGATCTAACAGCCAAATCGAGGCACGGTTACTGGATGGCGGCCATTCCCACCCAGTAGTATCAGGCTTCGTTACAGCCAGAGAATCACGGAAGGGCATTGCGTTTGGGTGTGGATCATTGTTCTAACCTCTACTAGAACAATACCCGGTAAATCACCTGAGTCCCATGGACCGAAGGTACCCGTAGTTCTAAACGAACTTGCTTATTTTCCCTTAGGATGTTTTACTAGCGCCGCTACGGCAAAAACTTTCGACCGTGTCGAGCAATTCGGCTGTGTTGATGGGCTTTGCCAAGAAGCCGGCGAAACCAGCATCACGGCATATGAGGCGGTATTCAGGGGTCACGTTTGCCGTGAAGGCGACAATAGGAATGTTCTTGCCGGCCTCGGATTGCCGAATCCGCCGCGTTGCTTCGATGCCGTCCATTTCCGGCATTTGTAAATCCATTAAGATTAGATCGAAAGAGGATTCCTCCACCTGACGAATGGCCTCGATGCCGTTGTAGGCGGAAACCACATGGTAGTTCCGCTTGGTCAAGGTCTTAGTGACAATTCGTTGCGCCACTTCATTGTCTTCAACGATGAGGACCGATGGACCAGCGCAGATTGAGTCTGCATTCTCCGATAGGGCAATCGCCAAAGGAAGAAGCGAGCTTTGGCCCGCCAAACGCACAGGAACATCTAAACAAAAAGTGCTGCCCACTCCGGGGGAGCTATATAGGGAAAGCCCGCCCCCAAGCAACTGAGCAACTTTGAGCGCCGAAGCCAATCCTAATCCCAGGCCGGCGTATCTGCGGGATAGTCCGGATTCAAGTTGGTGGAACGCATGGAAGATTTCGCGTTGCTGTTCTTCATTGATGCCAATTCCTGTATCCTTGACTTCCACCAGCAGGTGGAAGGTATCTGAACCGTGTACAAAGGAAGGGCGGGCGTGAATCGTGATCTCGCCCTTGTCGGTAAACTTCACCGCATTGCTTACAAGAATATGGGTTATTTGACTGATGCGCAAAGCATCGCCAATCGCTGTTTCGGGCAGAGAAAGGTCCAAATTCAATGACAACGAGAGGCCTTTGTCGCCGGCTAACCCCTTATATTTTGCAAGGGCTGATTTGAGAAGCAGATCGATTTGGAATTCGGATTCAGCTATCTCCACACTTCCCGCGGCAAGCGCTGAGTATTGCAGCGTGGCGTCAATCACTTCCGCCAGGTTTTCCGCACAAGCTCTAAGGGAACAGGCGTACTGTTTGTCTTCGCCCTTGAGATCGCCTTCAAGGAGCAAATCCGCTAATCCCAGAATGCCATTGAGAGGCGTGCGTATTTCGTGATCCAAACTCGCCAGGAAATGAAATTTCAATTCGGACAGTTCGTCCCTTTTGGGATGGATAGCTGGCGGCATTGGTATATGGGCTTTTCCTAGTATGTATATCGGCCTTAGGACTCCCAAAGTTTAGGTAATACGAGGAGAAACCCTTAGGGTCATTGCCCTTTGCTTAGAACTATTAGGCGATTACAGTTCCAGAACGGTTGATCTATACTACTTGTGGCGGTAAGGGCTAGCACTGATGCGCAGAGGGTTTAGGGTCTTCTTGTCTGTATTTACTTGCGCCTCCGCGTTCGGAGGCAACTTTGCTTTTCAAACAACTTTACGGGCTGGAAACGACAATCGAGGGCAACCCTGGGAATTAGGTGTGTCCGCGCCAGGAGTTACCCCATCCACCACTTCGAGGGTTCAGATTTCCGGAACCGCGAATTACTACCAGGACGACGTTCCGCAGTGGTTTGAGATTGGGTATCGCGCTGCCTCCAACATTGCATACGCGCGCTTTTATCCGATTGTGGGAAACCTCACAACCTACCTGGAAGCTACGTACGCTCCCACCATAACGGGCGCAACGAACGGGAACTCGGTGTCGTTGCCTTCCAGTGGGTTTTCGGTGCAGGCTTTGCGGGCCAATCAGACAACGCAAATCAATGTGGACACCATGTCGATCAGCACGGCATTGGGGGTGATCAGTCCCGCCTCGCTTTCCGCCAGTCAAACGGGCGTGGCGGACGTCATCCTTACGGAAGCAGCCAATATTAGCTTTACGCCGCAATCGGCGACGGGCAGTTGGTCGATGCGCGGACAAATCTATTTCCAAGGACTAGCACAATATGTTGGCGGATCCGGAGCGCGAGGCGCCGATTTACAGCTGGCCATTACGGTTAACCAAACTGTGCCGGCTGCCGTGCCTGAACCTGGAACGCTTGGGTTGACAGGGGCCGTGGTTGTGGGAATGGTTTGGCTGGGGGTTAGGCGAGGCAGGGCGTGCCCCGGTTAGAGGCGAGCCCCCTTTTGTCATGTCCTTTGCTGTAAGTTGAGTTGTCAGTCTTCGCTGGAGAATATGCCGCTAAGTGCGCCGAGTGGGCTATGCTCATCGCCCCCGCGCTTTGTTGGAGCCAATTCCCGGCGTAGCTTTTCAAGGGTTAGGCTCTGCACGATGACCCTTCCCGGTCCGGTTAGCGTGGCGAGGAACAAGCCCTCGCCGCCGAAAATGGCCGTCTTAATGCCGCCCACAAGTTGGATGTCGTAATTCACGGATTCGTCAAACGCCACGACGCAGCCAGTGTCGACTTGGAGCGTTTCGCCAGGCTTCAAGTTGAACTCCACGAAATCGCCGCCGCCGTGGATGAACACGATTCCCGGTCCGGTGAGCTTTTCGAGGATGAAACCTTCTCCGCCAAAAAGGCCCGCGCCTAACTTCTTCACTAACGCCACGGTTAACTGAACTCCTGGTTGAGCGCAAAGAAAGCCGTCGCGTTGCACCAGAATGCTTTGGCCAGGGGCAAGATCAAAAGGTTGAATGCGGCCCGGATAACTTCCTGCAAAGCCGACCTCTCCGTCGGTTCGGGCGCGGAAGTAGGTTAAAAAAAGACTTTCTCCAGTAACCGTGCGTCGAAAAGCTCCGAGAAGTTTCTCGCCGATGGTATTGCCGCTCATTTTGGTTTCCCAATCGACGTTGGCTGTTTTATAGACCATCTTTCCGGCTTCCGCATAAACTTCCTGGCCGGCCTTGAGGCGAATTCGCACCACTTGAAGGTTGTCGCCCTGGATTGAATAATCAAGAGGATCCACCGGAACGGCTGGACGCGGGGGAGTGAATTGAGGCTGTGTAAATTGAGGAGGGCCTCCACCGAAGGCTGTTCCACAAGAGGGGCAAAAGCGGGCAGAGTCCGCAAGATTGTTACCGCAGTTTGTGCAAAAGGGCATGTTTTAAGAATCTCCGTAGATTTCCGTATCTTACAATACGGACAGGGGCTAGAATTTGTTCATTAGACAGACCGTCGTTGTTTTTATTTTGACCGGCCCCTTTTTATGGGGACGATCCGAAGTATCGTTGTGCGGCTACCATCCGTGGAGGGCCTTGGAAGAGCGGGACCTTAGCTTAAAGGCGGCGCGGAGGACGGTCCTTTTTGGCAGGCAACAGCCAACAAGGATGGCTCGCGTAGCGGCGCCGGATATTGGCGACATCGCAATCCTCGAGGATTCCGATGGCGTGGTGTCCCGCAGAAATCCGTTTAACCTATCCGGCCGAAAAATCCGATTTGAACCAACGAGCGAGATGGCAAATGGCTACCGTTTCCTTGTTTCGGACGCCGTCGTGATAGACGTGAATTTGCAAGCAGCACCTTTAACGGGGCTGGGGGATGACGATTCCCGCAGTGTAACGCTTCCCTTCCCTTTTGCATTTTTCGGAGTCTCCTATCAAAAGTTGTTTTTGAATTCGGATGGGAATCTTACGTTTGTTGAAGCAGATAGTGCTTCCGTTTCGCGTTCGGTTGGACGAATGCTGGGTGGACCACCCAGAATTTCTCCGCTATTTTCCGATCTTGATCCTTCGAAGAGTCCTGGGCCGGTGACAGTGTTGGCACAGATGGACAAGGTGGTTTTCACTTGGAAAGATGTGCCGATTTATACCAGCACGGGAATTGGGCCTACGCAGACATTTAGCGTAACGCTGTTTGCCGGCGGGGCTATTGAGTTCAGTTGGGGCGGAATCACAAGTGTATCGGCGGTGGTTGGAATTTCACCCGGCGGGGGCAAAGCCAACCCAAGTATTGTGACTTTCAAGGACGGCTCGGACCAAGCGTTTAAGGCGGCCACGTTGGAGCGATTTGGAGACACCGAAGAGATCGACCTGCAGGTTGCGGCGCTGCGCTTCTACCAAACGCACGAGGATGCCTACGATTACCTGGTGTTCTACAACACGGCGGGTGTTAGCGCGGGGAGCGGGATATTGGCGTTTGCCAATCCAGTTAGAGATGTCGTCAAAGGCAATGGGGCTATTGCGGGCGGAGATCAGGGCGTGCTTTACGGTTCAGCCGATAAATTGAAGGCAGTGCTGAATATGGGCCCGCTTAGCCAGTATCCGGTAAATCCAGGGGAAGCTGTGCCGTTACGTTTTGGAACGGGGGACACATCATTGACGGTGCTAGGCCATGAGGCGGGTCATCTTTTCCTGGCTTATACCAGTGTGCGCAATCCGGCGAATGCGGCGGCGAGGCCGATGTTGGGACGTGATTTTTTCCATTGGAGCTTTTTCTTTAATTCGGAGGCTTCGCTACTGGAGGGCAATCGAATCGTCGATGCGGGAGAAGCGGCTTCGCCTCGCTTTAGTACCGT
>JAYVXT010000539.1:0-4830 GCA_043785065.1 Bryobacterales bacterium | reverse complement strand
AACTGATCAGGCACGTTCAAACTTTTAGCCCGGAAGGGGACACCCGGACTAGCGAAGTGTTCCAAGGCATCATCGGCATTCTTCATAGCGCGATGGATGAGCTGGACCTAGCCGAGTTGCCTCGTCGGAGCGCTTGAAGATCGGTCACAGCAAAGACTTTCCCGAATGTTCTAGTGTCCTGTCCGAGTATGACAAAAT
The DNA here is from genome assembly GCA_043785065.1 of Bryobacterales bacterium. Lineage (GTDB taxonomy): Bacteria > Acidobacteriota > Terriglobia > Bryobacterales > Bryobacteraceae > JANXSF01. Next base: position 4,632 of record JAYVXT010000539.1, on the reverse strand, counting down.
CACCTGGTTCAGCCACGACATGTTGTAATCGAAATGTTTTGTTACCACTACATGCGGACGAGATCAGCATTTCCCGGACAGGCTCCTGGTCTGCCGCAACCTAAAACGAAAAGCGCAATGCGAATTGCATAATGCGCGGACTGGCCGTCGACGTAACTTGGCCGAGCGTGGCGCTTACTTGCTTTCCGGTTGCGTCGAATCGGGCCGCAGTATCCACGCCAGTAAATTGCGTGTGGTTGAAAGCGTTGTACATCTCGGCGCGGAACTGGAAGCCCATCCGTTCCCGGATCGGGAAATTCTTGAAAAAGCTCAAATCGAAGCCGTTTGATCCTGGCCCGCGGAACACGTCCTTAGGGGCGTTGCCAACCGTGCCTCGGGCGGGACGGGCGAAGACCGCCGGGTCGAACCAGCGATCAAACGTACGTTGATCTTTAGGCAGAGCGGGGTTTGCAAGCAGTACAACACGCGCACCATCGCCTCCACCAGTAATGTCGGCTCCATCCGTCGTGTTCAGGCCGATGCCAGTGGGCGCGCCACTGGCGAATGTGGCGATGCCGGCCAACTGCCAGTTATCAAGCACGAAACCCACCACGGAACTCTTCACTAATTTGGTAGCTTTCGGGATGTCATAGAGCCAATTGAGCGTTACGATGTGCGTCCGGTCGAAGCCTGCTTTGCCGTAGTTCCAAACCCGTAAAGGCGCATAAACCGCCACGCCGCCGTCGAAGGCGTCCGTGAAATCCATCGCCTTTGACCAAGTCCAAGCGGCGCCGAATTGCAGCCCGTGCGAGAAGCGGCGGTTGGCTTGAACCTGTAGCGAGTGATAGCTGGAACTGCTGGCGAATTCGGTGTAATTCAGGTTGGCCCAGCCCGGATAGGGGCGGAAAAAGTTGTCGGGCAACACGGTGTTAGTTGTGGTATCGAGGTTTTGCGTGAGGAAGCGTGAACCGTATGGGACCAGGTTCAAGTTGCGGCTCTGGCCCAGATGGCGGCCAAGTGTGTTGACATACGCCACATCAAGAACGGTTCCGAAACCGATGTTGCGTTGGATACCGAAGTTCATGTTGTATGAAGTCACCATCTTCGGACTTGGTTCAAGCACCCTTTGCATCGACGACGGGAACAGCACGCCGGCTGTGTTAAGAAACGATTGCACGTTGCCGTAGTATTGCGTGGGGTTGAAAATTTGTGGCGGGTTGAACGCCATGTCGCCCGCCAGGCCCGATCGTGATCGTGTGTTGTAATAGACGCCAACACCGCCGCGGATAGCTGTCTTGCCATCGCCGAAAACGTCGTAAGCGAATCCCAGACGGGGAGCGAAAATCAGCCCTGGACTTTCCGACAACGAACGCGGATAGCCGCTTGTGCCCGCTGTGATCACGCCGTTTGCTACATTGCCGGAGTTAGGTACGAAGGCCCCAATGAAAACGGCGGGCAGCAATTCGCCGTTAACCGGGTTTCGCGCCACGCGCACACCCTGTGCATTCTTCGCGGGCTGGTACAGGGCTGGAACCTTGGAGAAATCGTATTTGTTGAAATAGAGATTTGAGGCTACGTCCTTCGTCCAAACCTGGTTCATGGCGTAAGTGAAGCGCATGCCGTAATCAAGAGTCAAGCGCTTAGCCACGTGCCAATTATCCTGGGCATACCATTCCACTAGCTTGTTATAGGGCTGATAATCAATGCGGCTGCTGGCTTCCGCATAGGAGTTGAAGTTGCCAAGCAGCGCGTTCGAGTAAGCGTAGTTAGAATCGAACGGGTTGTTCGTGTTTTTTCCAAAGTCGAAGGTTCCTGCGAATTGCGCGGAACCGGAATGGTGGGGCTGCAAGTATTCCCCCACTTCAACGTCGATTCCGAATTTCATAATGTGCTTCTTGTAGATCTTGCTAAGGCCGTCTGAAAAGCTGGTGGACCAGACGATGTTGTTCATCGGGAAACGACCGTCAAAACCAATACCCGCGGGACTCTGCACGCCGCCGAAGCTGACGGCGGGAACAAGGTTCAAGGGATTATTTTCCGGATGGAATTGCCCGATGTTGATGCCCAGCGCTTTTCGCTGTAGCTTCAAGGCATCGGATGGATCCACGAATCGCTGATCTTCGCTCCAGCGGGCCGTACCCATTGTGAACTCGTTTACTAGCGTTGGACTGATCGTATAAGTAAGGTTGCCGCCTACGTTCGGATTGGTGGTGTCGTAAGCCACTTGGTACGGCGCCCATTGGACAGGGCTTGCGGGAGTGCTCACGCCGCTTTGCTTCACCGACATGTTAGTGCCGCGGAAATAGGCTCGCAGTTTGGAGTTGATGTTGTAATCGACGCGCAGAATTTCCTGCCGTACTGGGTTGTCGACGATGTCGGAGGTGATGAAGTTGTAGCGCCCGCCACTGGTGACCCGGTCAAGGAAATTCGGCGCCGGGAAAATGGTCAGAATCTTCTGCGTATCCGCATTGATGCGACTCGGCGGGATGATGTTACCCGGGAAGTTCGCGCCGCTCACTGGATCCTTAATTGGGATCAGCACGTTATTCACTTCGAGGGTTTGCGAAAAATTCCCTTGCCGTTCAAGCGCCGTCGGAACCGTATAAGTGCGCAAACTGCTGGGCCGCTTATTTGGCAAGATCTCCTGAGAGAAAAAGAAGAAAAGTTTATTTTTTTCCGTGTTGAATTTCTTGGGAATGTAGACTGGGCCGCCGACATTGTATCCGATGGTGCTGTAACGGTAGCGCGCGATGCCCAGCCCATTGCGGTTGCGGAAGAAATCGTTAGCGTTCCATTGTTCGTGGCGTTTGTAGTAATAGCCGCTGCCGTGGAACTCGCGCGTGCCAGACTTGGTCACCGCGTTGATTACCGAACCGGCGCTCTTGCCGTACTCAGCTTGATAGTTACTCTGCAAAACTTTCACTTCGGCAATGGCGTCAAGATTGACCGGCGTATCGATGGTGCCGAAACCGCGCGGGTTGCTTGCAACGCCATCCAGGTTGATGGAATTGTATTCGCTGCGCACGCCCTGAATGGTGGGTGTGTTTAAGTTCCCAAGCGTTTCCGAACCGCTGCCGCCGACCACTCCGGGAAGAACGCGCAGGAGGCTGACGAAGTCGCGGCCTCGGGTGACGAGCGTTGCCACCTGCTTATCGTTCAGCAGTGCGGAGCGTTCCTGACTGGTAGTTTGCACCGGCGTGGTTTCGGCGTTTACAGTGATGGAATCGCTGGTGGCTCCAACCGTCAATTCTATGTTGCCGGCCGAAAGGCGTTCCGAAGCGCTGAGGATCAATCCTCGCTGCTGATACTGTTTGAAGCCGCCGGCCTGAACAGAGAGCGTAAATTTGGCGGGCTGTACGGAGGTGAAGACGAAGCCGCCATCGATTGCCGTAACGGTCCTTCGGGCGTCGCGCGTGCCTTCATTCTTGAGCGTAACCTCAGCGTTGGGAACGGAGTTGCCGGTCGGGTCGAGAACGCGGCCGGTGATGGTTCCGCTGCTGGTTTGGGGGAACGCAGGAGTGGTGAGGAGCAGGAGGGCAAAAAGAAACTTGAATTCAGTCATCGATAAACCTTGGGTGTCAGTTTACAGTAAATTAGGGATCTGCGCCATGCAAAGTAGGTTTCAGTACGACACTAGGTCGTTTGTTTCCGGTGGCGACGATTCTCGGGGGGGTACATTGAAAAAGCCCCATATCGAGGGGCTTTGGTCTTCACCGTGTGCTACTGGAGATCCGATATTTTAGATATCCAAGTTCCGCACATCCAGCGCATTATCCTCAATGAACTTGCGGCGCTGCTCCACGTCCTCGCCCATCAACGTTGAGAAGATCTGATCCGCTTCCACCAAATCCTTCAACTCCACACTCAACAACGTGCGCTTTTCGGGATTCATGGTCGTCTCCCACAACTGCTCGGCATTCATTTCGCCCAAGCCTTTGTAACGCTGGATATTCACATCCTTCATGCCTTCTTCGCGCGCGAACGCGAGCAGGTCGCGCCAGTTCGCCAACGTGTGCGGCTGGTTGTCGCCCTTCTTTGCCACAAACGGCGGACGGTTGAATTTATCCTGACTCTTAGAAAGGGAACGCAGGCGCCGGAAATCAGGACCCGTGGCGAACTCAACATTGATCGTTCGATGCGCGTTGGTCGGGTCGATGTACTCATTCTTCCCACACCGGAGTGAATATTGCAAACCGGTTGATGGTACGCGCCAGACTGGGCGAATTTTGACTTGCAAGCTTACTATCCCAATGATCTCTTACGAAGCGTCCAAGGCAACTGTTATACTCGGGCCCTTGTTGGGCTGTGCTGTTATTTCTTGGCGTTAAACTCTCGCGGATTGCACGGATTTTCGACTTCTTTGCCAATTCGACGAGCGTCTTCTTGGGATTCGGTAATAAATCTGAATTTTCCGGAAGAGGCAGGTCAGGAATTTTAAGGAACGAGGAAAGATTAACCCGGTCAGCCAACAACCACGATTCAACTTCCTTTACCGCGACCCTGAAAAGCAAGTTCGAGTTCCGCGGTCCCGGCAACCAATTTTCCAAAAGGGCAGTGGGACATGCGGACTTATCGAGGTCCGTGAGAACAACGAACGGGATGCTCTTTGCAGCCTTGTTCCAACCTTCAATCGTTTTCTTGAGATAGCCGTAA
>JAYVXT010000538.1:0-4834 GCA_043785065.1 Bryobacterales bacterium | reverse complement strand
CGGCCAAACTCCCAAGGAAGAATGTTCCGATTGCAGGGGAGCCAAGTTGCCACCTACAACACATCCTTGAGCAATTTGATTTCGTTCGCCTACGATGTGCACGAGCGCCAAATCATCGGCGGCCCGGCTTGGATGGAATCGGATAAATTCGACATCACCGGCAAGCCTGACGTTCCTGGCCAACCCAACCTGGCGCAGATGAAGATCATGATGCAGAAGTTGTTGGTGGAACGCTTCCAACTCAAATTTCATCGCGACAAAAAGGAGCTTTCCGTTTACACCATTGTGATTCCGCCCAAGGGCGCCCATAAGCTTACAGTCAGCCAATCGGGAGGGTCAAACCCCGGCCTGATGTTCCCCCGTCTGGGAATGTTGCCGGCCCGCAATGCCACCATGGCGGAGTTCGCCCAAGTGATGCAAGGAGCAGTGCTAGACCGCCCAGTGGTGGATAAAACCGGTCTTGAAGGGCGGTTCGATTTCACTCTGAATTGGACTCCCGACGAATTTCAGTTCGGGAGCCTGGGGGGTGTAACACCGGGCCAGATACCGGATACAGGCTCCCCAAACATTTTCAAAGCATTCCAGGAGCAACTCGGGTTGAAGTTAGAGGCGGCCAAGGCCCCGGCGGAGGTGCTGGTGATTGATCGATCCGGGAAGGCATCGGAAAACTGAGTCCTATCGGGCTTGCGTGGCATTGAGAAAGACGTCGAATCATCGATTTTGAAGCAGCGGAATGGCGAGGCCAAGGTGGCGCGGTTGCGACAACACGCCTTTGAGGAAGGGTTCGTTGACACTATGCGTTTCCATGTTTTGCGAGCCATCAAGAGACGATTTGACTACGTGCACTACACGATGGAGAACGACATTGATCAGTCACCACGACAGCAGTTGGAGATCATCCTGCTTCTGCTGCCGGGCTGCCGTACTTGCGAGGAGTTAGTGGACCGGTTCGACGCGAGCTCTACCCAATGGACGAGTGCGGTGAAAGTTATTCCAGCGGCAGCGCGTCGGCTCAAGAAGTTTCGCGCCCAACGCTGTGTTCGCGTCGGCTAGTTCAAACGCTGTTCACTTAGAACCCGTTGATTTGCCTGGCAAGCCCCCGATGGGAATGGGGAGATTCTTCCGAAGCGAGTCCGCTGTTGGGGCACCGGACAATCCCCCGATTTCCATCATTGGTTAGTCAAAACGCCCGTTTGGACAGCAGCGCTATGCGGCTAGCTCCGGTAATTGCGTCGGGGATGGCAGCTCTATCGTCGCCGCTTCCTGAAACAGCTTCGCTACTAAATGGTGCTTGTCTCGTACACCTCTTGAGATGGTGTCCGGGTCCGTAAATTCCACCAACCGATGAAATTCGTCTTTTGTAATCTCGATCCCGGTCCTATCCCTAAGCTAGCTGCCGGAAAAATCCCTCAGCGAAACTACTCAGCTTCAAGTTCTGTGTATTGCCTTCCCAAATCAAACGGGCAGCGTCGGACGGGGAGTTTTTCCAGACAAGATAATTTTCTCTATTGCCCCCAAAGATCCGTTCTTCAATCAGTCCACTCAGTACGTCGTCCGCCTGTTGGGAATCCAGCGAGAAAAAGCCCCAGTCCCAGATTCATATTCGCAACATACGCAAGCAGTAGGCTTGGAGTAATGAAATAGTTTTCAACTTCGTACCGATTCCAATACCGAATGCAAAAGCTCTGGTCGTCGAAAACCTTCCTGTTTCTCCGATCATTGTCCAGGATGGCCAATCCCCGCAAGCCTGTAATCAACTTCCGAAGATTGTTGAAGTGGTCCTTCGCCGTGATGCCGAATCCGCATCCTACTCTCTCAAGTTCACTATCCAATGATGCCTTTAGGAAAGTTATTTTCGACAAAGTAGACATTCGGATTTTCGTCCCAGACATCTGCCGCGGGATGTTTTAATTTCACGGCCAGTGCACGAAGGATTTCGACATCCGTACCGCCCTCGACGTAGAAAACATATCCTGTCTGCCGCGCTCGCACATGGTTCGCAGTACCGAATAGCTTTAGGCTTTCATGGATTGTCTTCTTTTGCGCCAAATTATCCGCCCGGCCATCCAGTAAAAGGGTCAAGTTGGTCTCAAGCGCTGCATCAAGGATGACCTCCGAATGCGTTACTAGGACCACCTGCGATTTATTGTCAGTAGCAATGTCGCGGAGTAACACAAAGACTTGCTTCTGGCGGAGAATCGCAAGATGAGCGTCTGCCTCGTCATCTGATACAGAAGTGCGTCACCCCGGGTCCAACCAGCCGCCTTCTCCGCCCTCTACATCTCAAGTGCAAGCTCTTTCATCGTTTCGGATTGAATAAGCCCCACGGAGTTCAGCTTACCCCGTTGCGAAATTTTGACATGCTCTCGCCCAGCCGCAAGACCCTGCTTGTAGGAAGGCCCTAATACCGCATGTTTGTTGAAATTACTCATCCACTCTGCTTTCCAAGATAGGTGGAAAGGCGCACGTTTACAATACCTCTCAAAAAGTGACAGGGTGTGCCTTCAGTTCAACTGTTATGGCGATTATCTTGGTAGCATATCTGCATGGCTGATTCCGCAGGCATCCCCAACTCCGCCACGGCCACCGCAAGCGCATCTGCGGCGCCCCGGCACACTGCCATCGTCCGCGCCACCCATTGGATCACCGCTCTCTGCTTCTTCGCCTTGCTCCTCACAGGCATTGAAATTCTCATCTCGCACCCGCGCTTCTATTGGGGCGAAACCGGCAACGTACTAACACCTTCGCTCTTCGATCTCCCGATACCCGCCTCAAGGGGCGCTGTCAAAACAGGATATGGGTACGTACTGCCCGACCAGAACGGTTGGAGCCGGGCTCTCCATTTTCAAGCCGGCTGGGCCGCCGTATTAACCGGCTTGCTCTATGCACTGTCCAGCCTGCTTTCCGGGCACTTTCGCAAAAACCTGTTCCCTACTCGGACCGATCTTTCCTGGAGATCGCTCTCCACTGAAATCGCCAACCATGTACGCTTCAAGCCCCCGACTGAGGCCGAAGCCTGGTCCTATAACGTGCTTCAACGGCTAGCCTATGTATTCGTAATCTTCCTTGTGTTCCCCTTAATGATCTGGACCGGGCTGGCCATGTCTCCCGGCTTCACATCGGCGTTCCCCATTACAGCCACGATATTCGGCGGCCAACAGTCGGCGCGCACGATTCATTTCTTCGCCACACTATTTCTTGTCCTCTTCCTATTGATTCACGTCGCGATGGTTTGCCTCGCCGGATTCAGTAGCCGTATGCGAGCCATGATCACCGGCTGCGCCACCATGTCCAAGGAGCCATCATGAGCAGCAATCCCTCCCGCCGCAAATTGATCACAACCGGCCTCGCCGCCACAGCGGGCGTATCCAGTCTGGCCGTGGCCGCCAAGCTTGCCGACCAATACGGGCTAGTGCCACCCGATCACGGCGGCATTTATGGCCCCGGAACAACGCTCACATACGCCGCGCAGCGCCTGCTCACCCGCAACTCCCTTGCCCGTGAGTTCCCCCGCAGTCAAATTACGCAGCCTGCTTACGCAAACGGCAAGCCCCCTTCCGACGAAACTTTCAAACGCCTGCAAGCCGGCGGGTTCACTGACTGGCGGCTCGACGTCGACGGCATGGTCGCGCGCCCCGCATCGTTCTCCCTCGCGCAACTCAAAGCGTATCCTTCCAGCAGCCAAATCACGCATCTGGCCTGTGAAGAGGGCTGGTCGTTCATCGCAGAATGGACCGGAGTGCCGCTATCCCACGTTTTGAATCTCGTGGGCGCGCTGCCGCAAGCCAAATATGTTGTCTTCTTCACCATCCAGCGCCGTTGGTGGGGCAGCGTCGATATGGAGGATGCACTGCATCCGCAAACGCTCCTAACTTATGCAATGAATGGAGCCGATCTTCCAACGGGCAATGGTGGTCCTCTGCGGTTGCGCGTTCCCCGCCAACTCGGCTACAAGAGCTTAAAATACATTACCCGCATGACGGTCACCGATAGTGTAAAAGGCTTCGGCAAAGGCCTTGGCGCCTCTTCGCCGGAGGGAGGCTATGCATGGTATGCGGGAATCTAAAGACGTCATGCGGCGTCTTCTTCCAATCCTGATCCTAGCCGCCACTACTAACGCCCAGCCACAACAACAGTGGATATCCCTTTTCAACGGCAAATCTTTAGGCCAGTGGAAAGCCACACCGTTCTCCGGCAGCCCAACGCCACGCGTCGAAAACGGAAACATCCTCCTCACCGCGGGACACCCTCTAACCGGCGTCACCTGGTCCGGTAAATTTCCCGAATCCGCATATGAGCTTCGCTTTGAAGCCGCACGCCTACTTGGTGGCGACTTCTTCGCCAGCATCACATTCCCGGCCGGCGGAAACTTCGCCACTTGGGTTCTTGGCGGCTGGGGTGGCGACATTACCGGCATTTCTTCCATCGACGGATGGGACGCCTCCGACAACGAAACCCGATCCTATTTTAATTTCGACACCGGCCGTTGGTATGCCTTCCGTCTCCAAGTCACCGCGGACAAGATCGTGGGATGGATCGGCGATCAATGCGTCGTCAATGTAGAAATCAGTGGACGAACCCTTAGCCTGCGTCCTGGCGACATCAAGCTCTCCGCCCCTCTGGGAATCGCCTCCTACAACACGACGGGCGGCATTCGGAAAATCGAATACCGCTCGCTTCCAAAATTAGCCCACGACTAACCCCGATGGGAATCGGGACCCCCTACCCTTTGTCAATAGATTTTTAGAGGTTAGCAGTGACTTTATTCTATTGCGGCTTTTTCTCATAATCGGAGTTTGGATTTATCGCTTTCAGGCGGACTGGTAGCGGGCCG
>JAYVXT010000537.1:0-4841 GCA_043785065.1 Bryobacterales bacterium | reverse complement strand
CCACGGTGGAGGGGTATTCGCCTCTGGATCAATACCTAATGGCGTTGAAGCCGCCTGAAGAAGTTGGAGCGACGTTCTTTGTCGAAAACCCCAGCATTCCATTGATTGGGACCAATCCACGCGTTGGTGTGCAATTTGATGGGAGCCGGCGTGATGTAAAAATAGAGGAGATTATTGGAGTTGAAGGCCGGTTGATTCCGCACTATACAATCTCGCAACGTAAATTTCGTTTTGCTTTTGTGCTGGTGGTAAGAGAAGGATCAGTTGCAAATGGATCAGCGGTGGATCAACTGGAAACGCTCCGAAAGCAATTTGAAGGAGCATTTGTGGGATATACGAGTGGCCGGGCACAAGCGGTAACAACCTTAAATAGTAATCTGCGCCTTTCCTTTGAGCCTTATGCCGGCGTGCCGGTGGGCGGACAATTTAAGGGGTTTGTTGAATTGGGCTCGGCAGTCGCAACGGACACGGAATTGCGAATAAAGAGTGAATTCGGATTGGTAGGTTTGCCGGAGATAGTTACCGTCCCTGCTGGATCAACGAGAGCGGAGTTTGCGGTAGCCGGGTTGGCTGAAGGAGTGGACCAAATTAGCGCCGTCGTAGCTGACTCATCCTTCCGCGATAGTTTAGCTCGAGTGCGGGTATTGGGGAATTTAGAAAAACTTTCCTTGAAGGTGCAGCAGGGGGATGGGCAGAGTGGAGAAACAGGAGTAGCTTTGGCTGAACCGATTGTCGTGCTGCTAAGTGACGAGAAAGGGGCGCCATATGCGGGAAGGCAGGTTGGTGTTAGCGCGGTCGGAAGTGAAGCGTATTTGGTTACTACCAATGAGAAGGGCCGAGCTTCGGTGCGATGGACGCCCGGGACCGGCCCTGAGGGGAAAATAACGCTGACCTTGGAGGAAGCCCCAACGGTCACAGTTACTGTGGTCGCTAAAGTAAAGTGATTATTGCTTTACCGAAATAGTTGTGGTGACCAATTGTCCATTCGATCCTTGCGTGCTGGGGATGTTGTTCATCAGCACAGCCACTTGGACGACAGGCCCTGGGACAACCTTATCGGGTATCCGTATGTTGAGTTGCCAAAGCCCGACGAAACCTGGCGCCAGACCTGAATAGGTAATGTCATCGCCCGACAATTCATCGGTTCCGATGAACACCCTTGGCTTGATCGGCGTAAGAATTTGGCCACTAGCGGGAGTTCCGTCTGGCGGCGTATTTGGCACAAAGCCCTGACCCGTTCCAAACAGCTGAATGATCCCTTTCCGGGCTATGCGATTATCGGCCGTGTTTAACGTGGAGTCCTCATTGAGTGCTGCGATCGGCCCGCGACCCGTTTGGGACGTGGTGAAGAATCCGGGAGTAGCCGGGGCCATGGCAATCAATGCGCTGGCCAAAACCTGCTGCACGGATTTCTTCTGAACAATGAATTCAGAAACGCCCGAAGTGGGGGCGCCCATTGGGACATAGAAATTGATCTGCGACGGGTCGACGAAATAAAGAGGGGCGGCGACGCCGTCCACGAGGACTTCAATATCCGCCAATTCTTTAGGTAGAGGATACGTATTTCCAAAATCCTTGGTCTGGTCGCCAAACTTTACGCCTTGTGGGTAAAGAGAAACGATCAACCCAGGTGACAGGGGCCGTTGGAGGTAATGCGCGGCGCTCAAGCCAACTACCGACGGGAAGTGGAACACCACGCGGTTGGAAGAATCGGCAATGAGCAAATTACCAAGCGGATCGAGAGTCAGCGACAGCGGCTGCGCGGGCATCGGCAAGTTGTAATTGGCTACGGGATTGACAACCAGATTGTCAAACTTAGGAAAGCGCACGGCGCGGGCGTTGGGTGTGTCGGCAACCCATATTTCGCCAGTCTTATCGCTAACCCAAATTCCTTGCGGGTTACGAATACGGTCGTTGTTTCCGACCGAACTGATGGAGAAAACCGGCGAGGCGCCATTTGACGCTTGCAGAATGGAGTTATAAATAGCGATTCGGCTATTGCCTGTATCCGCCACGTAGAGACGATCATCGGAGTCGACTGCGAGATGATGAGGAGTGTTGAGCTTGTCGTCGCCGGCTCCCGGGGCGGAACTAGTAAAGTCCCGTTGCCCGAGCACGGTAGTGGCGGGCATGCCGTTTGAAAAGGTTCCCGCCGCCGACTTCCTGTATAAGAGTACCCGGTGGTATTGCGCGTCGGATACGACCAAGTTACCATCGACAGTCAGTGTTACCCCCAGCGGGCGTCCCAAGTTCGCGCGTGTAACGTCTTGGAGCTTGAAATTGAAACTGGATTGGCCAATCACCAGGTCTGCCCGCTGCGTCCGTCCTTGCGACTGCGCCAGAAAAGGGCTGGGGAACCTCACAACGCGACCGTTTTGACTATCGGCGACGAACAAGTTGCCACTGACGTCAACCGCTAAACCTACAGGTTGGAACAATCCGGTATCGGTAGGTTGATTAGGGTCGAAGGTTGGAGAATTTGGAGCCGTCGTGAAGAAATCCGACTGCCCAATGATGAGGTCCGCATAATCACCGGGTTTCACCTTGCGAGCATCCGCGAATGCCAGAACACGGTTGTTGTAGGTGTCGGCGATATAGAGGCGCGGAGGATTCGATTTTTGATCGGTCACCACGCCGCTGCTCAAGGTGGCCGAACCGCCGCCTAATGGTAAGTTGGTGGCGCCGGCTTGCAGAAACAGTTCCTTGCCCTCCACGAAATTCACGGCATTACGATTGAATCCGTTTTGACCCAAAACGCGGCTTGCTTCGCCAAGGTTGTTTGAAATTAATGGGATGGATAGAACTCTATTGTTGCCACTATCGGCCAACCAAATTTCATTTTGAAACACCACCGCGTCGTTCGGTTGTGAGAAGCTAACAGAACTGGCGAGGCGTTGATCGCGGTTTTCTCTAAAACTTAGGAAATCATTCTGGCCGTAAAAGGCCTTCGCGGCGGGCGAAGGCAACAGCGTCGATTCAGGCTGCCAAAGATCGAAGGAATCGAAACGGACAATACGATGAGTGGCTGTATCGACGGCGAACAATTGGTTGTTCGCTACAAACATGCCCTCGATATCGGTGACAGTGAACTCATTGACGTTCGGCTTGGTCCCGTTCGTATTCACATAAACACCCAAAACGCGAACCGCGTCTTGCCCGGTGCGGAAGGGCGGCTGGTAGACAACAATACGGCTTGTATCCGATACGTAAAGCCTGCCATTGGCATCAAACGTCAACGCTGATGGAAAACGAAGCTTTGACTTAATCAGATTATCCTCAGCGCGGAGTACTGTCAGCGGATCGCGGCTATTAAAGTCGGGTTGCCCCAAAACCAAATCGGCGGAAGGGGCGTTTGTGGCCGAGTCTCCCAAAACCGAAGCATTAAACCGGAGAACCCGATTGTTGCCGCCGTCGGCTACCCAAAGGTTACCGTCGCTGTCAAAAATGAGACGGCTGCGAATAATTTGGTTGCTGCGGGAAAATAGAGTCTTCTCATTCGGATTTGCAAGACCCTGATTGGGAAGGTTTGCACTCAATCCCGTTTGACCAATCACCATGTCGGGCTGTATGAAATCGCCTTGCTGGGATAAGGGTTTGGGGTAGCGTAAAATCCGATTGTTCCCACTATCGAAAACGTAAAGGTTGCCTCGCTTATCGACCGCCACCGATGACGGACTAAAAAGGCCGCTCGAAAAACCACTTCCGGGACCTTGAACGCCGGTGGAAAAAAAATCTCTTTGGCCAACTACCAAATCGGCCGCAGAACCAGTGGCTGCCCGCGCATTTTTCCAAACCATGACCCGGTTATTGAACGCATCAGCAACGTAAAGAACAGGAGGAGAAACGGAAGTATCCAAGGCTACACCCGCCGGACCATTTAGCTCTTTTCCTTCAACCAAATTAGGCGCGCCGGAAACCAAATCCCTCTTCGCGTGGCCAAAGACTCTAGTCGGTACAGGGTTTAATGTAACTGGGGATTGTGCTACAGCTATCGCTCCGTTGACAAGCCACATTGCGGAAATGGTCAAGAATATAGTGGAATTCGGGCTACGCTTCTGGATTGTTTTCATAGTTTTTCCTTACAGAGCCTGCGGGAGGGCCCTCTTTGAAAAGTACCACATTCCCCACCGTACCTGCCTTACTCGTCCGATGGCATATAAAGCTGTTGACATAACAAATACGTCACTCGTGTTATATCGACAGATTCAGCAGGATCTTTTAGTACTCTACAACAAAAAGTACACAATAGCACAGGGAACTTGCAACAGTTTACATAGAACAATTTGAAGTTTCTTGTCCTCGGCCATTTTTGGCGTTGGTATCTAATGACTGCTAAACTTGGTAGTTTGAGCCCCGAATCCAACGATTACAAATCAAGGCCAATTGTGGCCGCTGTTAGCTATTTGAACACGGTTCCTTTAGTTTGGGGAGCGCTACGGGGGGCACAGCGCGCAGAAATGAGAGTGGAATTCCATTTGCCGTCCATATGCGCGGACCTAGTCCGCCAAAAGAAGGCGGATATCGGGATTCTTCCGGTGATTGAAATCGCGCGGCAAGGACTGGAAGTTTTCCCAGGCGCCTGCATCGCCAGTGATGGGCCTGTGCGGAGTATTCTATTGATTTCGAAAGTACCTTTTAGTCAGATAAAAACCTTGTCCTGCGATCACGGCTCGCGTACTTCGGTGATGCTGGCGCGAGTCATCTTAAGGGAGATGCATGGAGCCCAGCCATTACTGCTTCCGCCTGCCGCTCCAGAGTTGGAAACTATGTTGCAATCGGCGGACGCGGCGCTAATTATTGGCGATCCCGCCTTGGCGATTGAGCCGACGGATTTGCCATAC
>JAYVXT010000536.1:0-14979 GCA_043785065.1 Bryobacterales bacterium | reverse complement strand
AATATCACAAACGGTTCGACGACCGCGCGCACAAAGCCCGTCGTTATTATCGCGATGGCATGTTCGGCGAATTCAAGTTGGGTACGGCGCGGTTAATGGAAAAGTGGCACTATCGGAATTCCAACTTCCAGAATTGGTTCACCAAAGAGAATTCCGATGCATTCACTTACATCGGCTGCCACTATGTGGACTTAGTGCATTTCATAACTGGCCTGTTGCCGGTGGCGGTAAGTTCTTACGGCATAGTGGACAAGTTCCCCAACGGAAACGAAGGTTACTTGTGGTGCGATACGCGAGTGCGCTGGAACAACGGAGCGGCGTTGAATCTGCAAACCAGCCTGAGTTATCCCAATGAAGGCGCGGGGCCGAATACGCAGGGCATGACGCTATATTGTTCCGGATCCGGCGAGGGCGCGATGATCGATCATAGCGATCAATACCGCGGCTTGAGTTATTCGTTCGGAAAGAAGCCGGCAGGAGAGGGTGCAACGTTTTATACCGAGCCGAGCCCGGACTATTTTCAATACAACGATCTGGGCGGCCCTGGGCTTGAGCCGGTGGGGTATGGGGTAAGGTCTGTGGAATTCCTGGTGCGCACAGCCAAGCGGCTGGATGCGGATGCGGCGACTCTTGAGGCTCGGCAGGCCGCGTTGAAACAGATTGATGCCACTGGCGTGGTGGCCACGCCAGCCAACAGCAGGTATAACGAACTGGTGGTGGAAGCGGGCCGCGCAAGCATTCTTAGCGGTGGCCGTGAAGTAGAGATCGGGAAAATATGACGGAAGAAGAACTGGTTGATTACCTTGAAGGCAGTGGCTATCCGGAGCATTTGGTGCGGGGAGGCAGCAAGGGGCTAATTGCCCGCTACAAGGCTTTCGTGGAGGAAGTGGAGCGCGGCTATCCTTACCGGCTGGACGATTACCGGCGCGACCTGGACGTGCGTGGCGTGATTGAAACCGTGGGCCTATCCGAGGAAGTACGCGAGGAGGATGCACGTCTGGAAGAAATGCTTATCGAACGCGAAGTTCGCGTTTGGGAAAGCCTGCCGGGGAATCCTAGTTGGGATTTTGGGTTCCCGCGAAATGCTTCAAAGGAACTGTTGAAGGGGTTGAAGTCGGCCGGGCTGCTGGACGTTGAAAGCTTATAATTAAGCTATATGCTATGTTGCCCTTAACGGCCTCCAAATCACACTTAGGACAACTCGTTCCGGCAAAGAATCTTCAGGAAATATCAAAGACTTTGCGCCCGGATCCTCTTGAGAGCCAAGAGGAATTGGATGCCTTCTACAAGAAAGAAATCCAACAGTTGCGCAAAGTGGACAGCATCGGTCAGATACGATTGGAACTTGAAGATGCCCTTGCCAATCAGCAAAATTTCAAAGCGTTTGTGATGGGGCACCTTGGAGTTGGCAAAACCACAGAGATTTTCCACCTTTTACTGGGGATGCAAGACAAGATTCAGCCTCTCAGGCTAAGCATTACAGAGGAACTGAATCCGGGAACGCTTCGCTACTACGACATATTGCTTCTGATCCTGCTTCGTTTGGTGCAAGCTGCAGGCGATCCTACGATCATTGGTTTTCAAGAAAACGATCTAAGGCTGTTGCTTGACCGCGTGCGAGATGCCTTGGCTCGCCGCTGGACCAGACACCTAAAAGTTGAAAGCAATGAATTAGGCGCCGGTCTTGAGTTCCCCTTTCTTAAATTCTTGGGGAATATTAAGTTAGGAAGCTCTCGCGAACAAG
Source organism: Bryobacterales bacterium (assembly GCA_043785065.1). Lineage (GTDB taxonomy): Bacteria > Acidobacteriota > Terriglobia > Bryobacterales > Bryobacteraceae > JANXSF01. Next base: position 13,235 of record JAYVXT010000536.1, on the reverse strand, counting down.
GAAAGGAAGAACACGAGGTTGCTTTCGTTACCGAACTGGTGGCTATGCTAAATGATGTTATTGCCGAATGCAATCGGCTTCTGGCGAAGTATAAGAATGGGAAGCAATGGCTTCTTGTGCTGGACGACTTCGAAAAGATCGGCGCCGCACCATCGTTGATCCGGGAACTTTTCATATCGCTTAGGCCAATATTTGAAGGCCTCACAGCTCACTTGTTGGTTGTGATTCCTATTTGGCTGTATAACTCTGAGGACTCCAACATAATCCTTCCAGCCAATTTTCGCTCAAAGCCTTTGCGTGATATTGCGGTTTTTGACAGCAACCACGTTAAAGATGCAGAAGTTTTTAGTGCGCTGGCCTCAGTAGTAACCTCTCGCATAGATGCTGGTCTATTCGCTGAGGGTGTCCTTGATCGTTGCTGCATCGCGTCGGGTGGAAATCTTAGAGACCTCTTTACTTTGATTAGAGACGCGATGTTGAGCTCACGCTTAAGAGGTGTGGATGTCATTGCCGCCGAAGATCTTGATGAGGCAATCGGTAGCTTGCGTGAGGTTTACAAAGGACGGTTAGGCTCCACCGGGCAGGATACTAACAAGGCTACTCTTGAAGAAAAATTGACATATCTCGTAAGTATCTACAAGCGGGAAAACAAGATTGTTGATGTTCCTAACCCTATTCAGTATCTACTCTTGGCCCAGCGCTGCGTACTCTATTACAATGGCGAGGCATGGCTAGGCGTTCATCCTCTCGTAATTGATTTATTAATTGATTTCAAGAAACTGGATGAGGGCTCCCCAGGTGGAAGCCGGTGATGAAGGACCAATCGGATACCATTAGCGGTGTTACCAAACGGATACGAGGTTGGGCAGATCTGAAGTCTCCAGGTATTGTCTGGATTCGGTACTTCTCGGATGTGAGTCGCGATATTGCCATTCACGATTTATCTCCTGAACCCAGATCCACAATTCGATTCGAACCACCAATACCTGACCAGGCGGCCGTGTGGTTGGAGGAGCGTCTTTCTCAAGCAGTGGATTCGAGATCGAAGACCATTCCACTATTTTCGGTTGTGTTCCCCTTTCAGCGGGAAACGATGCGCGCAACAAATCTTTGGCCTTCCCTTCGCGCCTTAAACCTTAGGCGCGAGACTCTTTCGCACTTGCCACTAGTTCAGCTTTGGTGGATTGATGAGACACTAGCGGATGAGGCCGAATTTGCGATGCCAGACCTCGCATCCTGGTTTCAATTGAGGTTGTGGCTTCGCGAGATGATTCCGGTAGCCGAGGCTATTCAGAGATACGGGCAATTGGTGCAAAATCGGCCCGATACAGCCCTATCCTTTTTGGCTGATTCACTCAGTTTGGATAGTGCAAGAAGCCACATTCTCGGAAAGCGAGCCGAATCGCTTGAGGCGTTCGGAGGCAGTCAGCCTTTATCGTCAATTGGCGGGGAAACAGCCAGTGGCATTCACGCAAAACCTGGCAGCAGCGCTTAGCGCTTACGGAGTTTGCCTGGTTACCATAGGGAAACCAGAAAAAGCGGTCGCCGCCCTGGAAGAGTCGATTACCTTATACCGCCAATTGGCGAAGCAACGCCCGGAAGCAATGCAACCGGACTTGGCAATGGCGCTCAATAATTATCGAGGCATGCTTAGTACGGTTGGCCAAATGGAGAACGCACTTGCCACTGTGCGGGAGTCCGTCGAAATCTACCGCAGCTTGGTGAAGACCAGACCGGAGTCCTTCAAACATGACCTGGCGATGGTACTCCACAATAACGCAAGCATGCTGGATAAGGTAGGTCGTCTGGAGGAGGCTGTCGAAGCAGCCGGGGAAGCAACCTCTATATATCGGGATCTCAAGAAAGGCCGTCCAGAGTCTTTTCTTATGGAATTATCCACATCCTTGAGCACATATGGGTACTTGCTTAACAAAGTGGGCCGGAGAGTAGAAGCGCTTGCCGCGACAAGTGAATCCATAGAAATGTTTCGCCCGTTGTCTGAAACTCAAGCTGATGTGTTCCACGCACCGCACGCAGCGTTGCTTGCCAACTATGGTGGCACTTTCGCTTCCCTTGGCCGATGGGAGGAGGCTCTTCAAGCAACTGGCGAAAGTGTAGAGATCTGGCGCAAATTAGCTCAACAGTGGCCGGACGCCCACTTGCCGGATTTAGCTAAGTCCCTTAACCGTTACATGATTTGCCTTGTAAATGCCGGGCAGCCGGAAAAGGCCGCGACTGCAGGTCAGGAGGCCGTGCGAATCTACCGCCAATTAGCTGAGAATCTTCCCGATGCATTCCTCCCTGAATTGGCAAATTCTCTTGCGTTGCTCGGCACGTTAGGCGTTTGTCAATCCGAAAATACCGGCAGCAGCGCCCCACGCCCGCCCTGCCAATGAAACGTCTCCACCCGCAACCGCTTGCCATCGGTAATCACACTCACCACACCCAATAAATCGGTGCGCAAAACCGCGGTACCCATCTTGCGAAACCGCTCCACCACGTCCGGATGCGGATGATGAAACCGATTGCCGGGGCCCGCTGAAACCAAGGCAATCCGCGGCGTTGTCTCATCCAGGAAATAGGATGTGGACGAAGTCTTGCTTCCATGGTGTGGCGCTTTCAGCACATCAATGCTTTGCAAACGCTCTTCGCCCGCCAGCCGCGCTTCCACCTGCTTTTCAATATCGCCTGTTAGTAGGAAGCTGCGCTCTCCATAGCTAACTTCAAATGCCAGGGAATCGTTGTTCTTTACCGCCACCCCAGGTTCGTAGTCTTCAAACGGCGCCAGAAAGTGAATCTCACCCTTTCCCCATTTCAACTCATCGCCGGCCTTTTTGTAGACAATGGGAATGCCCAACGCGCGGGCCTTATCCCGAACCACCTGCCATGCCGCAGCCTCTTCCGGCATGGCGCCAACCCAAAGCTCCTTCGGCCGGAAATTTTCCAGCACCGCCACCAAGCCGCCGGAATGATCCTCGTGCGCATGCGTCAGCGCGACATAATCCAGACGGCGAATGGAACGGCTCCACAGATACGGTGACACAACATCTTCGCCTATATCCAGCCGGGGTTTGGGCTGACCTTTGAATTGGGGGAATCCGCCGGCATCCACCAAAATGGTTTCGCCCGCCGGCATCACCAGCAGCACACTATCGCCCTGGCCCACGTCAATTATGGTCATCTCCATTTGCTTGGCCATCAGCTGCGGTGGGAACGGATGGCTAACTAGCAGCGCCAAACTAATCCCCACCGCCACCGCCGCTAGCCACCTCATGCGACTTTCGCGGCGAATCATGATGGCCAATAGCGACAAGCTAAAAACACATGCCAAGCCAAGCCATAACGGTGGGCCCGGCACGCGCCAACTGGGTTCGAAGCGAATGTGCCACGCGGCGACGGCTTGCGAAAAGTCCAGCAGCCAACGCGCAATATGGGCCAGCCATCGCCAACCGGTAAACATCGATGCGAAACCGATAGGCACGGTCAACGTCAGCGCAGGAGTAATTAGAATGTTCGCAGTTAATCCGGTTACCGAGAGGCGGTGAAAATAGACCACCATTGGCACGGCCAGGGCCATTTGAATCACAAAGGTGATCGCAATGGTTTCCCATACCGTTGTTATCAGTTTGCCTACCCCGAAAAATGCGGTAAGAATGAAGCGCGACGGGATACTTGTCCACACGGCGATAGTTTCGGCAATCAATCGGAGTTCCAATCGGAAGGCGGCCACCTCCGGCAACAAACGAATGTCTATGTTCGCATCGGAAAGATTCTGTAGCCCAAATTTATAGCGATCTGTCGTGGCCTCAAGCAGGGGAATGCCGAACGCCGCGATAGCGCCCACACAAAGAAACGAAAGCTGAAAACTGGCATCAAACAGTTGCCCAGGATCGTAAAGTAAGAAAGGAATGACCACGCCCGCCAGGCAGTTGAAGATACGCGTCCGCCGGAACACCAGTCCCGCAAGGATGAACAAAGTGAATCCGCCGGCCGCGCGAATTACCGGGGCCGTTGCACCCGATACCAAGGCATAAGTCCAAGCCGCGATTAACGTAAACAGCAGCCGCCAATATTGCTTCACCATCACGCCTCGCAACAATTCCAGCAGCACCCAGGTCAGCACAGTCAAGTGCATGCCGGAAATAACTAATGCGTGATAAGTGCCTGTGCGCCGGAAGTAATCCGTCCAAACCTGCTGCACTTTCGATGTCTCACCAAGCAAGATGGCCTGCATCATAGCGGAGGCGTAATTGTCGCCAGGGTACAAATATTCAATGCGATTCAAGGCCCATTCCCGCATGGTGTAGAGAACCGCATAGTAACGTGTGCCACACCCCTCGCCGAGCCGTTTCACTGGTTCGCCAGTTGGCGTCGATGCCGTCCAATAAATATTCTGTTTGGCCATAAAACCTTCCAGATCAAACGCCCCGGGATTGCCAAAGTTGTGCGGCTTACGAATGCGTACACCCGTTTCGATGCGCTCTCCGTAATGCACCTGCGGCGGGGCCTGCCCTTCGCGCACATTCACCGTCAGCCGCATCCTGGCGCCGGGAGCAATTTCGATAACCATTCTTTCCCGTCCATCGGAAAACGTGGAAGGCTCCACCACGCAGCCTTCAATGGTCATGATTTCGTCCGGATTCGCATCCAATTTGAAAGGGGGGCCAGGGCGATGGAAACGTTCAGTCCAGATTCCGAGGAATAGGAACATGGCCACTCCGGCCATATGGGCCCCACGCGCCAACCCACGCCACCAAGCGAACAAACAGAGAAAGCCCATCCACAAGGCGGCGTAAATGGCTTCCCGAATCGTAAAATCGATCCAATGCGAGGCCAGGATCCCCAGGCCAAGGAAAATGGCGGGCAAAAGAAGCGGTTCGCGGAGCGGTTTCAGCACATAATGTTAGTGCCGGGAACAAGCCCGTTTTCTCTGAACATCTTTCACCGTGCCGCGCACTTTCTTGACACCACCACCAAAAATGTGATTCAGTTGCAACATTAAGGAATCGGGTCCAAACCAAAGGTTGTCATTGAACATGCGCTGCTTATTTATCTCTATTTGCTTAGTTTTTTCTTTCACTGCCCAACACGCGTCTGCTCAATTATCCGGCCAGATCTCAGGCCGCATCGACGATGCGAGCGGGCAGTCCATCGCTGCATGCGCGGTTGAATTGACGAGCGATTTGACGCAGCAGGTGCGGAAAACCGTCACTGACGCGGCCGGCGGATTTGTCTTTGTGGAACTGCTTCGCGGCAACTATTCCATTCGTGTCATTCATCCAGGATTCCGCCCGCACGAAGAGCGTGCAATTGAAGTCAGCGCGAACGAGCGCGTAGCGTTGAACCCCATTCGGCTGCAACTTGGCGATGTCACTTCCACGATTACGGTTCAAGGCGATCAGGCGCGCGTGCAGACGGCGAGCGCGGAGCGTTCAGGTCTTATCAGTTCCGGCCAGATCGCAAACACTCCGCTCCGCGGCCGCGATTATGTGGGTCTGCTAAAACTGTTGCCGGGCGTTGTGGACACCGTGACGCGCGATGCGCCCGGCGCGGGTATGGCGACCATTAATGGCGGGCTCAACGGTCAGGTTCTGATCACTCTCGATGGCATCGTCTCCCAGGATTCGGGGGCCACCACAGGTACTCAGTATCAGCCGAGCGTGGATGCGATCAGCGAGATGAAAGTGTTGCTGAATAACTACCAGGCCGAGTACGGCGCAAGAGCCGGCGGCATGGTTAACGTGGTGGTCAAGAACGGCACAAGGGATTTCCATGGCTCGGCTTATTATTACAAGCGCAATGAGGCCCTCAATGCCAACAATTTTTTCAACAACGCGGGGCGGCTTAACGTGGGGGCCGATGGTAAGGCGAAGAGGCCGGTGTATCGCTACGATAATTTCGGCTACACGGTTGGAGGGCCACTTATCATTCCCGGCGCCGGATTCAATCGCGATCGCAACAAGCTCTTCTTCTTCTGGTCGCAAGACATTCTGAAGCGAAAAGCTCCTACCGCCCTAGCGCGTGTTACTTACCCGACGGCGCTCGAGCGGGACGGTGATTTCTCAAGAAGCGTATTCGGAAACAACGGCCAGCCCGTTGTAATTAGAGATCCAACCACGCAGATGCCGCTTCCCGGAGCGATCATTCCCCGTGCGCTCATCAATCAGGCCGGACAAACTCTGCTGAAACTGTTTCCGCTGCCTAATGCCGTGGACTCAAGCGGCGCACGCCAGTTTAACGCACTCAATCAATTTGTGCAGGACCAGCCGCTTACCGACAAGATTCTGCGGGTGGATTACAACGTCGCCTCGAAGACACTGTTTTACTTTCGCCTGCTCAATGGATATCGCAACACCGAGGGCTACGGCAATTCATTGGGCTCGGCAACCACGTGGCCTCAGTTGAAAACCGGGTATAGCATCCAGACCGGAGGAATTGTGGGGACCGTGATTCACACTTTTAATCCGAATCTGTTCAACGAATTTACTTACGGTATCAATCGCGCTTATCAACATGTCAGTATTTTGGATGAGGCAGAACTGGCGAAGAACACGCGCAAGGGCAACGGGCTTGGATTGAGCGTGCTGCCTGAGATCTATCCGCAAGCAAATCTGTTAGACCTGCTACCAACCACGACATTCGCCGCCGGCGCCGGCGGGGGCATCATCAATAGTCCCGCCAGCTTCTCCTTCGAAACCCGCTTCCCGTATTTCGGAACCGATACAGTGCAGAACATCATGGAGAACCTCTCGTGGATTCGCGGCAAGCACAACACGAAGTTCGGCGTTTATTATGAGCACAACAGCCGTAATTCGCCGGAGAATGCCATGTTCAACGGCAACATGAACTTCGGCTCAACCAATCTGAATCCCCTCGACAGTGGCTTCGGCTACTCGAACGCAATCATGGGTGTTCTCCAATCCTACACCGAGTCGAGCAAGAAGCCGATCAGACACTCGCGCTACACGGGCTTTGAATGGTATGCGCAGGACAACTGGAGACTGACCCGGCGGCTAACGCTTGACTTCGGCGTGCGGTTCCAATGGACGCCGCCGTCCTACAGCGCCAACACACCGCTATCCGTATTCGACGCCGCACTGTATGATCAGAGTAAGAATCCGCCGCTTATCCGTCCCGCTTGCGCGACAGCCGCGCGGCCTTGCTCGGGGGCCACCGGCGCGAATCCACCTGTTGGATTGAACCCTGTAACAGGCCAGCTTGTTCCCGCCGTGCTGGTGGGTGCTCTAACGCCTAACGCGGGCACGCCGTTCCAAGCGATGAAAATTTATAGCGAGAAACTGGCGAACAATCCGGCCATCGGCGTGGGGCCGCGAATCGGGTTTGGCTACGATGTATTTGGCGACGGCAAGATGGCCGTTCGCGGCGGCTTTGGCGCGTTCTTTGATCGCGGCGGCGGCACTGGCGCCACCGGCGCCAGTAACTCCTGCTGCATTTATATTACGGACCCCCCTCTGACTACCACGCCCGCTATATTCAACACTACTTTGCCGGAATTACTCACGGCGCCGTCCTATTTGACGCCGCAAAACGTCGACGCGGGCCAGCGCGATTACAAACTTCCACAGACTTACAGCTACAGCTTTGGGGTGCAGCGTAACATGGGTCAGGGCATAGTGCTGGACGTTGCCTTTGTCGGCAATACGACCAGGCACCGGTATGTTCTTCTGCCGATAAATGAGATTGCTTATGGCACGACTCGCTTGGCGAGTGGGCAGCTGAATCCAGCCACAATCGATGCCACAACCGGCCAGCCGCTGCAGGCCAATTTCCTGCGGCCCAGGCCCGGCTATGCGGGCATTAATTATGGATCGTACAGCACCAGCTCCAACTACAACAGCATGCAAACCCAATTGAATAAGCGCTTCGGCAAGAAGCTGCAGTTTGGAGGGAGTTGGACGTGGTCGAAGGTGATGAGCTATGCGCCGTCTCCCTACCTCGACAACCGCTTCACCTATAGCCCGGACAGCAATGACCGGCGCCACAATCTGACGGCGAACTGGACCTATAGACTTCCGGATGGCAGCCAAATGTGGAGCAACCCTGTTAGCCGTCAAGTGCTGGATGGATGGCAGATCACGGGCATCGCCACGTTCCTTTCGGGGAGCCCGGCCACGGTGGGTTACTCGATTACGGGCGCACCGGCGGGATACTCGGTGACTGGAAGTCCCAGCGCACTTGCTACCCGTATCCAAATAATTTCGAATCCCGTACGGTCGGATGCGGTATCCGAAAAGGCAATCTCTAATTTGAACCCAAGTGCCTTCGCGCTTCCGGCGCAATCGTCGTTTGGACTGGGAAATTCGTCACGAAATTTCTATTACGGACCCGGGATCCAAAACTTCGACCTCACGTTTTTCAAAGACTTTCGCTTGGGAAGCGAAAGCCGCGTATTGCAGTTCCGCACGGAGTTTTACAACGCATTCAACAAGGTGAACTTCAACAATCCGAATTCCAGCGCGGTGTTCGCTTATGCTACAGGAGCCCAAACCAATGCGAGCTTCGGACTTTATAATTCCGCGCGTGACCCGCGCTATATTGTGCTGAGCGCGCGAGTCAGGTTTTGATTGTGCAACCTCTCCATTTTTATGTCGCACATCCAATATCTTATCCCCACGCCCCCTCAACACTGGATATAATTATGGTGTCGTACCAACGGCATATTTAAATCCATAACCAGGAGGACAATGAGCAAGGAAGATAGTATCGAAGTCACAGGCACGGTGGTTGAAAAGTTCCCGTCGGGCCTGTTTAGCGTTCAATTAGATCAGGAGCGACTAGTGTTGGCCCACTTGGCCGGCAAGTTGCGCCGCAATCGCATCCGCGTCCTGGCGGGAGATCGCGTCACTATGGAACTGTCGCCATACGATCTCACAAAAGGCCGTATCACCTACCGGCATAAGTAGCCACAAGATTCCTCAGGCGAAGGCCGTTTCTACAATCCGCGCCTTCGCTTTATTCCAAACACTAAATTAAATCCCTGCTGGCCGGGCCCGAAAAGTCCGCCTATCGTTTACTCCGGTTCGCACCCTCGGCGGCCATTTTTAATTCGCTATTGGCTTCATCAAGCAGAGCCTTGGCTTTCTTTGCACGCCGACCCATATCGAATTTGTTCGCTTCCTGTGCATTCGTAATTTTCCGGACAGCTTGCTGACACAATCGTTGGGCAACCGCCAAATTTGGATGCCGGGAGGCAAAGACTTTTTCCAGTCTTTGGGGAGTAAAAGTTACAAATCTGCAATCTAACTAACCGCGCCCATATCAAAGAGTGATCGCGTCCAAGCTTCATCGTTCCAGTCTCTCGGCGGAATTCATAGTGGTGTGTTCTCCCACGTTCCAAGTTCGTCCTGCCACCGGACAACTCGCAGGTTTCGAGTACTCAATATTTGTGCTAATGCAATCTCTTTAGTACTGTGATAGATTCTTCATGTACGTATAGTACGTATAGTAGTACCTAATCTCAGCAGAATGTTCAGGGGCTTAATGCTCCCATGGAAAGTTAGACAACAAGGAGAAAGTACATAAAATGTTTACAACTCGGATCATAACCACGACCACGATGTTAGTAGGGTTTTCCCTTTTTCTAGCATCAAACGCTTCAGCCCAAGTTTGTTCAGCCGCCGACCCCATCGACGGCACCAGTTGGGCGATGCGAACACTAAATGACAAAAATGAAGTCGCCGCCGTAGTAGCTCGATTCAAAATTACCAAAGGCTTCAGCCGGCGCAGTTCCGGCTATTCACTGGACGGAACCTTTAGCTTTTCGAGCATCAATAGTCCCGCAACATCCGCCACAATTGTACGGTTGGCACAAACACAAGGGGGGGTCGTCCTCGATCCTTATTTAACAGACGCCTTCTACCCCTACAATCCGCGAACGGGAGGTTGGTTCCAGTTCTCCAACGGAAGCGTGGGAATGTTCTGGAACTTTACCTTCACGGATTCCACTTGCACAACGATGAACTTGACTTTGGACAATTCGTCCTTTGCCTCGGGCGGCTTTTCATCATCAATGACTATGAGGGGAATCGCCACGAAAATTGTCAGTCCAGCCGCGTGTCCTTCGAATCCTAACACCTTGATCGATATCGCGAATGCTCCGAGTGGCTTCAGCCTCAATGGTTTCGTGATCAACGCAGCTCCAGTGGCGGTTACCGCTCTAACGTTGGTAGGGATGTCGCCGCCGCCGCCCGATGCTGTACGTTTCACCTCTGTGAGTCCCTATTATGGGATGGTCTCGGGGAGTACCTCTACAACGTCCACCTTCGCCAGCATGGCTTATGGCTCCTTCGGACCAGTGACTAACGCTGGGACCTTCGGTACTTACCAGGTCTATTTTGATTGCTCTGGCGGCGCGATTTCCATGCTCTTCGGGAATACGCCGGTGCAGTTAGAATTCGTGTTCGCCGACGCCAACTACAAGAAGATGTGGTTTGCCAGTCTATTGGTTCGCAATGTTGTGGGCGATCCTGTACTGGTCGGGGAATTCTTCAGACCATAAGAGCTGAATCTTAACCGCAAGAAAATCCGGCCCGGTAACCTCTGCGTGTACCGGCGGGTTGGCGCTGTACGAGTTGTACGGCCGATGTGATAAAGCCATACCCGATGCCTCAGACTTGGAAGGACCTGTCGGTTCCTTGGCCGGATGTATGAATAGCAAGAAGGACGCAAGTAAGTGCAGTGGCAATCGCGGATAAAAATTGATGCAGGAAGCGTATCATCGATTGCCCTTGCACGCAGATGAGATTACACCGGCAACGTCCGCGAAGGATAGCCTCAGAAGCAACCATTTTTAACAACGATAGCCCGATTTGGCGGCTGCGGTGCCGGTGCTTCGCCTTTGCGGGTTGCCCTCTGCACTGGGGATGGGGAGCGGCTAGGGGATGGGGGCGTCGGCCTGGATGGCGGCTAATGACGGGAGCGGTATTAGAGGGGCTTTGTGGGTTGGTTGGAATTGCGGTTTGGGTTCGTTTCGCAGGCTGCGAACCATTTGGTCGAGGAGAGCGGCGAGCACTTCCTGCTGGGGGAGCGGGTTACACTTTTGGATTTCGATATGAATCTGATTGGCGCTGATCTCGGGAATTTTTTCAATGGCGAGGATGACCGGGCGGCCTAGTTGCTGGTAGCGCTTTGGGCCCTTGTGGTCTGTTTGGCGGATGCGGGCGCTGAACAGGTTTTGGGAGAGTTCGCTGATTATTTTCCGCTTGAATTCGGTGATTGTGCCTATGACCTGGAAGGGAAGAATGCGGTTGTAGAGGGACATCCAACCGGCTTCGTTGCGGCTCATCGGGAAGGGCAACATGGCGCAGGAGGCTGGGTCGATGAGTTGACGAATGGCGGTGGCGGCTTCGTCGCGGAGTTCGCCGGTTAGGATTAGCGGGGGGCAGAGTGTGTCGGGGCGGAGCGCTAGTTCGAGCCACTGGGCCAGGGCTTCTGCTGGGTCGTCTTGCGGTGACTTTGTTTGCTTGAGACCGAAGGCGGCGCGGAGGTGGGCGGGGAGTGGCGTTTCGGAGTGGGTTGGTGTTGGGAGCGGGTGGTTGGCGATAGGGCGGAGGTAGCGGCTGCCGGGCTCAAGCCCGGGACCACCATCGTGGGTGATTTTCCATTCTTTGCCGGTGACTTGGATTGATTGATTTCCGAGGTCGATTTCGTAACCGCTTTTTGTGGCGGCGGTGCGGAGGTTGGCTTCCTGGATTTGTTCGCGAGGTTGGGCTTGGGCGGTTTCGTCGAGCGCGCGCAGGACCCTGTTATAAGTGATGGGGGCAGGGAAATGTTGGAAATTGAATTTGGCGATGCACCAGGTGAAGAAATCTTCGGACCAGAGGGGGACGGCCACCATTGTTTGATTCACCCCAGGCAGCTGGGCGTAGGTTTGGCGGGCGGGGGTAATCCAGAGTTTCACCTGTCCGGCCATGGCGAGCAGCGTGTTGTATGCGGTTGATGGCATGTTTGATCCCGATTCAAGAGTAGCGCGCCGGACAAAGGAATCGGCTTGGCGAGAGTGGGGCTGGGTGAGGGAGTTGCTTGTGGATTTAGTGGGTTAGATGGATTGGTGAATTTTGGAATTGATGGTGATTCGAAAACTGCGTTAGATTAGCCGTAGCTTTCTTGAAGAGCTGAAGGTTGGACGGAACTCCGGATTAGCATCCCATTGCGTATCGCAGCGCGAAGCATAGTTGCTCAAGTCTGGCGAGGCTCAGTTGTGCGACACGCTTCCCCAAAGCGTCCTGGGAAACGGTCAAGGTGTTGTGCAGGTTAATAGCGCACGGGTTTTTCATTCCGTCTTCTTCGCTCAGAATCACCTCGGAGGGAACGCCTCGAATCGTGGAAGTAATCGGTGCAATCGTAACGGTGGATAAAACGGCAAGCGAACTGTCACGGGTCAGGACTACCGCCGGACGAATCTTATCAGGAGCCTTGAATTGGTAAAGCCGCACGTCCCCACGGGCTATTCGTCCGGCCATAAGGCCTCCGCCAGCCATGGGTCCCATTCTTCCTTCCGTTGTGGCTGGGCCGCGTATCCCTGGCGTTCCCGCTCTTCCAGTTCCCGGATCTTCAGTTGTTTGAGGTGAGCGCGGAGAGCCTCCCTGATCAACGCGGAACGGTTGACCTTGGTCTGCTGGGCAGCTTGATCGGCAGCCTTCAACAGCTTCGCATCAATAACGACCTGGATGGTTTCCATGCTGTGTACTCTACTCCACAGTATACTCCATACCTGGCCCTAATCGGCTCGGTGAGGATGGCGGATCAAGACATGCGGACCGGAAAGAATGGCAATAAATAGCTCACGGGCCTAATTAGAATGGATTGTTGCGATGCTCCCCCGTGGAGATAGCGCGTGGACCGGGTTACGATGTATGAGTCCGTCTTAAGCGCCGCAGAGCCGCCAGCGAAAAAAATGGGACGGCATCCTTTCGGATCACCGTCCTTTTCTTCCGCTAGGAGCACCTCAACCTACAAGCTCAATTGGTTCAGTTACTGCCCTTGATCGAGCGGCACGGTGCAAGTCGATAACGCCGTGACGGTATTCCCGGCCAAGTCCTTGGCCGTGGCCGTTAGCGAGTAGATTCGGCCCGTGCCTGTTCCTAACCGCTCAGCCCGAAGCCGCACCACAAATCCTCCGGCTCCGTTGGGAGCGATCACGACATCGGGGTCATTCGGATCGCTCGGCTCATTGCTCAAGCCGGTTACGGCGAAAGTACCTGGGGCAATTCCCG
>JAYVXT010000535.1:0-4853 GCA_043785065.1 Bryobacterales bacterium | reverse complement strand
AATCACTCCGGATGAAGTCCGGAAGCTCCATGAATTATTTGATGTCGAAGTGGGTTCCGACAAACACCCAGAGGATGAAAAGGAACTAGCGTACAACTTGCATTTAAAACTCCTTGGCAGCTTTCGATCACTTGGAACTGTCATTCGGGAATGTGAAGCGGCTACCGCAGCACAAGCGGACCTATTCGCCATTCGAGCCTTTATGCGAAACCTGCAAGCCATGTATGAATCGATCGGCAAGCCAGAATCAGGAACACGGATTGATCGAGATATTACGAAGCTCAGCGAGATGTACAGCGGCAAGAAGGGAAGAATCATCCTTGCAACTGGGGCGAATGGCACAGCCAACGTGGCACTAGGAGTAGTCTTTCTTGATTTCAGCGGCAACGCCAAGCCAAAGGAAGCTGAGCTTCGCTTTATGTGGGTGAAGTCAGTGTATCGGCAATTCGGTGTAGGCGGCAGACTTTTGTCTCATGGAGTGGACCTCGCCAGGTTCATGGGCTGCGCGGCCATCAAAGTCGAAATATTACCTGAGCTCCAAACAGCGATTGATCTTGTTCAACGGCATGGTTTCGTGGTGGCACCAAACCGAGAACCACACTTCCCGGGTCGCGTTGTCCTGGTCCGCGAACTCTGAAGCATCGAGCACATTTTGTAATCAGCAGTCGAATGCGGAGGGACGCTTTCGGCAAATATTCACTAAATGACAACAGCACAAAGGAGACTTTGCAATGGAAACAACTATTTTGAAAGAGTGGATGATTGAAATTCCGGAAAGCACACAATTGGATGAACCCAACGAGTCATCCGAGTGCGATTTCAATGGGGCCGAACTGGCCGAATCTCAGGCTCCAAACATGGGAAGCCTCTCTATTAACCTCGCAGCTTAGCAACACATTTTCTAACTCCGCGAGATTGCTGCCCGGCGAGCAATCTCGCGAAAGAGACCATACCGTTACCGTCAACCGTCGGCAATCCGGCGACGAATACGAAGCATGGAGGATATAAACATGCCAGCCAAGCAAATGTCCGACGACGATGCAAAAGACCTACAGTTGTTGCGGGAGTTGGTCTTGAAGCATGTATCCAAAGGTGAAGTATCGCGGAGAGTAGTCGATTACCTGTTCGACGTGTATGGCTCTCCAGAGCGCGTCGTGGCAAACGATATAACCATGAACGGCGGTCCACAGAGCGACGCCAATGTGGCGGCCCATATGACGAAACTCCGTGAGCAGTTGTGGGACCTATTCGATTACGATCCCGAAGGCCGAAGTTCGCGATTCCGAGTCGTTCTTACAGGCAATGACAAGGGGAACTATGCTATGGTTCGTGAACCAAACTTGCCGCCGACCGATGTCTTATCGCGCTTTTGGTATCACCACTTCATGCCAATAAGAACACAAGTTGTTTATCCAGAACTTCTGTGCACTTGTCATCAAGCGGCCGCCAATCACAGCAACTTGAAGGATGGCGAAAGGATTGCAAATTCGGATCTAATCGGCAGCCTCGATACAGCAGTGCTGAAACACAGCCTGGTTTCAAGCTCCTCGGTTCGATCCGTACTTCGACTTTTCGATTGCTTTCAAACTTGGCAGGTGCCGTTGTCAGCCGTAGCCGTGCCACCTTCAACAATTATGGTCGAAGGCAATCTCATCGCTCTTGCGACTCCACGGACCATGCCACAATTACTTCCAAATCTTGAAGCAACGGTGCCGATTAAGACTGGCCACAAGGGCGTCACAATTAACGGTGGCAAGGATACAAAGATGCCAACACTTTTTGTGGACACGCCAGAAAACGCGGAAACCCCGCAAGGGACAGAGCTGATAAAGTGGGTAGTTCTGACGCGCCACCACTATCGTTTCCAACGCACTATGACCGTCATCGGTGCAAAGGATGAACTCGCCGGGGAAGCGGTAATCCAAGTATTGACGAATGAGACCGCTATACTGATGCTTGCGCGAGAACTAAAGTGCCGGGCTGCGTTCCCAGATCATTTTCAATCGCTATTCGCCGTTCACATCGTTAAAGGGCATCCATACGCTCGCAGCATCACAATCGAACTGGTGATTGATCTGGGCGGGGCCGCCTAGCTGGAATCAGGTAAGGTAGGCTGGCCGGATATCCAGCTTGACACTACTGCGGGTAGGCTGCACATGATGATGGAAGATCGGTTTGAAGGAGACAGTGAAAGAGCTTCGGCAAATTTTGACAAACATGGTGTCTCCTTCCAGGAATCAGTGGCAGCATTCCTTGACGCGTTCGCCGTTGAGCGCATCGATGATCGAAAGGATTACGGCGAGGAACGAATCAATATGTTGGCAATGTGCCGTGGAACCGTGGTTCACGTAACCTATTCCGAACGCGGCCACCGCATTCGAATCATCTCGGCAAGGCAGGCAGAAAAGCATGAGCAAGAAGACTATTACCGCGAAAATAGGTTTTGAAGGCAAAGTAGTCGAAGTGTTGAAAGATGGCAGCGAGCGGCCATTTACCGATCTACTTATGCGCGAGATGACCGAATCGGAAATCGCAGCCGCAGCCGCTGCCGATCCAGATGCGCGGCCCATGACGGTTGAGGAACTCAACTCGGCTCGTCGCGTGCCGCGAACCAAAACGTTGCGACGCGTTCTTGCACTGACCCAAGAAGAATTCTCCGAACGCTATCACACCCCAATTGGTACATTGCGTGATTGGGAACAAGGGCGCTGCGAACCCGACCAACCTGCCCGCGCGTGCTTGACGGTGATCGCCCGCGAGCCTGAAGCCGTGCAAAGGGCTTTGGGCGGCAAACCCGCGTAACCGTAATCTGCCCTCCATTCTGACTCCCATCGCGATCAGTTTAATGAATGAGGAATTCTCCTAACACATAGTCGTGCAAACCTTGCGGACGATGCAATGTCGCGCAATGATCCAACCTTTCCTATCCGTGAAATCTGGCCAACAATTGAAGTTAGGAGAGACTGGTGATCGTGCCGTTTGCTAAAGCAAGCTCAAGGAAAAAAGCGCACTTTTCGTTACAATCTCCGACTCCACGATTTGGAAGGACGTCCCATGTCAACCCCAATTGACCTTCTTGTAAATACAATCGCCGACCAGGTAGTTGCAAGGGTCAAGGCGGAACTCTCGCTCAAACCTGCGGCTCAGGCTATAGTCTGACGTCAACTATTCTTCCCTACACGCAGGCGCGTTGACTCGCGTGTTTTGTTACCGGCGTTGAATCGTTGCCTCATGAAAATGTTACCTGTCGAAGTTCGACATGACAGGAAACAAAATCGGGAGGCAACTGAGCTTGGCTACCAGGCGCGAATTAATCAAGGCTATAGCGGACCGGTATCACGCCGTGACGCGAATCGAAAAGAAGAAAATCCTCGATGAGTTTATCGAGGTTACGGGCTTTCACCGGAAGCATGCCATTCGCGCACTGCGAAAGACTTGCGGGAACCCTTCACCGGAGAAGCCCGATAGAGCGCGACTCTATGACGAAGCAGTCGCGCAAGCACTGACCATACTTTGGGAAGCTGCCGATCGAATCTGCGGCAAGAGGCTAAAGTTCCTGATTCCCACGCTGATCAATGCGATGGAGCGACATGGGCATTTGCAACTGGATGCCGAAGTGCGCCTCCGTGTTCTCAAGATGAGCGCCTCCACTATGGACCGACTTTTGAAACCCGTGCGAGAGGTGGGCAAACAAAAACGGCGCCGGTCACACATCAACACGCCGTTGCGTAAGAGTATTGCCATCCGAACATTCAACGACTGGAACAATCCCCCGCCGGGCTTCTTCGAGATGGACATGGTGGCGCATTGCGGAACAACCGTAGCTGGTAGTCACGCTCATAGCTTGGTGCTAACCGATATCGCGTCGGGCTGGACTGAGGGCGCAGCCATGATTGTCCGGGAACAAACACTAATCACGATGAGGGTTGAGGAGATCCGTTTGAAGCTGCCGTTTCCCATGCTCGGATTGGATGTGGACAACGACAGTGCGTTCATCAACGAAACGCTTTTGAAGTACAGCAAGGACCATACACTTGTACTGACGAGATCGCGCGCCTACAAGAAAAATGATCAGGCTTGGATCGAACAAAAGAATGGCGCAGTGGTTAGGAAGTTGGTTGGCTACGGTCGACTCGAAGGAGAAACAGCCACCGCCGCGTTGGGCAAGCTACATGAGGTGGCCCGCTTGTACGTAAACTTTTTTCAGCCATCGTTCAAGTTGGAATCGAAAACGCGAGAAGGCGCGAAAGTAAAGAAGAAATATTTCGACCCAGCAACACCATACGAGCGTCTGCTCGCCGACACCCGCGTGACGGAGAAATGCAAGGAGCAGTTGCGTCTGACTTTTTCGACCCTGGATCCAGTCCATCTATTGAGTCAGATTCGCGAGGCTCAACGAGAGTTGGTGCAACAAGAAACCAGCAACAGAATTGACCAGCCCGTCGAGACCGGTCAAGATCTAAGCCGCTTCGTCGAGAGCTTGTCAACGGCTTGGCGCGATGGTGAAGTCCGGCCCACACATCGCAAGCAATACACAGGTCCCCGAGCTTGGCGTACCCGCGCTGATCCATTCGAGAGCGTCTGGCCGCTCGTTGGACAATGGCTCAATCAGCAACCCGGCGCAACAGCCAAGGAACTTTTCCAGAGACTCCAAACACAGATGCCGGAGTCCTTCAAGTCCGCACAACTGCGCACGCTTCAGCGCCGCGTAAAGGAATGGCGCACAGCCGTTGCTCGACGGCTTGTTCCCGGATCATCCGATGCAGCGACCATAGACTCCGCCGAAACAACAAAGGAAGAGGTCACATCATGATGGGGACGTTGCCCCCAATCCCCCAGGATTTAACGCTTCA
>JAYVXT010000534.1:0-4868 GCA_043785065.1 Bryobacterales bacterium | reverse complement strand
GCCTCGCCTGTTTTGGTGGATAGCATCCGCGAGCATCCGATGCCGAATCTGATGGTGGTCTCGCCCGATGCCGGTGGTGTGGAACGCGCTCGTGCTTTTGCGAAGCGCTTGAACGCCCCCATCGCCATCATCGACAAGCGGCGTGAAGAGGCCAATGTGGCCGAAGTGATGCATGTGGTTGGTGACGTGGAAGGAATGAACTGCTTGTTAGTGGATGATATTGTCGACACCGCCGGTTCGCTGGTCAAGGGGGCCGAGGCGCTTATGGCGCACGGGGCTCTTAGTGTGTCCGCTTGCGTCACCCACGCCGTTCTCTCCGGTCCCGCCGTCGAACGCATTCAAAGTTCACGCCTTACGGATTTATATATCACCAACAGTATTCCGCTGCGGCCCGATGCCCAAGCATGTGACCGGATCAAGGTCCGATCAGTGGCCCCGCTACTGGCCCAAGCCATTCAGTCCATTCACGAGGAGACCTCCGTCAGCAGCCTGTTTTTATAGGGTGCCGTGAATGGTTATTTTAAACGAGTTTTAGGAGTTTCGAGATGAGAAAAGATATCACCATCGCCGCCGAACATCGCGCCTCTCGCGGCAAGAACGAAGCCCGCCGTTTGCGGGTGGCTAATAAGATTCCGGCCATTGTGTATGGCACCGGAAAAGATCCCATCGCCGTGGCCGTCAGCCCGAAGGAAGTGAACAAGATTCTCTTTTCCAAAACTGGCCACAACACGATTTTTGATGTGAAGGTGGCCGATGCCGCCTCCGAACCCGTCCTCATTGTCGACTGGCTGCGCGATCCTATCAAGGATAACCTGCTGCACGTCGATTTCCTCCGTATCGATCTCGCCAAGCGCATCAAAGTTAAGGTGCCCGTTCACACGGTCGGCGTTTCGGTCGGCGTGAAAATGCAGGGCGGCTTGCTCGAAGCCATCGTGCGTGAAGTGGAAGTGGAATGCCTTCCCGACGATATTCCGGAAATGTTCAATGTGGACGTTACCGAACTTAACGTTCACCAAGCCGTTCGCGCCAACGAGTTGCCGATGACTGGCTCCATGAAGTTGATCTCCTCGCCTGACGCCGTGCTGGTACACGTGGTCACCTTGAGAGCGGAAGCGGTTGTCGAAGAAGCCAAGGTTGCCGAGCCCGAAGTTATCAAGAAGGGCAAGAAGGAAGAAGAAGGCGCGGCTGCTCCGGCCAAAGGCGGGGCTGCTCCAGCCAAAGGCGGCGCTGCGGCTCCAGCTAAAGGTGGCGCGGCTGCTCCGGCGGCCAAGGCTCCCGCGGCGAAGAAGAAATAAGTTTCGGCCTGCTTGGTTTGATGCGTGGTTTGAGGAATGGAAGAACCAAAGTCTTTTCTTATTGCCGGCCTGGGGAATCCCGGGCCAGAATATGAAAAGACTCCTCATAATCTGGGGTTCCTCGTCATCGACCGGTTGGCGGAGCGTCACGGCATCCGCGTTACGCGCAAGGAGTCGAGGGCGCTGATGGGAATTGGCAAAATCAACGGGGCGTCCGTGGTTTTGGTCAAACCCCAAACGTTCATGAATTTGAGTGGGCAAAGTGTGAAGTCTTTGCTGGAAGCCCACTCGCTCAGCGTTAAGGATCTGATTCTGATCTACGACGAGCTGGCTCTCCCTTGGATGCAGATTCGCATCCGCCCCAAGGGAACGGCGGCCGGGCACAATGGCGTGAAAAGCGTCATCAGCCTGCTGGGGTCCGACGAGTTTTCCCGGCTTCGGCTGGGAATACATCCGGGGCATCCGATGGATGCTTCGCAGTTTGTGCTCGCTCCCTTTCGACGGGCACAGTCAGAAGAACTGGATTCCTTTATCAGCCAGGCAGCAGAGGCTGTGGAATCCATAATCGCTAACGGCGTCGAAAAGTCCATGACGGTTTACAACCGCCGCGCCGAAGGTAAGTAAAAAGAAGCAGGAATGAGAACCTACGAAGAGCTGTTTATTCTGAAAACCGGCTTGCCGGAAGAAGAAGTAACCGCCCTCATTGATCAGGTCAGCGGAGTTATTACCACCAGCGGTGGAACGATTCTTAAGACCGACAACTGGGGTACGCGGAAATTAGCCTATCGCGTCCAGAAACAGGCCGAAGGCGTTTATGTGTTAATCCAGTTCACCTCCGGCCCGGCCGTGGTTAAAGAAGTGGAAAGACGGTTGCGTGTGCAAGATAACGTGCTGAAGTTCATCACGGTGCGCATCGACGAAAAGATGAAGAAGGTGGAAAAACGCAAGAAGCAGCGTGAAAAGCGCGCCGCGCGTAAGCCGGTGATCGCCGCTCCGGCAGCTCCTCTGCCAATGCCGCTCCCAGCCTTCCCATCCCCTGGCATCATACCAGGAGCACCCGCTCCCGCGATGCCGGCATCGTCGGAACCTGTTCCGGCAGCGGAACCTGTTGGCGCCGCAGCCGAACATGCTTCAGTCGAACCGGTGCAAGCTGCCTTGGCTCTTGAGCCGGCCGCGCCCGCCGCAACCACCGAACCCGCCACCGAAGGCGGGGAGAAGTAAGGAGGAACGAACATGGCTGAATCCAGAGGCGGAAGACCAATCGCCGCATCCCAGCGGCCCACCGGCGGCGATAAAGCAATCGTCACGGGCAAGAAACAATATTTCCGGCGCAAGAAAGTTTGCCGGTTTTGCGTGGAGAAGATCGATGACATCGATTTCAAGAATGTTCGCATGCTTGAAAACTTTGTTTCCGAACGCGGAAAGATCACTCCCCGCCGCATATCCGGCGTGTGCACTCCGCACCAACGCCGTTTGACCGAGGCGATCAAGCAGGCTCGCAATATTGCGTTGCTGCCGTTCGCGTCGAGGATTTAAGGTAGAGGATAAGCAGCATGGAAGTCATTCTCAGAGAAGAAATCGAAAAACTCGGAACCCGTGGCCAGGTTGTAACTGTTGCCTCGGGATATGCACGCAATTTCCTCCTACCCAGACGTCTTGCCGTTCGCGCCACCGATGCTAATAAGAAGATCGTGGAGCAGGAACGGCTGGCGCATCTGCGCAAAGATGCCAAGCTTGAAGGCGAAGCCCAGGATCTGGCCAAGCTGATGTCGACAGTCACCCTGAGCTTTACTCACAAGGTTGGCGAAAACGATCATCTATTTGGTTCGGTTACCGCGAAGGACATCGCTGATGCCCTGATCGTGAAGGGTTACAACATTGATCGCCGTAAGATCGATTTGCACGAGCCTATCAAGCAACTGGGCACGTACCAGGTTGGTGTGAAGCTGCACAAAGATGTCATCGTGCAGATTCCAGTCATTGTTAGCAAGGAAGAGTAGTCCACAACTAGCCCCCGATCAGAATCGGAGGATTCTACTGTCAACGCAATAACCGCCGGAAGCTGGAAACCAATCCACTTCCGGCTTTCCATTTCTGCCAGAATAGTCAAGGGAAAACATGTTTGAACTAACCGGCCAAACGGCCATCGTCACGGGAGCCGCCACGGGAATCGGCGAAGCTATCGCCCATCGTCTTGGCCGCGCAGGCGCCACGGTCATCGTCGCCGACCTTAACCTGGAAGGCGCCCAGGCCGTCGCAGCCGCCATCGGCAACGGAGCATTCGGCGTTGAAGCCGACGTCACCAATCGCCAATCGGTGGAAGCCGCCGTGGCCCAAGTCATCGCCAAAACCGGCCGCGTCGATATCCTGGTGAACAACGCCGGCATCGGCGGAAAAGCGGCCCCACTATGGGAACAGACCGACGAAGACTGGCGCAAAATCATCGCCGTCAACATGGATAGCGTCTTCTTCTGCTGCCGCGCCGTCATCAATCATATGCGCGAACAGAAGTACGGTCGCATCGTCAGCATCGCCTCCATCGCCGGCAAGGAAGGCAACCCCAACATGACCGGATACTCCGCCACCAAAGCCGCCGTCATCGGTTTCACTAAGTCGCTAGCCAAGGAAGTGGCCACGGAAGGCATCACCGTCAATGCCGTCTCGCCCGCCGTGATTCGCACCAAGATTCTGGAACAATTGACCGAAGCGCAAGTGGAATACATGACCGCCCGCATCCCTATGCGTCGCACCGGGCTGCCAGAGGAAATCGCCGCTGTTGTACATTTCCTCGCCAGCAAGGATAGTTCGTTTGTTACCGGCCAAACTTACGATGCCAGCGGCGGGCGGGCTACTTACTAAGTACACCAAATGATTACATCCCCCTCACAATACGCCTCCGCGTCGACGGCTGACTTACTTAAGGAATCGGCGCTGGGCCGCGTCCCGTTTGACCGCCGTCTGGCCCAAGTGCTAATTGATCGCGCCCCACAGTCGATTCCCGACTTAGTGCACGCTGCGCTCGACCCGCCCAAGAACGCGAGGATGTTTCTTAGCTTCGACATCTTTCACTTACTCCGCCACTTACGCACGCCCGAAGCTATTCCGGTATACATCGACTTACTGCACGGCGAGGACGATGAGGATCCCGACGAAATTTACGAGGCTTTGGCCGAGCTGGGCGCGCACGCCATTGAACCCTTGCTTGCCCTCTATAAACAAAAAGGTCCCAAGCACGGAGGCAATGCGGCGTTCCTGCTCTCCAGCCTCGGCACGCATGACCCGCGCATTAATACCATTCTTACGGACCGCTTGGCGGTTGACCCCTGGGACACTGCTCTCTGCCTCTCCCTCTACGGCGACCCTGCAACCAAGCCAGCCATCGAAGCCAAACTAGCCACTCTCAATTCTGAGAAGGATGCCGAAGCAATCAAGGAACTAAAGTTGGCCTTCGAAGAAATCGGAAATAAGCTTCCCGTTTTACCGCACCCGCCCTACGATGCCATGCCCGCTTTCGCCGAAATCGGTGAGCCTGAATTCGAGTCCATGGAGCTACGCGAAATTCTGGATTTCCTG
>JAYVXT010000533.1:0-15074 GCA_043785065.1 Bryobacterales bacterium | reverse complement strand
ATCGGTGGAAAACGCGGACGCTCCGCCTCCGGGAGGGTGGTTGCCACTCGTCCAACGAGCCGACGTTACTCCGGAAGTAAATCCGGAAGCTGTACAAGCTATCGCGGAAGCGGACTTGATCATATATGGACCGGGCACTCAACATTCCTCGCTGTTCCCGTCCTACATGACTCGCAAGGTGGCCGAGGCTATAGCGGCCAACAAAGTAGCGGACAAGATCTTCATCGGTAACATCGTGCGGGATCACGATATTCAAGAAGACAACATTAACGACCTGGCGCGAAAGTTCATGCACGCCATGACGCGGAATGAGAAAGTGGCGGTGGAATGGACGGACTGTGTCACGCATTTCTTTGTGCAAAACACCCAAGCCGGCGATTCGGAACGGCAAGCCCAATATATTCCCTTTGATCCGGCGAAGTTCATGTACGCGCTCGATACCGTGCGTGTCCGGGATTGGGAGGTGTCGGAAGGACGCCACGCGGGCGGATATGTGCTCAACGAACTGCGCGAAATAGTGCAATCCCGCATCGACATTGAATTGCAAGGGATTCAGCATATGGTGTCGATCATCGTGCCGGTGTTGAACGAAAGCGCCACGCTTGAAGAAGTCCTCAAGTCTCTGCTGGTCCTTGATTTTCATCCCCTGGGAATCACCAAGGAACTGATCGTGGTGGATGGCGGATCAACTGACAAGTCGCGGGAAATCGCGCAGTCGGTGAGAACTGTCCGGTACTATGAAACAGCTCCGGGAGCGGGGCGCGGGGCGGCGCTGAAACTTGGGATTGAGAAAGCGCGGGGCAGTATGATTGCTTTCTTTCCGGCCGATCGGGAATACCGCACTGAAGATCTTTTCACGCTGGTGCGTTCCCTGGCGCAATCGAAATACCTGGCGGTTTTCGGAACCAGGGCTGTAAAGGTGCGGGATCTTTCCGAGCAGCTGAAGACCATTTATGGCAATAACAAACGCTTGTACTTTACGAGTAAGTATGGCGGCATATTGCTCAGCATCACAACGCTTCTTCTTTATAACCGCTACATTACCGATGTGCTGACCAGCGTCAAGGCTTTTGACGGTCCGCTGTTAAAAAGTCTTCGCCTGGATACGGTCGGCCGCAATCTCGACACGGAAATTTTCGCGAAGCTGGCGATGAACCATGTCTATATTTTGGAGCTTCCCGTGGATTATAGCCCTCGCACGCGGGCTCAGGGGAAAAAGATCACTATGGGAGACGGCTTGCAGTCGCTCCTAACGTTGTTCCGTTGCCGCTTTCAAAAAGAGCAGCCAATAGCCCAGATTGAATCGAAGAGCGGCCGCCGCAAATAAAACAATGCGTCTTTTATCCATAGTAATTCCCGCTTACAACGAAGCCGAGTCCATAGGCAAGCTTCTTGGCATCATTCAATCCATCCCCACCGAAACCCTGGGTTATGAAAAAGAAATTATAGTAGTGGATGACGGCTCCAAGGATAAGACTGGTGAAATCGCCCGGGGTGTCCCTGGCGTCAAGGTCTTTACACAGGTTCCCAATCAGGGTAAGGGCAAAGCCGTTCAACGGGGAATCCGCGAATCCACAGGCGAACTGATTCTGATTCAGGACGCGGATTTGGAGTATGATCCCAACGACTATCTGGCTTTACTCGAAGCCTTGCAGCCAGGTGTGGATGCTGTTTACGGAAGCCGCACGTTGGGCCAATTCCGCCAACGGGGTTGGAGTATGTTTCCGGGAAGGCACGCCGAACAAGGCTTCGGACCTTGGCTGGCCGGGGTGCTGCTTACGCTGTGGACCGCCCTTTGGTATGGCGTGTGGATTACGGATACTTTGACCGCTTACAAGTTGTATCCCGCCAAGGCGGTGCGCGCCATGAAACTGCGCACCAGCGGATTTGAGACCGATCACGAAATTACGGCGCGTCTGGTGAGAGGTGGCTACAGCATCGCTGAAGTCCCAATCGCTTACTTGCCTAGAAGCGTTGAAGAAGGAAAGAAAATCAAGCCTGGCGACGGGTTCATCGCGGTGTGGACGCTGTTCAAGTTCCGCTTCGCGAAATAAGCCGCTGCCCGAGCTACGGTAACGAGGAACAAAACACAAATGGTAGCCGCTGAAATCAAAGAAGCGTTTGTCGATGTTGCCTGTCCGGTTTGTGACGGCACGCAATCGAAGGAGATGCGTTCGTCGCGATACGCCGAAAATATTAGCTTGCAGGAGCTGCAATCGGTTTACTGCGCCTCGAGCGACCACACGCTGCTTGACCGGGTAGTTAGTTGCCAATCTTGCGGTATGGTATATCTTTCCCCCCGGCTGGATGCCGGATTAATTCAAGGCGGCTACGAAGCTGTGGAAGATCCGACATTCGTGGCTCAAAACCCGCAACGCATTCAGACATTCTCCAAGTCCATACGGTCCATTACCGGGCGTTTGGGG
Source organism: Bryobacterales bacterium (assembly GCA_043785065.1). Classification (GTDB taxonomy): domain Bacteria; phylum Acidobacteriota; class Terriglobia; order Bryobacterales; family Bryobacteraceae; genus JANXSF01. The sequence continues at coordinate 12,648 of JAYVXT010000533.1, read as the reverse complement.
TACGATCCCAAGGATAAACAACTGCTCGACATCGGTTGCGCTGGGGGAGCCTTTCCGGTGGCCGCGCGCAACGCCGGGTTTGACGCACAAGGCATTGAGCCCAGCCGCTGGCTGAGCGACTACGGCCGCCGCACGTACAACATTGAGATCCGCCAGGGCATTTTAGAGCGCGGCGCGTTCCCGGTCGACAGCTTCGATGTGATTAGCCTCTGGGACGTCATTGAACACGTGCCGGAGCCTCACGAGATTCTGACCACCATTCACGGCCTGCTGCGGCCTCAGGGCTATTTGTGGGTAAACTATCCCGACATTGGAAGCGTGGTGGCGAAGTTCCTCGGTTGGAAATGGCCTTTCTGGCTCAGCGTGCATCTTCACTACTACGTGCGGGCCACGATGCGGCGTCAACTGGAGAGGGCGGGTTTTGAAGTGCTTTACATTGAGCCTCACTGGCAGCAATTGCAATTCGGGTATGTGCTGCAACGCGCCTCTGCCTTGGTTCCAGCGGTGAAAGTTGTTGAGAAGTTGGTAACTGGCATCGGACTAGGTTCCGTCCCATTTACCTATAACATGGGCCAAACGCTTGTGATCGCAAGAAGGAAGTAATATGCGGTCCTTAGTCAAGACCGGTGACAGAAGCGGTCCCGTACCTTGCGCAGACCATCCTTGATCGCCATCGCACAGCTTCAAACCTTTCCCGGCTTGGGTAGGCTGTCATTTCGACAATAGGGAGCAGAAACCCTCCCCGTGCGTAATGCCGCCGCCGCCGTTGAGCGACGGAGATAGAGAACGCCAGAATTCAATGTATAGCCAGTTTGTCGATGGCCGGTTCCAATTGGTTGCAAGCACCTTTAAGCGTTTCCCAAAATGTAGAACCGTATAAAAATCGTGTTGTTCAGCATTGGGGTAAACTCTCCATTTGTGTTTTTCCTCAACAACCAGGAACTCTTCTCCTATCTTGATTGGTCTACACACACCACATACGTCCACTTCCCAGCACCCAATAATATTCTTTTTTGCTTCAGGCATTCATTTTACAATTTTGCGTGATATTGACCTGCTAATCAACTATGCCGGGGTTCACAAAAGAATCCTGGGACGAGTTGTTTGGTATCCCGACCCAATACCCTCTCGACAAACAGCAATGGCCGGAATTACAGGCGCATGTTTCTCTGGTTGTTGCCGCAGTGAACGCGGCGATCCCCGGCAGCTATGTTGAAGTGGACATGTCTTCCTGACTTCTTGATTGGTTTCTGTTCCGCGATTTTCGCCAGCGCCGATTGCTCCATCTGGCCCGATTATGAGGCTGGCAGGGATGCGATCTTCGCCCATACGCGCCGGGAGGCGGCAGGAGCCCGTCTGCCCTGCCCCGCCGGTGGATTCTGCTACTTTAGAAACCCTATCCGCACGCCAGCGCCGCGCCGGCGTTTATGAACCGCCGTAGTCGGAACTGCTCGCCTGAAACCCCAAAGAAGGATTTTGCCCCAACTCCACTCTTTAGAAAAAAGTTATATATGGTATCTAGTAGCTATCCGACACCGTTCAGAAAGCCGATATCGTAATAGTATCTATAAGAAATCTGTTGACACTCTGGTAGCTATCCGGTACTATTTGATTTCTGATACTAAAGCGTTTTTGATAGAGCGAGCCTAATTATGCCAACCATCGTTTTTGCTAATCCGAAGGGCGGGGTAGGGAAGTCCACATCCGCCGTCATTCTCGCCACGCAGATCGCTGCCAAGGGAGCGGATGTCACTATCCTCGATGCCGATCCGAACAAACCCGTCTCCCAATGGTCGAAGCGTGGCAACATACCTCAAAACATCAAAGTCATTGCAGACATCTCTGAAACCACGATTATTGATGAAATCGATGCCGCGGCTGCGAAAACTCCCTTCGTCGTCGTCGATCTGGAGGGGACAGCATCGATGATGGTTGCCTACGCAATAAGCCGGGCGGACTTGGTTATTATTCCGCTGCAAGGCTCCCAACTCGATGCCTCCCAGGGAGCCAAGGCGGTCAGCCTTATTAAGCAACAGGAAAGGGCCTTCAACAAAACAATACCTTTTGCTATTCTCTTTACCCGTACGAATTCTGCCTTGAAGCCAAGGACCTTGATTCACATTCAAGCTGAATTTTATAAACATGGCATTCGCGCCTTACAGACGCAGTTACATGAGCGTGAAGCCTACAGAGCGCTCTTTTCTTTTGGAGGGACTCTTGAGACTTTAGATCCAAGTCAGGTCGGCAATCTAGAGAAGGCTTTATTAAACGCCCGAGAATACGCAGCCGAGATAGTAGGTATGCTGAAAGCTGAACAATCACAAGAACAAATGGTGGCGGCGAATGTCTGAACGGGCCGGTGTGTTTGAAGGAAATGATTTCGACGTAACGGATTTTGCGCCCAAAAAGCCTACCCCAAAAGCACAGCAGCCTCAACCAGAAGCCGTCCGCAACGTGGCTGAAACAGCGAATTTCCTCAGCCGCGAGCCTGTCAAGCCCAAAACCGCGAAAACAATTAAGAGAGACAGACGCTATCGCACCGGTCGCAATATTCAATTGAACACAAAGGTCGATCAGGAAACGAACGATTTGCTCTACGCGATATATGACGCACATCGTGACAAGAACAATTGGACACTAGGTCAGATCATTGGCTTCGCATTGAAAGCATTTCAACGCGAACTCGCGTCGAAATCTTGACAAGCTTCTGTTGAAATATGACCGCGTTCACGTGGAAAGCCGATATCGATCTGGCAGTCAGCACGGATAATCTGCCAGGTTTCACTATTAGGCGTCGTCGCCTTTAAGGGGCGTCCAGCCGATCCTTCGGCGTCCTGGATCTTCTCGGCGTTACCGGGAAGCTTGGGCTTAGACTTGAACCTGGCAAAGGTCCAGTAGACGTAATCGTCATTGATCACGTTGAGCGCCAGAAGCGCCGCGCTGACTCTTGAGGCCGCTGCTCACTGGGGCGAAGCGCGCTTCCTGGGACGTAGCAGCCGGATAACCGAGGTGCGGCTGACCTCCAGCCGCTTGGCGATTTCCCGTTTGCTGACGCCCTCCTTACGAAGCTGCTTCATTTCCGGCACGAGCTTGGCGGCTGTCTTTGGGCGCCCATGCGGCTTTCCTTCCTTTCTCGCTTGGGCGATCCCCGCTTTCACCCGGTCGCGCAGGATTTCCCGTTCAAATTCCGCGAAGACGGCCAGCATCCCGGCGAGAGCCCGCCCGCTAGGGGTCGTAAGGTCGAGCGCTTCGCAGAGCGACACGAATCCCACATCGAGCGCATTCAGTTCCTGAAGCGTGCTCACAAGATCCACCATCGACCGCCCCCAGCGATCAAGCCGCCACACCAGGACAGCATCTATCTCCCGGCGGCGGGCAGCCTCGATAAGTTCCTCGCGCTTAGGACGCGTCGTCGCTCCCGATCCCACGTCCTTCACCTCAATGGCGACGATCCACTTCCTCTTCTTGGCGTAATCCCGCATAGCCGAAAGCTGCATCGGAAGCGTTTGCTGGTCGTGGGTCGAGACGCGCGCATAAAGCCCGACCCGAGGCTGTTGGACCCTCTGTCCAAAAACCCCCTTGCTGGCGGCTCTCGAAATACGCGATTTTGTTTGATGTTTTGGCATGCAATTAGGTATGTCTGAAAACTATAGTTTGTTCACAGGGGGAACGCAATGCCATGGCGTGATCTGTTGTCGCCAACCCAACGCGCTCAGGTCATGGCGCTGCCCGCCAGCCTTCGAGAATACGAGGAGCCTTTACACTCTTACGCCAGCCCATAGGGAATTCGTCGCGACGCACAGAAACCATGCGAATCGGCTGGGAGTTGCCGTGCAACTCGGCTTCCTGAGTTTGAACCTGGAAACGGCAGTTGGATGCTGCTCTAGATCTAGAATTTGTTCAAGCATCCGACCAACCCCCGATGATAATCGGGGATCTGCCACTAGTCTTGGTTAAATAACAAATTAGCGAATGACGAGTATCGCGGAATCCCCTGATTGTCATCGGGGGCTAGTGCGTGGTTGTATCACCCAAATGGTGAAATACTACGCGAACTGCCTTTGCTTCAAGCAGTCTGGTCTTTCATGTCAATTCAACCGCCGTTTTCAGATTGAAGGGCTGGGCAGGTGTGTTCTTAACGTGCAATGTTTGACCAATGTAGGAGTGACCCTGATACATCTCAAACTGCCTTATTGCACACCTACGCAGTAACGTGCTACACATACGAGAAGAGTTTTAATATCATAAAATGCCGGCTAAACCCAAGTGGTTTCTTCGAGTTCCCGAGATGATAGAGGAATTAGCGGAGATATCCGCACCATACCTCGACCGCGCCAGCATTGAGAAGCTGTTCCAAATCCGGCGCCGCCGAGCCATCCAAATCATGAACGTACTCGGCGGCGGATACCTGGTTGGAAAGGTATTTCTGGTGGACCGGCTTGAGTTGATAGCTAAACTGCGGGCAGTCTCTGAAGGGGAAGTATTCGCGAACGAACAGCGGCGCAAACAGCGGATCTCAACCGAACTCGACCTGGTCCGGGGAGCCCGCAAGGCGAAGGAAATCAAAATTCCGGCAGCTGAAAGTGTGTGGGAGCAAACGATGGCAAGGCTCGCTCCGGGAATCCACCTCAAACCCGGAGAACTTCGCATTGAATTTCATGGCACTGAGGATTTACTGCGCCGTTTATTGGAACTCTCGCAAGCGATCGCCAACGATTACGAGCGTTTCAAAAAGCTAGCAGAAAGCACTCAGACTTCCAGACGTCTGACCATTTAGCATACACAATGGGCTTATCCCTCGGGGAGCCGGCGATTGAAAATATGGCCCAATCGGTTGGTGTTGGTTGCCAGATGATAGCGTTCTTGAACTCGTAACCGGCCAGCTTTGCCCAAGCGCTGGCGCAAGTCCGGGTCGGCCATTAAGAGGGCAATTGCTTCGGCGAATACGATAGGGTCGGAAGGCGGAACCAGCCAACCATCCTTTTCATGGCGGATCAATTCAGGGATGCCGGTAATCCAGGTAGCAAGACACGGGATTTCCATCGCCATTGCTTCCATCAACACCACCGGGACGCCTTCGGCGAAACTGGCTAAAGCAAACAGATCCGTTTCTCTATACAACTGGCGCACCCGGTCCTGGTTGCATAAGCCTTCAAGCACTACATACTGTTCCACGCCAAGCCTTGCAATTTGCCGTTGCAAGGATTCGCGCAGTGGTCCTCCTCCGGCAATGCGCAACCGGATTCCGGTGTGTCCCTGCTTGACCAGCCTGGCGATGGCCTCAATCAAAACCTGGTTACCTTTGACTGGAGAAAGTCGCCCTACAGAAAGAATTTCAAAACACTCTGGGAATGGACGATGGGGTCTGGGGGCAAACAAATCCAAATCCACCCCTAATGGGCAGACCTCAATTTTATGCCAATGCTCAGGGTTGGAGGCGCACATCAACTGGCTGCGGCCATATTGGCTGATTGTGCACAGAAAGCGCGCCGTCTCAACTTTCTCAGGCAGATAAAAGCCAATGGCATCGTCAAATTCAGCGGGGCCATGAATCGTGGCCGATATAGTTACAGGGAAGGTCTTCCCCAGGAATAAAGCGACATTGGAGCTGAAATGAGAATGCAAGTGGGTCAGCCCACGGCTCTGCATTTGTCTACCCACTACAACCGCTTCAGCGAAATAGATCAGGTTTTTAAATGTTGCGCGCAGATCTTGACGCCCAAGGGTAATCGCTAACCACAGCCCCCGCCAATAAGATCCGGGTGAGGAGAATAGGGCAGCGAATTGAGCCTTCAATAAGTCAGGCTTGCTTACAGACGACAGGGACCATGTAGTATTTGCCTCTTCCTGTTCTTCAGGGCTAAGTTGATCTAATGGCCGGTCTGGCGACCGGATGGAAAAACTTTCGATTTCAAAGCCTTGGCTCCGCAAGGTCCGTATTTCCCGTAGGATGTATGTATGATTGGCGGCCGGATATTGACCACTCAGATACGCTAGGCGCGGGGGCAAAAGTCTTGTCCTCTTCGAGGAGCGGCTTTGTTCAAATCCAGTGTTCAAATCCAGCCATGCACCCAGTAATAGCCTATTTTACCACTCTCCACTGCCAAATCGAGAAACATTGGCCAGCGGGCGCTCCATTGCGTCGAGCGCTTGCCGGCATCGGGGAAGGGGCGCGGCTGCACGGAAATTCCCGCCTTTGCAAAACTCCGGTGAGCCCTCCACATGTGGTAATCACTGGTAAGTAAAACATAGGGGCCGGGCATGTTACGCAGGATAGGCACGGCAAACATTGCATTTTCACGTGTACTTTCCGATTTGTCCTCGACCACTACGGCGGCAACTGGCACACCCTGACCGATGAGGAAATCGCGCATTGGGGTTGTGATGGCAGTTGTTCCGCTGATCAGCACATGATGAAATGCGCCGCTCCTCCAAGCCCACAGTGCGTAAACGCTGCGCCAATAAGAGGACTGGCCGAGAGTGTTCTCGTTGACGGCATCGGCGCCAAGCACAATCAAGACTCCTGTGCGGGGTTCTTGCCAAGGGCCCGCCAGTGCAGTTATATACCAGCGCGGAGGGGCCAAGGTGGCTGCAATCATGAGAAGTCCCAGGAACATACTTATCCGCGAGAGGACGTGGAAGCAGACGCGCATGTACTGACGGTAGCAAATGGGCATGGGCATCTCTATACGAAAGCAATGCTAGGGAGTGCGATGGCGGCGGCTTTTTCTAACCCATTTGTTCTGGAACTTACCGCCTGGTTTCATTAAACGCGAATCCAGAATGTTGGGGGTTATAATGACCGGGCAATCACATTATAAATCTGGTCAGGGCTGATTTGGTCGAAGACAGCTTTATCGGTTTGCAGTTCGAAGCCGCCGAACATCGCGCCGAAACGCCCCAGTTTGGCGCACGACGAGCATTGTCACCGAGGTTTCTTCCAGTCGTCAAAAAGCTCTTTAGTGGTCTTAAAGACGTTGCCGCCGCCGCGTTCAAGTTCGCGCATGGCGGCAATGGTCTTCTTGTTCGGTATCTCGACCGAAAACGGCAGGCCTTCGCGCAGTTCGACCTGCTTATAAAACAGGCGAATAGCATCGGTTGAGGAAAGTCCCAGTTTTTTGAAAATCAACTCCGCGGCTGCCTTCAGATCAGGCTCAATGCGGGCCTGTATTTTCTCTGTGTGTGTCGCCACTTTAATCACCTATGTTGTACTCCAAACGTACTACAGAATAGCCGCCATTGCAAATCCTCGTTCCCGCAGTCGGTTGCTCATGTACGTTATTTGATATCCCAAGTGAGTGAATAGACATGCAGACGTCTGGAAATCTGATGCGCTTGCGGGCGAATCTTTTACCGAAGCGGTGCGCCAAATTAACGCTTGGCCTAGCTGTGGCGGCCCGCAGTCTTTGCCTCCCTCCTGGGGTGTGCTTTATCGCCGCTGGCGGCATTTCCGGCCCAATTTATATCGTAAACTTCCGGCCCAATTTCAAAATAAATAAGGTGTAGCTTGTTTGGCGACGATCTGGTGATCGCGCAGGGGATGTTAATATAAGCGTTAGTCTATAGAAGGTTGCGCGTCCATAACCTTACTTGACCTTCATCAGTCTGCTCAATGTTATTTGATACCCCAATCTACCTGTTTTTTCTTCTCCTGGTTGTTACGCTGTATTGGCAATTCAACTGGCGTAAACAAAACGTGCTGTTGCTGGTTGCGAGCTATTTTTTTTACGGCTGGTGGGACTGGCGTTTTCTTGGTCTTATTATTGTTTCAACGATCGTCGATTTTTATTGCGCCAAGGTTGTGGCGCGATCGAATAACCCGGCGCAGCGCAAATCCCTTTTGCTGCTTTCCGTTTCTCTCAACCTGGGGTTTTTGGGCTTTTTCAAGTATTTCAATTTCTTCGCGGAAAGTTTGCATGTAGCTCTTGCGGCCGCCGGAATCGACGTTTCACCTCAGCTGCTGCGGATTGTCCTGCCGCCGGGGATTTCCTTTTACACCTTTCAGGCCTTGGCTTACATAGTGGATGTGTATTTCAAGAGGCTGGAACCGGCTGAAAATCTGGTCGATTACGCACTGTTCATCAGTTTGTTTCCCCATCTGATTGCGGGCCCTATTCAACGTCCGGGGCACCTGTTGCCGCAGACCCAGAATCCCCGGACATTCCGGCCCGAGGCGGTTTTCTCCGGGCTCCAATTGATCTGTTACGGGTTGTTCCGGAAATGCGTTGTGGCCGATAGTTGCGGACTGCTGGCGAACGCGGCGTTTCAGGGGCACATGGGCTCGCCGAATCTGGTTGTATTGATGATTGGGGCGTATGCGTTTGCCTGGCAGATTTATGGTGATTTTGCCGGTTACAGTGATATTGCCCGCGGGTCGGCGCAGCTTTTAGGTTTTCACTTCATAGTCAATTTTCGGCAGCCCTACTTGTCGCGCAGCTTGCAGGAATTCTGGCGGCGGTGGCACATTAGCCTCAGCACCTGGTTGCGGGATTATTTATACATCTCCCTTGGCGGGAACCGGGGCGGTGAAGGGCGGACCCATTTAAACCTGCTGCTGACCATGATGATTGGCGGATTGTGGCACGGCGCGAATTGGACTTTCGTGCTGTGGGGTGCCATTCACGGTTTGGGTCTATCTGTGGAGCGGTGGCTGGGGACGATCGGCTTGGTGGGGAGAACGAGCCGTCCAGAGGAAGAGAAGAACACGCTGACGAGTCCCATGGCCTGGGTCAAACGGATTTTCATTTTTCACTTGGTTTGTTTTGCGTGGATATTTTTTCGCGCGGCCTCGATTCGGGACGCAATCAGCTTGTTGCGCGGAGCTACGGTTTGGGTTTGGCGGCCCGAATACGCAACGGCGTTTCTGTTTCTCGCGTTTTTCACCATCCCCATGTTTCTCATGGATCTAGTGATGGAACAAACGAAAGAGGAATATCTATTTGAAAACACCTCATGGCGGTTTAGAATTATTGCCGCCGCGGGTGTCTGTGTCGCCATTCTTGCCTTTACGGCCAATCAAGCAAATGCCTTTATCTACTTCCAGTTCTAACAATTCGGTTCCACCAAGGGCGATAGCCTTGCTTCTTTTGGTGTTGCTGGTGGTATACGGCGGCTTTGAGGTGTTGGCGCAAGCCGCGATTCGTTCGAGCAGGATTCTGAACCGGACAGACCGCGAACTGAAAGAAGCGGTGTTGGTTCGGCGTTCGGCGGGCGGCCGAAAAAACCTTCTCGTCGTTGGAAACTCTCTTCTCGATGAAGATCTCGAGTTTTCTCAACTGCAGGCGCAGGCGGCAGCCATCGGATGGGATACGCATCGGCTAGTGGTGGAACAAACCACCTACTTCGATTGGCATTTCGGCATCCGGCGTCTTGTCGAGCAGGGCGGGAATCCCGACGCGATTATGTTGATGCTGAGCCCGGACCAACTTGTTTCCGGCTCCGTACTAAATACCACTTTTGCCCACTATCTGATGCGAACCCAGGACTTGCCCGCTGTGGTGGGGGTTACCGGCATCCATCCAACCGAGGGTAGCGGTTTTCTGTTGGCCCGCTACGACGCATTCTATGGCCTGCGGCAGGAGTTGCGGAAAAACCTGCTGCGATTGTGCATTCCAAACGTTGCCGATCTGACGAGGTTGATGGCGCCCGCCGGCTCGCCCGCGCCGAACCCGCTGGCGGAGTTACTGGTGGAACAAAGAATGCGGGAGCAGCGGCGGGAACTCGAGGCGCAGGATATTCGTTTCGCGCTTGTGATCCCTCCGGTTCCCGTCCACAAGCCCGTTGAGGATGACGCCGCCAAGGGCGCGCTTCAGGCCGGGGTGACGCTACTGATGCCGAAGCGTTCGGGCGAATTTCCCGTGTCGGCCTTCCGGGATGGATTCCATATGAATCCCGCGGGGGCCGAGGTTTATACGAAGGTTTTGGCCCCCGATGTCATTGCGTGGCTTAAGAGCGGTAAATAGGCTCTACCCCGCCTTTCTGGCTGGATTCTGGACGAGCCGCTGAAAGTAAGCCTCATTTTTATCCATAATGGAAGCCAGTTCATAGCGCTCCTGAACCATTTGACGGGCTGCGGTGCCGATTCGGTCTCGCAGGCCCTTGTCCTTAAGGAAGCGGATGACGGCTGTGGCTATGGAATCCGGATCGAGAGGATCACAGAGGAGACCGGTAATTCCATCGTCTATGATTTCCGGGCCTGGGCCGGTTTTAGACGCCACCACTGCTTTACCCGACGCCAGTCCCTCGAGCCAAGCAATGGGCATCGCTTCGATATGGGAGGGGTAAACGCAAACACTGGCGCGTTGGAGGGTTTGTGGCAACTCGCTTCGAGCCACCCTACCCTTCCATGTGACGCGAGCAGCGACTTCGGGCGTCATCAAAGCCTTCAACTCGTCCGCAAGCGGGATGGGCGGAGGGGGATTGATTACTTCGCCTCCATACACCTCCAGCCGGGCATGCGGAACTTCGGCAACAATGCGCGGCATGGCCTGGATCAGTTGGCGGATCCCTTTCCGTTCCGCAATTGTGCCCACAAACACCAAAAGGCCGTCTTGCTCTGCAACGTTATCCTGTGGTGTAAAAATTTTGGTTTCGATGGGGTTATGGATTACCTCAACATGCCGGTCTCCCAAATTCAGCATGCGCCGGGTTCCATCCGCCACGCTGTGGCTTACGGCGCAGAGTTCATCGGCTATGTGGAACGACCAGCGCTCCTTCCATTTCTGAAGCCTGCTATCCACCCCGAAAAAAGTGGGTCCGCCGTGCATTCTTAGCAGCTTTATTGCCGGCAAGGAACGTGGGACCACAGATATCTCTAACTCTCCGCCTTCCAGAATATCGACGGAATGAGCCGCGTGAATCTCACGGAATGCATTGGCGAATTTTGCCCTGTTGGTGGCAACCTTAACCAAAGGCATCCCCCGCCTGGAGAGACGGATCACATTAACACCCTGGTCGTTTGCACTGCCTGCATGTTGGTCTGGATACAATCCCAAGACGCTTACCCGATGGCCTCGTTTTACAAGCTCTCGTCCCAACACTTGCGTGAAACTACCAATGCCGCCATGGGGGGCAGGTGGGTATTCGCTGCAAACAAAGCAGATATGTAGAGGCTTCAAATCTTTTAATGCTCCTTCTTGTTTTAAGTGCTCTCTTCTTAAAGATAACTTATCGGCAGAAGCCATCCAGCCCTACGCCGCTCATTTGTTACCATATTCTCAGGCGATGACCATTCAGAATAAAGATGAGGTATTCAATCATTACAGCACCCGGCACCGAATCGTAGCTTGGGTCAGTCAGACGTTATTTGATAATACAATCTACACTGTCCGGCATGGTTTACTGAAGGGCATGAAGCGTAAAGGGGGCTTAGCTTGGGTGCCTGAGTTTGTTGCAGGCTCCACCAAAACTCCCGAACATATGTTTTGGAAGAACCTCGATTTAAAAGACCTAGTGATCTACGACGTAGGCGCATTTCAGGGATTACTAACGCTTTACTTTGCAAAGCAAGGTCGTCAGGTGATCTGCTATGAGCCCAACACCGCCAATAATGCACGTCTAATGGAAAACCTTCGTTTGAATGGCTTGAAAAACATCCAAGTCCGAAAACTTGGCGTCGGCGCGAAATCGGCAGTGGCGACCATGGTTGGGTCTCCCCTGATGCGCGGTGGCGCCAGTATCGAAACAGATACGGTTTCCGGATTGTTGAATTCCAAGGGCCCTGTAATTTCCGAAGAGATTTCCATAACCACTCTGGACGATGACATTGGGGAACAGTCTCTGCCCGCGCCGGGCTTCATCAAAATCGACGTGGAGGGCGAAGAACTTGCTGTCCTACAAGGGGCGCGGAACACCCTGCTTGCGCACAAGCCCAGACTTTTTCTTGAGATGCACGGCGAAACCATGAATCTGAAGCTCAAGAAGGTGGCGGAAATTGTAGCGATTCTTGAAGAGCTTGGTTATACGGAGATCCGTCATATAGAAACCGGCTCCAATATAAATAGAAAGAACTCCTCGGTGGCGGCTGAAGGCCATTTGTACTGTCCTTAGTTATTCCTATTGGAATTAAACCTTGAAGCCGATTCTTATATAAGGCCTTTCATGAAGCCAGGAAGAAGGTGCGTCCAAACTCCAGGCAAATATGATGTCCAAAGCAAAACAAGAGCCTAGCCTGAATCCATCAACTTCATTTTTTAGCCAAGCGGCAAACAAACTACGGGAGCGCGGAGGCATAGCAGGCCTGCTCAAGCATTCGCTGGTGAAAAATGCCTTGTTACTCTACGTGGTCCAAATTAGCAGTTATCTTTTCCCTCTCGCCGTATTACCTTTCCTTTCCCGGATACTCCAACCGGAAAAATTCGGCTTGGTAGTTTTTGCCCAAAGCTTTATCTGGTATTTCATCACCCTTACCGATTACGGTTTCGCCCTGACTGCGACCCGCAAAGTGGCGGCTCACCGGGAGGAACCGGAAGAGTTATCGCGCATTTTTTCCTCCGTTATGGCGACCAAGCTGTTCTTGATGGCGGCTGGTTTTGTGGCGATGATGGCCATTACGCTTGCCGTGCCGAAGTTGCGTCCCAATCTGTTGCTGTTTATTGTGACCTATCTAAATGTAGTGGGGAACACGATATTTCCAGTGTGGCTGTTTCA
>JAYVXT010000532.1:0-4878 GCA_043785065.1 Bryobacterales bacterium | reverse complement strand
TTGGCCTTGATATCCTTCAGCTTCGCTGTCATGCGTTTACCTATCGTCTTGCGATCCAGCTTAAAGTTGCCCGTTGTGTAGTTGGTCCCACAGATGTGGGTGAAACCTAAGAAATTAAAAGTCTCAGGCTTTCCTTCTCCACGCTGCTTCCGTCGATCAGCGGCGTAGCGTCCAAACTCAATCAGACGCCTCTTCTCCGGGTGCAGTTCCAGCCCGAACTTCCGCAGACGTTCCCGCAACTGCTCCGGAAACCGTTCCGCTTCGGGTGCAACCTTCTGATGGCTACACCTACATGACTCGGGGCCAAAGTGGTTCGCTCCGCCTTCCCTGTACGACTCTTTCATTCGCTACTCCATGCCGGATTATCCCGGCGCTATCCGGACCAGGGGGTCCGCCCTACTGCACACAAGGCTATGTTCATGCTTCGATTTCACCTTCCAGATACTGCAATTCATGCAGACGCTGATAAATGCCGCCGCCCGCGACCAATTCTTCGTGGGATCCGATCTCGGAAATTCGCCCACGATCTAAGACTACTATTTTATCCGCACGGCGGATGGTGGAAAGACGATGGGCGATGACAATAACTGTACGGTTTTCCATCAAATTGGCCAAAGCCCTCTGCACCAGCATTTCCGATTCCGCGTCAAGATGGGACGTCGCCTCATCCAAAATCAGAATAGGCGCATTCTTCAGCAACGCTCGCGCTATAGACAAACGCTGGCGCTGGCCACCGCTTAAACGCGCCCCACGCTCCCCGATGATTGTCTCGAACCTTTGTGGCAACTCGTTAATAAATCCTTCAGCCAAAGCATTGCGGGCCGCTTGTAAAACTGAGTCCATGGGAGCATCAAAGTGCCCATAGCGGATGTTGTTGGCCACTGTGTCGTTAAACAAGAACGTGTCCTGCGCCACAATGCCGATCTTTTGGCGTAGGGAGCGCAACGTCAACTCACGAATATCCACGCCGTCCACCAGGATTGAACCCGAGGTTGCGTCATAAAACCGTGGCAGCAGATTCGCCAGCGTAGTCTTCCCTGCCCCGCTTGGTCCAACAAGAGCCGCGATTTCGCCGGCGTTGACCGTTAGTTGAAGACCATCGAGAATAGGGGAATTTGAGGTGCGATAGGAAAACGAAACATCGCGCCACTCAATGGTCTTGCTGAAGCGCTCCAGCTTGCGGGCTCCGGGTTTTTCTTGAATGGACGGTTTACGATCCAAATATTCGAAGACCTTTTGCGCAGCGCCCAGCCCTTGTTGGAAGATGTTGTAGATGCCCACCAGCCTCTTGGCCGGTTCGTAGAGCAGCAACAGGGCCATCAGAAAGCTAATGAACTCCCCCGCCGTCATCATCTGTTTTTCGATTTGAAGACGGGCGTAAGTGAGCAAGGCGACAATCGTCACCGCGCCCATGAATTCGATCAGCGGCGAGGCAATGGATTGTTGGGCAACGTATTTCAGACTGCTGCTGCGAAGGTGATCGGCTGCTTCAAGGAAACGATGGGATTCATGCGGCTCGGCGGCGAAACTCTTTACCACTTGCTGTCCGGCCAACGCTTCCTGCATCACTTGATTTAATTCGGCCGTGCGGTCTTGCGCCCGACGGGTGGATCGGCGGATTTTGCGGCCCAGCTTCGCCGTTGGGATTACAACTATCGGCAGCACGGTTAGGCTGAACAACGCAAGTCTCCAATCGCGGCTGAACACAACCACCAAGAGCGCAATGGCGGTGAACATTTGGCGGAACCAGTCCGCAAGAATGTGGGCGGAGGCAACTTGGATCTTGTCAATGTCATTCAAGATCGAGCTCATCACTTGGCTAGTGGTGTTCTCCTCAAAGAAGGCCGTGTCCTGGTGCAGGACGTGATCGAACACTTGAGCGCGAATGTCAGTCACCACTTGCAGTCCGATACGATTGATCAGATAGTTGCCCAGATAATCGGTGACGCCTCTGACGAAATAGGCAAGCAAAATTGCGGCTGCAACCATGCTCCACGCCTGTTCGAAGTTAAAGGGCAGAATATCATGCAGGTAAATGATGTACCCATCTATTTGGAATAGCTTCACGGTTTGCCCGGTATTAGCTGGATTTAGAACGCGGTCAATCACCGGCCTACTTAAACTGACGATTAACCCGAAAGTGCCTCCAGCCACGGCCATCAGAAACACGCTGAGGAGCAGCATGGGCCAATACTTGACTGAATAGCTGAGCAGCCGGCGCAGTTCGTTTCTCAAGCCGATGCCCTCAGCTTTTCCACAGCGCTCCAGACACGTTCCACTGAAATAAGGCTCACCCCATCGGGCGAATGCAGCACTTCCGACCGGGTTCGCCATGGCGCCCAAATGCATGGATTCGAGGGGCCAAACAATACTACGGACGGCACACCAAATGCAGCGGCTATGTGTGCGGGACCCGAATCGTTTCCAATAAATAGAGATGCGGATTGCATCAAGGAAAAGATGGATTCAAGCGGTGCTCCAACGTGGCATTCGAAAGCGTCGAACGAAGAAAGATCCTCGCCGGGGCCGCCAATGAAGACAGGTTCAAGATCGTGAAGCCGGCGGGCGATTTCCGCAAATCGCGAGGCAGGCCAAGCCTTGGAAGCAGCCGACGCCATGGGATGAATCACGGCATAAGGCTTGCGCAAAGGCAATTCAGCGCAGAACAAGCGCGCACGGGGAATTTCCTGACGTGGCGCGCCGAGATAGAACATTGCCGACGCCATGTGCTCCGCCGTGTGAACGATTCGTTCCTCCCCTAATACTTGTTGCGCTCTGGGTATTGGTACATTGTACAGCCAGCTTCCCACGTGATGGCCGAAGCCCGCGCGAATTCCCGCAAGTGAGCTGGCAACCATCCATTGGCTGCGTGTTCCGCCATGAAAATTAATCACCATTGCCGGATGAAAACCGGCGATAGCGCTAAGGGTGGGCGGCAGCACTGTTTCCACATCGGGACTCTGTTCAAACACCCGCCGGAAACGATCCTCCACCACCACGGCAATTTTCAGGTCGGCGCGATGCTGCTTCAGCAGGGCCAGGAAAGGGGTCGTTAAAACGCAATCGCCTAATGAGCGCAAACGTATAACCGCGACCTTGGCGCCTTTGGGCAACTTATCCAACACGGTCGCGGCCCCAGGCCGCATGGGATTATTCATCCACCCGGGCTTCGTCGATAAGCATCACTGGAATGTTGTCGCGAATCGGGTAGACGCGGCGGCACTGCGTGCATTTCAATCCCTTTTCATCCGCCTTCAATTCCACCGGAGCCTTGCAAAGCGGGCATACCAGAATGTCTAAGAGGTCTTTGTTGATCGCCATAATAATCCTTAATTCATCTCCGCCCGCGCTTTAGCTACCGCACCCAAATATTTCCGCGCACGTTCCTCGAACACATCGTAGTGGCCGTCCTGAATGGTTTTGGCGTCTATCAATTCCCCGCCAACGGCAACTGCGGCGGCGCCGGCTTTGAGAAATTCGCCTACCGTTTCCAGGTTCACGCCTCCCGTGGGAATCATCTCAATGTGCGGAAAGGGGGCTTTCAGGGCTTTAATATACTTGGCCCCCCCCACGTTACCGCATGGGAACACCTTGACGAAGTCGGCGCCTGCTTCCCAGGCAGTCTGGATTTCCGTTGGCGTGAGAGCGCCCGGACAAATCACTTTTGAGTAGCGCTTGGCCATCTCAATGGTCGCGATCTTCAAGGCCGGCGTAACCAGGAATTCGGCTCCGGCGAGGATACAGGCGCGGGCCGTTTCCGGATCGAGAACAGTTCCCGCGCCAAGGACCATTTTGTCGCCAAAAGCATCGGCCAGCTTTTCAAGCGCCTTGATTGCTCCCGGTACGGTCATGGTGATTTCGGCTGAGCGGATGCCGCCCCGGTAAATGGCTTCAATCGATTTGATGGCGCTTTCGGCCGAGTTGGTCCGGACAATCGGGACAATGCCGATGTCGAGAATGGCTGAGACAACTTGTGATTTCTTCATTAGCGTTCAAGATTAGGGTAAAGAGTTATTTTAGAACATCGGGGAGGATTCAGTAGTTGCGATTTCTATCCTTTGCTTTACTATGGCACGAGCCCATCTGAAGACGAACAGGGGCAGCAGTCTGGGGAGGTGGCAAATCACTGGTGGGATAGGCTTTAGAGGTGAGCCAAATTCTCTCATTGGGTGGGAACGGAGAATTTACGAGGTTGGATTAGGGTATTCCCTCGGTTGACCAGACAAGGCAAAGAGCTCAGAATTAAAGCAGAATGCTTGTACGCCGCGCAATTTCACTCTCTCTGTTCGGATTTGCCGTTAGCGCCTATGCGCAATTTGGTACGGAAACGTTTGGAAAAGATCCGAAGGCGGTAGCCGTTCAATTGGCGCCAGGGGTGGATCGGTGGCGCTTCGCGCATACCAACGCTTCCATGTTAGGGCACCTGAATTTGACTGCCTTGCGGCAATCGCCATTGTGGGCGGACATGATTAAGCAAGGTCCGAAGGATGCGCCGGTTGGGCTGCTGGAAACGATTGACGAGATTTGGATTTCGGCGCCGCTTACTCCGACGTCGAAAACGACAGGAGTACCGCCGAAGATGCCTGAGCCACTGATGCTGGTGACCGGCCGCTTCAGCGATCCTGAATGGCAGAAGGTGCTGAAGAATCAGCCGGGCATCAGCACGGCCAAGGCGCTATTGATTGGCGAACTTACCGCTGCGAATCTGGCGAAGCGACGCATGGCGCTTCCTTCGGCGCCAACCGGACTGCGCAAGCGGGCCGGCAGCCTGGAAACTGCGTATGACGTTTTCTTCGTGGTGAACGGAGCGCCTGACAAGGTAGTACCGGCGGCGATGTTAGGAGACATGAAGGGTCTGGAAATGGTCATGAATCTCCG
>JAYVXT010000531.1:0-39605 GCA_043785065.1 Bryobacterales bacterium | reverse complement strand
CCATCTTAGCGGATCCTGGCGCGACCGGGTTTCCAAATGAGGCGACTGTGCTTAGAGTGACCATTGACGGTAAACTGACGGGCAGGATCGGATTGGCCGATGTGCCTCGATCTGAATCAAGGCAAGCGGTCGCGTCTTTACGTAACATGGGTCTGGAAGTGATGATGCTGACCGGCGACAGGATAAGTGCGGCGCAATCAATCGGTAATCAGGTAGGGATTCAGACGGTTCGGGCGGAGCAATTGCCGAGTCAGAAACTGGAGAAGATTGGGGCCCTGCAAAAGGAAGGCAAGAAAGTGGCTATGGTGGGAGATGGCATCAACGATTCCCCGGCTTTGGTTAAAGCAAACGTGGGGATGGCCATGGGCTCAGGAACCGACATTGCGATTGCTTCCGCTGATATTGCTCTTTTAAGGCCCGACCTTTCGCTAATTCCGATGAGTCTTAAAATCGCCAGAGCAGCCATGAGGGTGATCCGGCAAAACCTGTTTTGGGCGCTGGTGTTCAACCTTTTGGCAATTCCACTAGCTGCCGGGGCCTTCAAACAATGGCTGGGCTGGGATTTATCGCCAATGGTAGCGGCCGGGGCAATGGCCGCTTCCAGTGTCCTTGTTGTCAGCAACTCGCTTCGATTGGCGAGAATAGCAACTTAGCTGTTGACGGCCTTTTTTCTGCCGCCGGAGGCATTGACCTTTCCTTTGTGGCGCAGTTGCTCCATTCTTTCCTTAGCGGCCGCGACCGCATCGGCGAGCGGCTCTTTTTCCACTTGGACGGCGCCGCTGCTGAAAGTGAGCGACACCTGCCCCAGATTGCGAAGCTGGAAGTCCCAGAATTTTTCTGAAACGGCGTCGATGCGGCGCTGAGCGGCATTGCCCAATTCACCGCGGAACACCATTAGCCAGGTATCTTCGCTAACTCTTGCGGCAAAATCCTTATCGCGAACGATGCTTGTGATGAGTTTAGTGGCAGGATGTAAGAATTCGTCGATTTGCGGTTTGGTTTTCCCTTCAATAAGCTTCGCGTAATCGTTCAATCCGGCATAGATGACGACGCCACTCACGCATTTTCCGGTGTCCATCAACTGGGCTAATGTATTCTTGTCGTGCAAGCCCAGGGGAAGGCTTAATTCTTGAACCGTTTCAAGAGAAAGGGAATCCCCTTCAAAAAACGATTGCGGTGGTTCAAGCTCCGAAACTGATGCGGTCAGACGGTCCAGACCCATTGTAATTGAGGGTTCCGCATGGTTTGACACCGCGGGCTCTTCCACAAGCGTCTCCTCGATAGTGAGGTCCTCTTTTTGGCGAAGCAGTTCCCGAAGAATAGCACCATGATCGGCTTCCTGGTTTTCCCCGGACTTCAAATTGCCGGCAGTAGGATAGGAGAAACTTAGGGAATGGTTGTTGTGCTCGGAATTTTCCGTGTTCTCAACATTCAGATAAGCAAGTTCGACCAGTTGCTCATCCTCATTTGATGAACTTCCTGATTCGAGAACTTGTCCCGGTAGCTCTATGGCGGAAGATGATTCCACCGATGCTCGAATAATCTGATCAAGCAGCCCTTGCCCGATGCTCATTGGTTTCCCATCGGCGGGAGTAACGATCCGGTGCAACTCTTGCTGAAGTTCAAGACCTGGAACCTGGTGTTCCGGCTGTATCACAACTGGTGGGGGAGTTCTCTTGTCAACGGGTTTTTCTATACCGTATATGGTTGCAACGCGTTCGATTTCCAATTGCAATTGAGCCGCGCTTTCAGCCGGCAGTCTTTCTTGATCGTCTGGATCGAAGCCGAAGATGGAGACGTGTTGCAGTTGCTCTTCGAGGTTTAGACCAACGACCAAGTCGCCAAGATCCTCCTCCTCGGCATTTTGAGGAATATGGACTGTTTCCTTGGATTCTTCAAGCGGAGGCGCGCTAGGCTGAGAAGCAAATTTAGCTTTTGCCTGCTCCTTCAATCTTTGGATTTCGCCTCGAACGCTGTCCCCTACTGCAAAAACATTCGATCCCGCCGTACTCTTAGTTGCTTCCGCAGTCACCGTCACCGCTTCTTCAGTTTCAGGCGCCAAAGCGATTGCGGTAAGAGAATGATTTGCGGAATCAGGATTTTCAGTTGCGGCAACGGCAGCCAGCACAGGCGCGGCGGCAATCGCTACTTTCGCAAGAACTTCGGGGCTCACAAAATCTTCGGCGGACTTTCTTTGCAATCTCGCGGCAACGGGTTGCGCTTCCGCGATCTTTTCCCGTTTTTGGTCCTCGGCTCTAAAGTCAAAAGAATCATTCCGGCGGCGTAGCGCCTCAAGATCAACTCGGCTTGGCTCTGGGGGCGGAGCGGCGGCGGCCCTCCGCGGATTGATCGCTGCCTTTTGCGCAGTTTGGGCTACAGCCTCCGGCGTCCAACCAGCCTGGCGCGCAGCAGCGAAGAATTGCTGGAAAAGAGTTTGCGGTATAAGCGTTCCGGGATCGAGCAGCCATCGGTGTTCGCGCTCTTCGCTTCGTACTCGTAATTCAACGTTCTTTTCTCTCAACTGCTCATTGTTACCCTTGAGATAGTCACACACAAGAGCAACAAAGGCTGCCCCCAGTACGACTACCAGGCTAACGAATATTTGAATATCTAAAGATCCCAGGTCCATAGCTTCTCACTATGTATATCGGCGAGTGCTGGGTACTTTATTAGGCTGTAATCAAAAAAGTAGTGAGTATTTATTAAGATTGACTTGGGATTCAGAGCTAAGGAAAAAGTACTATCTTCCCGATCATTTATGCGCTAAAGTGTTCTATCCAGGGGATTTCTTCGACTAGGCAGAGTGCCACCCTTCTTGGCAGGGGCTGTTTCCGGAGATTGGATTTGGGGCCGGGAATATGGCGCGGAGCTGAAATCGAGCTCATCGTAAGAGAATTCGAGGGATCTATCGAGGATCATTTCGACGGTGCTACCGCGAACGAGCATGGCGTCAGGCCCCCGGGTGACGAGGATACCGATCATCGCAGCGGCGGCTCCCACGGCTGCGCCAATAGTTGCGCCTTTTAATCCACTAGCTGCTGTGCGGGAGGCAACAATCGCTCCCGTTGACGCGCCGAGTGCGGCAATGCCTCCAACGACCGCGGCGTCGCCTACCTTGTGACCTTCACTGGTGATTTTTCCTTCGTTCCGGTCTAACTCGTCGCGCGATGAGCCGTCGATCGCGCCAAGCCTGCTGCGGAAGTCCCTGCCCGCGCCGCTAGGGAGAATCAGATTGTCGAAGCGCACATACAATTCGCCGCGCCCTTTCACCTTGCCGGGCTTCTTCACTTGGGTGACGGTTCCAGCTACATGGCTGCCAACTGGGATCACAATCTTTGTACCCACTAAGATAGGAAACGCGGTTTCAAGGTAGACACGATCGCCTTCCGCCGCATTCCTGGTGGAAACACTGTTAATGAGTCTTAAAGGGATGTGTGTGCCGGGATCGACAACGAACGAAGAAGGCTTTTCCGTTTGGCAAAGAACGCAGCCGGTTGCCAAAATGGTGGCTAGCAAGAATTTTAAAATTGACTCGGGAATTCGCATATGCGGGTCTTCACCTTTATCTTAATTAAACACGCTCTTAGGTGGTAAGTTTCAGACTGCTTGGGGTGCGCGACAGGAAAGTGACAGCCCCAACATACTCATACTCACATGCATACGTGGTGGTTCCGGGTCATTAGCCCCAATACTGTTCACATAAGATCCGCTAGGCTGACTAACCCCCGATGGAAATCGGGGGATTGTTCGGAGTTCCAACAACGTACTGGGTTCGGAAGAATTCCGATTCCCATCGGGGGCTAGTAGATCTTTAGCCCTCTGTGCCAAAGAGAGGAACGCCGTGACCACCATCAGAACACGGGATCGGCACGCACCTAGGAAAGATCCTGCATCACTTCTACGTCGCACATCCGGCTGCTTGGGCCTGGGCGTTAGGTCTTGAGAGCGAAGGTTAAGTTGAAGAGCACATGAACATGAGGTTCCACTCGGCCGCCGTCCTATTTGGCGCTTGCTGAAATGTGTAGGCCTGGGGGGGAGGTCTCGGAACCGGCGCGGAGTTGTACTTCGACCGGGGGTACGATAGTTTCCGGCAGACGCAAGTTGATTTGATACAGGCCCGCGAACCCCGGCGTGACTCCGGCGTAGAGAATGGATTGCGCGGATAAGGGTAGGTGGTTGATTAAGACTTGAAAGCCGGCCAATTGTTCCATTTGAGCTGCTTGTTGCGCGAATTGTCCGGTATCCAGTGAAGGGATTGTCTGGCCCAATCCGGTAGCGTACAAGATGATCACTTCTCCGGGCATGGCGGGTTTTAGGGGAGTGCAAAGTTCTCCGTTCGCGTGAGTGGCGATTAAGTCGGTGGGGCCGCTTTGAAAGACGCCGGGGGAAGCATCCACAAGTTCTATGGTCAGTTTTGGACCCGCGCGCGCTCCACAGATTAGAGAGAGAGTCCGTTGGCCGGGACGCAGTTTTGCCGGAATCAAAAAGTTCACTTGGTTTGGGGAAACGAAGAGTAGAGGAGCCAAGGCTCCATCCACCAGAATGGTAACGCAACTATCGTCATAGGTGTAGGGCAATGCTCCGGAAAGAACCTCGCGTGGCCCGGCGCCGGCGGTTATTTTGGCCAAATCTTTTCCGAAAATAGTGACGATGGAATTAGGCGCTAGTTTTCCGGAGCGATTAGTTGCGGCGTTGACAATGCCGTCTAGCGTGTAAGTCGGTGCATTCTGCGCCGGCGACTGCTGGGTCAAGACTGAGCCAAGCAGGAGCGCTTCCCAAAAGGGTCGCAGCTTCATGTCTTTGGGTCTGAGAAAAGAACTTCTTTTTATGTTAGCTCTTTCGGAACTTCAACAGGGAGCCGGTGGGGAATCCATCAATACCTCAAGTTCTTCAAATAATTCCACGCCAGCAGATTGGTGTGAGAGCCAGATGGAAGGGCACGGTCGATGGCAGTTTATCCGATTGGAGTTGAGATCCCCAATGTCAGCCCGCGTGCAGGAATTCGAAGCCGTTTTCTGCCTGCAGCCGAAACGAATACCCATTGGCGTGCTTTTCCACCATCCGCGAAATCATCGTGTGTTCTTCCGCGATCATGGTGACTACCTCCATATAGAACGCGTTTTTGATCGCCAGGAGGCTTACTGCTAATTTACTTCTGCCACGCCACCCCCACCCGCCCTTTGCTAAAATCGCAGTGAATCCATGCACTGGCTCTTTCGCATCCTCCCCGCTCTCCTTTTAACGGCCACCCTGCTCACCGCCGCCGGAAAAAAGAAGCCGGAGGAAATCACCCAAACCCACGAAATCCTTCCTGACCCACCGTCCGCGGTCATCACCGAAACGGCCAAACTGGAATTTCGCATCACCCCGCTCTCCTCCAAAGGCCTGCTCTCCCAACAAACCCGCGACGCCCTCAAAGAACTGCTCAAAATCGCGCGCACTGGCCAGGTGGTCAAGCTTCGCGCTTTCGTCGCCGGCTCAGGCGACCTGCGGCGCGTCGGCAATCTTGTCAGCGAAGCCTTCACCGCGAAGAAACTTCCCATTCCCGCGCTCAGCGTCGTGCAAATCGGGCAACTGCCAATGGTCGGCTCGCAGATTCAATTGGAAGCCATCATCGCCGGCAAGAAATCCGTCAATCCCAATGGCCTTGGCTTCCTGGCCGGGATGGGTGGAATGGCTAAGGATCCACAATCGAAGCTCAACGAGCTCACCACAAGGGCCATCACGGACCTCACCACCGCCGCCAAATTCGCAGGGTCGGAACCGGCGGATATGCTCCGCGTCACTTGTCTGCTTTCCTCGCTCGATCATTACGGTGAACTACACGGTATGGTCGCCACAGCCTTTCCATCCGCTGCTATAACGATGGTCCAAGTAGAGCGCTCCATGAACAATGCCCTGTCGGAATGCGAGGCCGTTGTCCGTTTACGCCGGAAGCCCTCCGAACCGCTCGTGCACCTCAACCCCAAGGAGATGAATCCCTCGCCAAACTACTCCAAAGCGGCGCTGGTGGGCTCCGATAAAATCATTTTCACCGGAACTCAAGTAGGCTTCCATTACCAGGATTCCGATGTTCGGCTGGCTTTCCAACGCATGGCCAAAGTACTTGATCAAAACCAGGGCAGCATCAGGCGCGTTGCCTTCTCCAGCTTCTATCCCGTGACCATCGCCATGATTGAAAAAATCCGCAATATTCGTTTTGAATTTTTCGATAAAGACCATCCGCCCGCCGCCACGATGATCCCCTTTGAAAGCGTTCCTGGGATGGATGCGTCCATGGCGATTGAACTGGTGGCGGTTCCCTGAATTTCGGCGATCTAGCCTCCTCGCAGTACAATAGAACTTTATGCCCAAACTTCTTGTTTCTTTTGGCGAAATCATGCTTCGCTTGGCCCCTCCTGGTTTTGAACGCTTCCTGCAATCTCCGCAATTTCTTGCTACCTTCGGCGGCGGCGAAGCCAATGTCGCGGTAGCGGTGTCCGGTTTCGGCATGGCGGCGCGCTTCGTCACCCTACTTCCTGATAAGAACGCCCTTACCGACGCATTGATTGGGGAAATGTGCCGTTTTGGTGTCGATGCTTCGGGCATCGTCAAATCAAACAGCGGAAGATTCGGTATCTATTTCGTCGAACCAGGCGCCAATCAGCGCGGTTCGAAAGTCCTTTACGACCGTGCGAATTCGTCCATTTCGCTCGGCAAACCAGGCGACATTGATTGGGATAAAGCCTTTAAAGGAGCAAACTGGTTCCACATCACCGGCATTACTCCCGCCATCAGTGAAGGTGCGGCTGAACTGGCGATGGAAAGCGTAAAAGCAGCCAAGGCTAAAAAACTTACGGTCTCCTGCGATCTCAACTATCGGAAGAACCTTTGGAAATGGGGCAAACAGCCGAAGGACGTCATGTCTAAATTGTTCGAGCATGCCGACGTTGGCATCGCCAATGAAGAAGATTGCCAAATGGCCCTCGGCATTCAAGTCGACGTGGATGTGCACTCCGGTTCGCTCGACCATTCGCAATACGAAGAGCTCACCAACAAGGTGCTGGCGCAATATCCCAAGTTGAAGAAGATCGCCGTCACGCTGCGCGAATCACACAGCGCCTCGCACAATGGCTGGTCGGCATGCCTTAACAATCGCAAGCAATTCCTGCTTAGCAAGCATTACGACATCACGAATATTGTGGACCGCGTTGGCGGGGGCGATTGTTTTGCCGGCGGACTCATCTATGGGCTGAATGAATTGGCGGGTGATCAAGCCGCGCTTGAATTCGCCGTCGCCGCTTCGTGCTTGAAGCATTCCATTCCCGGCGACTTCAATCGGTTCTCAACCGAAGAAGTGATGGGCTTGATCAAAGGTGGAGGCTCCGGCCGGGTGCAGCGCTGACCGTGACTGCCAACCTGGCAAGTGAAGAGGCGCTGGATCAATTCTTAGAGGATTTTGAGCAGGCGCGCATTCCTTTCGCTGATTGGACTCATGCCGCCCATATCGCCATGGCATGTTGCTACATTCGAAAGCTGCCGAAAGCCGATTTGCTGAGAACGCTTCGCCGTAACATCAAGAACTACAATGTTCGCGGCGGCGGCAAGAACACCGATACCAGCGGATATCACGAAACGCTAACGGTGCTTTGGTTGTGGGTTCTGGCCGACTACATTGAATCGTTTGCCGATGGCACGCCCCGGCTTGAGCAAGTAATTCAGGCGGTGGAAAAATTTGGCGCCAACAGGCTGTATCCTGAATATTATTCGTACGATGTCGTAAAGTCAGTGGAAGCTCGCCGGCGTTGGATTGAACCAGATGTAAAGCAGCTTCCCGACAGTGGTTCCCCTTTGGAAGAATAAGCCTTGGAAAAATAAGAATGCTATGGAAAAAGTAAAGCTACAAGGAACTTCGCTCGAAGTCTCCAGACTCTGCCTTGGCGCGATGACCTTCGGCAAGCAGGCATCCGAGGCCGAGTCCATTCGCATGGTGGAGACAGCCATCGACGGAGGACTTAACTTCTTCGACACGGCGAATGTGTACAACTCCGGGGCTTCGGAAATTCTATTGGGCAGGGCGCTAGGAAGTAAGCGGCGCCATGTGGTGGTAGCCAGCAAGGTCCGCGGGAAAATGGGTCCCCGGCCCGACGATGTTGGATTATCCAAACAAGCCATTCATAAGGCCCTTGACGAATCGCTGCATCGCCTCAATACCGACTATCTTGATCTTTACTATCTTCACAACCCCGATTACGACGTGCCGATAGAGGAAACCCTTGAGACCATGGACAGCCTTGTCAAATCGGGCAAAGTCCGTTATGTGGCAAGTTCCAATTATGCCGCTTGGCAGGTAGCGCAATGCCGGGCAATCGCCGCGGGCAAAGGCTACCAACCCATTCATGTGACGCAACCGATGTACAACTTGATTGCCCGAGGTATTGAACAGGAATTCCTGCCGATGTGCAAAGCCTACGGAATTTCCACATTCGTTTATAATCCGCTGGCAGGTGGCCTTCTAACGGGCAAGCAGCGCCAGGAGCGGCCTTTGCCAGGAACACGCTTCGATGGCAATCAACAATATCTGGAACGGTATTGGCATCAGCAATCGTTCACCGCCGTGGCGGACTTAAAGCGAATCGCCGTCCATGCGCGGCGTAGTCTGGTAGGCCTTTCCTTAGGCTGGCTGTTGCATCACACGGAAGCCACCGGAATTATACTGGGCGCTTCCGGCAAGGAGCAACTTGTGGCCAATTTAAAAGAAGCGTCACTCGGTCCGCTTAAAGACGAAACCGTGGTACAGTGCAACTTGGTTTGGGAGCGGTTGCGCGGGGTAGTGCCGAAGTACAACCGCTAGCCGGCAGCCCGTGGTGAAAGTCCGCTCCGTTACCGTCGCTGCTCGGTAACGTATTGCAATTACTCAGCCGCAAGCGTAAGCGAGCGGTCTTTTCCGACTTTAGCCACAAGCTGCTAGCCTAAGCCGCTGCTAGCCGGCATCATTCAAAGCCACGTCCCCGGATGCTTTGACCTCGCCTTCTTTGCCGCCTGCTTCCTTTTAGGCGCTGAAAGTCCAAGTGATCTTGCTGTAATTAATTAAGCGTGAGTGTCTCGACGGGCTTATCCCTACTGCCGCCACCTACTGAAATTGCCTACATTCCCCGTAATTTGCATGGCCACCCCATGGCTGAACGAAAGAAGCTCGATCTTTTTTGGGAAACCTTTTAGTTAAGTTTCCCCTTTGACATTGGGAATATCCAGGATAATTATGTCCAACTGATTACTCCTTGCCCTGCACCCATTGCCAATTGAAGCGCGCATGTTTAATCGACTTGCGCTCTTCACCGGCCTGAGGATCATTGTTGAAAGAGCTGTAGGTCACATGGATCGTGCCATCGGCGGCTTGGATTGCTGAAGGGTAGTGGAACGACCCTGCCCCAACCGGGGCCAACTCCAAATGCCGTTGCCACTTCCAGGTCTTGCCTTCATCGGTGGAAACGCGAACCAGTAACGAATGGCGTCCGTTTTCGGTGTCGTTACCGACCATGACCCAATACCCTTCCCTGGTCTGAATGGTTTCCACGCTGGATCCGGGATTCGGCAAATCGGTATCCACGGCGGCGGCCCAGGTCATGCCTTGGTCCTTCGAAACACTCATATGCACGCGCTTGGGAGGAGGCCCATTATCGCGCATGTAGGCCACCAGATCGCCATTCGATTTCACGACAACAGCAGGCTGAATGTTGCCTAGCCCGACAATTGGTTCACTGGCCGACCACGTTTCCCCACCATCGTCACTGATGCCCATTAGCGACATTGAATAGCCATCGGAATAGAGCGGCACAAGCATCCGGCCACTCTTTAATTCCACCGGATGCGTGCGTGTGAACCAGCCCAGACGGCTGAACTGCTCATCTTTTGCCAGCTCAATTAACTTCTTAATACGCGGCGAATCGGAGGCGCCCAGCACCTCCTCCACGCGCTTGGCCATGTTGGTTGGAGCAAGCAACAGGTTGTCGAACTTGTGCCAAATGGGCGGACCGTCCGCTTGCATGTAATCGGCTGAAACCTTGTATTTCATCAAAGCCGATTCCCATTTGTGCGCTAGGATCACAGGCCACATCAGCCACAAGCGCTGCCGCTTGTCGATATAAAGTACCGGGTTCGTATCTGGGAAATTCGGGGTGTCCGCCAACAAGAATGGCTTGGTCCAAACGCCGGTTGCGCGGGGCTTGCGGGCGCCCATGATGACCACATCGTCGGCGGTGCGCTCACCGGAACCGTGGAACCAAGTGGCCATCAAATCGCCGTTGGGCAACTCAACAAGGGAAGACGAGTGGTTGTGCCAATGCTCCATCGGAAACAACAACTCGCTTTGCAGCATCGGCTCTTTGGCGAAGTTGGAAGCAGGCACGTCCCAAATGGTCGCGCCAATGTAGCGTTCTTTATCCACGGCTTCGTTGTAATAATAGACCGTCACCATGCGGCCATCGGGGCGCTGCACCGTTCTCGTGTAGCCAAGGTCCCAAGTCGCGGCATCTTGACGAAGGATGATCTCCTCGCCCCAATGCTCCCCGGCATCGTCGGAAACTTTGGCGCGAATGCCATAGGGAGCCTTGCGGTAGCCATAAGTCACCACCAAGCGGCCATCGCGAAGCTTCACAAGCATCGGAGGATTGCCGCCGATTTCGTCCACGACCCGATTCACCTTATGCCAGGTGAGGCCATTGTCATCGCTGCGGAAACCGTCGATGAAATCTTTATAGCGGACCAAAGTCAAAATCGAATCACTCGACAACCGGAGCGAAGAAGGCATGATTGAGTACTGCGTGTCCTGCGGTTCCGGAGTGACCCAGGAAAGCTGCTTCCAGGTGCGGCCGCCATCAATAGTTCGGGCGCAGAGCACACGTCCTTCCTTTGCGTTGGACTTTGCGGCGGTCAAGAAAATGGTCATCGTGTTGACGCCATCGACGATGTAATCGGTGCGGGCGGCAATGCCCTTGGTTCCAAAATCCGGCATCTCAAAAGGACCGTTCCATGTCTTGCCGCGATCGTAGGAATAGGCGAAGCGCGAAGGGCCAACATGAATATCGGCCATTCGCGCGGTGAAGGCAAAATTGGGGTCAAGGAAGTTGATGGCCTTGGTGAGTTTCGTAATAGGATTACCATCGGATTCGGTGATGACACCGGCCTGCTTCAAACCCGGAGGGGGCTTCAATCCTTGTGGCTTTTCGGTTGTCCAAGTCACTCCTCCATTGAGGCTGCGGGCGAGCATATGTTCGGCCGGCTTTGTGTAATCGATGGAGTGGCCTTTGTCGTTTTGCTTAAAGTAGCCAGCCTCAAATCCAACCACTATTTCGTTGCCCCATGACCAGATATGGTGATTAGCGGGCCATCCACCATAGCGGCCGGCTTGCTTGTAAACAATGTGGTGCTCAACAGCCGCCGGCAGGTTTAGAGAGAGAAGGAAAAAGATAGCAAGGCGTTTCATCACCAAGCCAGTATATCTACTCTTACTCGAGGATTAAGCTCAAACGGTTAAAATTACCTCTGTCGAGCGCTTTGGCGCGATGAATGCGAGAACGGCGAACTTGAACGAACGTATTGGATTCGCTGGTTTCCACGGGGTATATGTTCACATCTCCGCTTTCACCGGCTTCGATCTTCTTGGCGGCGTCAGCGGCGGCGAAGCCGAGAATCATCACGTCACCATCTTTCAGACGGTGAACTTCGTAGCCCAGGTAGCTGGGCTTGGCGAACAAGCCGGTCTCCTGTTCGGCGGGGCTGTAGGTGAAACCGAAGTAATTCGCGGTCAAGTGGCTGATCAACTCGCCTTCCAGGTTAACTGGAATCAGGTTTACTTCGTTCTTGGCACGAGCGGCGGCGCGTTCCGGAGTTTCATACATGGCAGCGGTTGTTTCGAAGCCCCCGCTAAGGGTGTGGACAGTAGTTATTGAAGTTAGATCGGCCATAGGGTCAACAGTCTATTTTACTACGGGCGGCATGGCAGGCTGTTGCGATAGCATGTTTCTTACTTCACCACTATGACTAGTAGACCAATGATCCTGTTATTGTTACTCGGCGCGATGGCGACCGCCCAGGAAACTTATATCCCCGGCCCCGATTCCCAGCGTCAACCAAACGTTCCCAAAGGTGTTTTGGTGGCCCACAAATGGACCAATTCAAAGGTCTACCCGGGAACAGTTCGTGATTACTGGGTTTATGTTCCTTCGCAATATAAAGCCGACATACCAGCCCCGGTTATGATTTTCCAGGATGGCGGAGGCTACATCAGCGAGACTGCTGGGCCCAAGGTTCCCGTGGTGTTAGATAACTTGATTCACAAGGGCGAGATTCCGCCGATGATCGCCATTTTCATCAATCCGGGAGTGACTCCGGCGCTGAACGAAAGCTCTCAATCGCGCTATCACCGCAGTTATGAGTACGACGCGGTGACCGATGTTTATGCCGGCTTTCTGATTAACGAAATTATTCCCGAGGTTCGTAAATCGTACAACCTATCGAAGGATCCGAACGATTGGGGAGTAGCCGGCGGTAGCTCGGGAGGCATCGCATCGTTCGTTGCGGCTTGGGAAAGGCCGGATCAATTCCGCCGCGTGCTGAGCTTCATCGGCAGCTATGCTAACTTGCGGGGAGGACAATCGCTAAGTTCCATGGTGCGGAAAATGGAACCCAAGCCACTGCGCATTTTCCTGCAGGACGGCAGCAACGACCAGAGCATTTACGGCGGTAATTGGTTTACAGGCAACCAGGATCTTTACGGTTCCCTGAAGTACTCGGGTTACGATGCAACCTTCGTCATAGGCTCGGGCGGCCACGACGGAAGGCAGACCGCCGCGATCATGCCTGACGCGATACGTTGGCTTTGGCGCGAGTATCCGAAGCCGATTGAGAAGTCGAAGAAAGGTGGACTTCGGCAGTATGTGATGGACATCATCGACACGGATAAAGATTGGGAGTTGGTTTCGTCGGGCCACAAATTCACGGAAGGCCCGGCGGTGAATAAGCTGGGTGAGGTTTTCTTCACGGATATTCCGAATAACCGGATTCACAAGATCAGCCTGGATGGCAAGGTCACCGTGTTTAAAGAAGATACGGGCGGCACAAATGGATTGAAGTTTGGGCCGGATGGCCGCTTATATGGTTGCCAGAATGGCCGCAAGAAGATTGTTGCCTGGGACATGAATGGCAAGGAAACCGTGATTGCCGATGGGGTGAATTCCAACGACCTTGCGGTATCGGCTAAAGGAGAAATCTACTTTACCGAGCCACCGACGAAAAAGGTTTGGTACATTGATACGCATGGACAGAAGCGAGTGGTGCATGAAGGAATCTCATTTCCGAATGGGATTCAACTGACACCGGATCAAGCGGTGTTGGATGTGGTGGACATGAATGGCAAATGGGTTTGGTCGTTCCAGATTCAGCCGGACGGATCACTCGGGAACGGGGCGCCTTTCCATCGGCTTGAGACACGAGATGACAAAGTTGCAGCCGGCGGGGATGGGATGACAATGGATACGGAGGCGCATCTTTATGTGGCTACCGATTTGGGGATTCAGGTGTTGGATGCGCCGGGTCGCGTGGTTGGGATAATAAGCAAGCCGCAGCGGGGGCCGCTTTCGAACGTGGTGTTTGGCGGACCGGATATGAAGACGCTTTACGTGACGGCGGGGGATAAGGTTTTTAAGCGGCCGGTGAAGCGGCAAGGCGTGGCGGCTTGGACAGTGATGAAACCGCCGAGGCCGGGACTATAAATATGGCAACTCTTGGAACAATTGAATACGCGGATGCGGGGCCGGAGGTCAAGGCGGTTTATGACGACATCATGGCTGTCAGGCAGACGGATTACATCAACAATTTTTGGAAGGCGCTGGCGCACGATCCGGTTACTTTGAAGCGCACGTGGGAGAGCATCAAACAAATTATGGGACCTGGCGGGGTAATTGATCCTCTTATTAAAGAGATGATCTATATTGCTGTCAGCGTGACCAATCAGTGCGGGTATTGCATCGCTTCGCATACGGCGGCTGCTCGAAAGGGTGGCATGAGTGATGGCATGTTCGCGGAGATGATGGCGGTTGTGGGCATGGCCAATGAGACGAACAAACTTGTTACGGGATATCAGGTGGAAATTGATGAACGCTTTAAGACTAAGTAGTTGTTTAATGGTCACGGGGCTTGCGGCCTTCGGGCAGGCAGATGCGCCAACGGCGCGGATATCGAATGGGGCGATTACGGCAAAGTTCTATTTGCCCGACGCGGCGAAGGGCTATTACCGGGGAACCCGCTTTGATTGGTCGGGCCAGATTTCTAGTCTCAAGACTGCAAAACATGAATATTTTGGGCAATGGAATGCCAAGTATGACCCGAAGCTGCACGACGCCATCATGGGCCCAGTGGAAGAATTTCGAACCAACGGCGCGGGGTTAGGCTATGACGAGGCGAAGCCGAAGGATACGTTTATTCGTATCGGGGTTGGGGTGGTGCGCAAGCCGGAGGAAAAGCAGTACGAAGTTTTCAAGAGCTACGATATCGTGGACCCTGGTAAGTGGACTGTGAAGCGCGGGGCGAAGCAGATTAGCTTCGTACATGATTTAAAGGATGGCAAAGGTTACGCATATCGCTATACAAAGACAGTGCGGCTGGTGGGTGCGGCCAACACCATGGTGATTGAGCACACACTCAAGAACCTGGGGTCGAAGCGCATTGAAACATCGCAATACAATCACAATTTCTTTGTGATGGACGGGGCGCCAACCGGGCCTGATTCCCATGTAGAGTTTCCTTTCGAGTTGCAGCCGGTGAGGGCATTTCAAGGCAAAATAGCGGAGTCGAAAGGAAAGACTATTGGTTATAATTCCGAGTTACAAACGGGGCAATCGGTGATCGCCGAGTTTAAGGGATTTGGACCGACGGCTTCCGATTACGACATCAAACTAGAGAATCACAAAGCTGGCGCGGGGGTTCGCATTCGCGGCGATCAGCCGCTTTCGAAGCTTGTTTACTGGTCCATCCGAAGCACGTTTTGTCCGGAACCTTACATTGATTTGAAGGTTGAGCCTGGCCGGGAAATCAAATGGAAATACACGTATGAGTTCTACGACATTCAGCGCTGAGGAGTGGAGTCTTCGCGTACAACTGGCGGCGGCTTACCGCATCATCGATCACCTGGGCTGGTCGGAACTGATTTGGACCCACACGACCGTGCGCCTGCCTGGGCCGGAACATCATTTCTTGATCAATCCATACGGCAAGTTGTTCAGCGAGATTTGCGCGTCGAACCTGGTGAAGATCGATGTGGAAGGTAAGCTGGTGGCCGGTCAACCGGAGCAGGAATTCAATCCGGCGGGGTTTGTGATTCATTCCGCCATTCATATGTCAAGGCCTGACGCCAAGTGCGTGATGCATACGCATACGACAGCGGGCATGGCGGTGGCGGCTTTGAAGTGCGGCCTGCTGCCGATCAGCATGTATGCCCTTGGGTTCTATGAAGCGATGGCCTATCACGACTTCGAGGGGCCGAGCACCGAAGTTGGCGAACGGCGGCGGATCGCGGAAAATTTGGGTTCGTTTCACGCGATGATTATGCGGACACACGGGCTGCTGGTTTGCGGCGAGACCGTAGGGCAGGCGTTTGTGCGAATGTACAGGCTGGAACGGTCCTGCCAGATTCAGTTGGCGGCCCAGGCGGCGCGGTCGGAACTGATTGTGCCGGAGCGAGGCGTTTGTGAATTGAGCCGCGATAAAAGCGATGCTTTTCTTTCCACCGAAGAAAATGCGGGTTGGTATAGCAAGGTGGCGAATCCTGAATTCGACGCCATGGTGCGGCTGATGGATAAGAAGGATCCGTCTTTTCGGTTGTAGATTGAACAAGACTAAGCCCGTAAGTCTACGAGGAATTATGGCGACAAATCCCCTTTCCATCGGGGCTAGTAGAAATGTTCGTTTGTTGAGCAGCGCTTGTCACGCTCGGAATTAAGTGAACAGGGTTGAGGCTAGCGGCCTTTAGCGTCTCAGGGAACCGCTGAGCGAAATGGTCGTAGAAGAATACGCAATCCATGTGGCTTCTCGCGGAGGCAGGTCAGATGTTTGGAGTAAGCACTCCAACAATTCTCGCAAGCCTTTGTCGACCGCCTCATTCCCTGGCGCCTAAGATCCTAATGGTGGAATTCGCTCATCATCTCCGGACCCTCCGATATACTAGAAGTTTATGCCCACAGATAGCTCAAAGGTGAGCGCTCCTCCCTCCCCAGAAAAAGAAGCCAAACCATCCAACTTCGTGCGCGATATTATCCTTCAGGACATGGCGTCGGGTAAGAATGGCGGCAAAGTACACACGCGGTTCCCTCCCGAGCCAAACGGTTATCTGCACATCGGCCATGCCAAATCCATTTGCTTGAATTTCGGGCTTGCCAAAGAGTTCGGGGGCAAATGCAATCTTCGATTTGACGATACGAACCCTTCGAAGGAAGAGACTGAGTATGTGGATTCGATCATTGAAGATGTCCGTTGGTTGGGGTTCGATTGGGATGACCGGATGTTTTACGCATCCGACTATTTCGAGCAGATTTACCAGTGGGCCGCCGACTTAATAAAGAAGGGAAAAGCATACGTTTGCGATCTCACGGCCGAGCAGATTCGAGAGCATCGCGGCACCACCACCGAGCCTGGCAAAGAGAGTCCGTATAGGAACCGATCCATAGAGGAGAACCTGAACCTATTCACACGCATGCGGGGTGGGGAATTTCCCGATGGGTCGCGCACCTTACGATCAAAGATCGACATGGCGTCACCCAACTTCAATATGCGGGATCCGGTAATGTACCGCATTCTGCGGGCGCATCATCATCGCACTGGGGACACATGGTGCATCTATCCGATGTACGATTTCGCGCACGGGGAATGCGACTCCATTGAAGGCATTACCCATTCCATCTGCACGCTTGAGTTTGAGGATCATCGCCCACTTTACGATTGGTATGTGGAGAACCTGGGTATTCACCATCCGCAGCAGATCGAGTTTGATCGCCTGAACCTAACCAACACCGTCCTGAGCAAGCGTAAGCTGTTGTTACTGGTTCAGCAAGGCATTGTTTCCGGATGGGACGATCCACGGATGCCGACGCTTTCCGGAATGCGCCGACGGGGATATACGGCTGAAGCCATTCGAACCTTCTGCGGAAACATTGGAGTTTCAAAGACCAACGGCATTGTAGAGTTTTCAATGCTGGAGTATTTCTTGCGCGAGGACTTGAACAAAAAGTCCGCTCGCGTGATGGCTGTGTTGGATCCGGTCAAGGTGGTCATCGACAACTTCCCTGTAGGTCAAGTGGACCATCTTGAAGCGGTGAATCACCCGGACGATCCTTCCATGGGCACTCGGACGGTACCTTTTTCAAGAGTGATCTATATTGAGCGGGATGATTTCCGCGAGGATCCGCCGAAGCAGTATTTCCGCTTGTCACCTGGTCGGGAAGTACGCCTTCGCTACGCTTATTTCGTGACTTGCACCAGCGTTGTGAAAAATGACGCAGGCGAAGTTACGGAGATTCATTGCACCTATGATCCGGCTTCCCGTGGAGGAAATTCGCCGGACGGGCGCAAGGTGAAGTCGACCATTCATTGGGTTTCCGCGGAGCACGGGCTTGACTGCGAGGCCCGGCTATATGAAAACCTTTTCAGAGAAGCGAGTGAAGATGAGGACACCGCGCAGGAAACTGAGTGGGCCTGGCTAAATCCAAACTCAATGATAGAGCTCCACGGGGCCAAAGTGGAGCCGTGCGTGAAAAGCGCCGCCGCAGGGACGCTATATCAATTCGAGCGTGTCGGCTATTTCTGCGTGGACAAGACTTCGACTCCGGAGAAGCCGGTGTTTAACCGCACCGTTGCTTTACGCGATTCCTGGGCCAAGATCGAAAAAGGGCAGAAAACGAAGTAGCTTCCTACTCCATATGGAGGTCTTCGCAGCCTATTGGCTGACCAGGAGGAATCTCTTGAAAGGTCAGGGTTACTTGCTTTGGATCTGTCTGGAATTTGTCGATTTGCCGGACTGCATAGCGTCCGAGAGCTAACCTTGGGCCGGTCATGAATCTTGCGTAGTCGCGCAGTTGTTCCAACTTTAAGTAGGCTTGGGCTCGAACCGTTGGAGCGGCGGAATCATTGCCTGCAAGCGCCATAAGTCTATGCAACAAAGCGAAGCAAACTGTTTGCTGAGTACTTCCTGATAACCCCGTGACCGTCGCCGATTTCCAGGTGGCCTCGATCAGTTTATCCACGATCTCCGCAAAATCGGGACTCTTTGCATTGCGCGCATGCTGTTCCACCAAACGATTGGCGCGCTGGGGGTGCAGCAAGAGCCCAATGGTTAAATTGGCGGCAGCCTCGGCTGGAGCATTCGCGTCAAAGACCAGGCCGCTCGCGCCTCGGAACGATTCCCTGGTTGGACCAAATCCGAATGCATGGGGCGGAATGAGGGACACTAACCTCTCATTCAGGGTCAGGGATTCGGGCCTAATCGTGTTCAGTAAAGAAGCAATGGCCCGCCTCTGAATTTCGGGCGCAATGATTTCCGTAATCTTTTGCCCGTCACCTTTGAGAGCATATGTGTAATCGACGCCACCGACCAACTTCGCCACCGCTTCGGTTTGGTAACGATGCAGCAAATATATGGGAACCAACGCATCGCCGAGCGTACTCCAGGGCGCGCCTTCGCGAATTGTGTTCGCGCCAAAACGCTCCAGGGCGCGTGTGCGAATTTTCATAATGCGGCCGAGTTCCGCCACGGCGTCAGGACCGCTATCCCATAAGTGAGCTCGCGGATGGGCTCCGCCTTCAGGCCGGGCGTCGGTATCGGAAATGAATTCCAAGCCTTTCTTGAAGGAATCATTCAGAATTTGTTTGAGTCCAATTGCTTCTGTCTCCGGATTTGAAAATTGCGCGTAGCCATAGGAAATCGCAACCTTATCCCATTCGCCGATGCCAACCGGATAAGCGTTCGCCAACTGCGGATTTCCTTGTTGGGTTAGTTCAATAAATGGATGCGGATAATCCATTACGGAGGCGTTTTTGTTGGCGCTGGCGGCAAAGTTATGAGTGATGCCCAGCGTGTGACCAACTTCATGCGCCGCCAATTGCCGGATTCTAGCCAATGCCATTTCCCTGCCCTGCGCCGACTCCGTAACGCCGGAATCATAAGGAGCCAGTAAGCCTTCGGCGATCAGATAGTCTTGCCGGATGCGTAGGGAACCAAGAGTCACGTGGCCTTTGATGATCTCGCCGGTGCGAGGGTCGGTGATTGAGCTACCGTAGGACCAACCGCGAGTGGAGCGGTGCACCCATTGAATCATGTTGTATCGCACATCCATCGGGTCGGCGCCGGGCGGAAGGATGCGCACTTCAAACGCATTGCTGAATCCAGCCGCCGTGAAAGCGTCCTTCCACCAACTGGCGCCTTCCCGCAGAGCTGAGCGAATCGGCTCCGGCACACCTGGATCCAGGTAATAAATGATCGGCTTTACAGGGTCGCTTAGGGCCGGAGCGGGGTCCTTCTTTTCCAGTCGATGGCGCGCGATGAAGCGTTGGGCGATCGGTTGGGTGAAGGGAGTTGCGTAGTCAAAATAGGAGATACCGAAGAAACCGGCGCGAGGGTCATGGCTGCGAGGTTTGTATCCCGGTTCAGGCAGCGCGACCAGCGAGTGGTGTTCGCGGAGGGTGATGGAGTCGGCCGAAGGCGTGACGGCTTTTACCTGGTTCCCAGGAGCATCGCCCAGGAATGTGAGGGTCACTTCCACTTCGGAATTTCGAGGAAAACCTTTGGTGCGATCCAGGTAGAACATCGAACGGCCCGGTTCCAATTTGTAGGTCCCTTGGCGGGTTTGCTTTAAGGTTTCGATGACGCCATGGGCGTCGCGCAGGAAGAAATTCGTGGCGTCCACCAAAATGCGGCCGTCAGATTCCGCTTCGACGGTAAAGCCGAATATTGCCGAACGGGCGAAAGCTTCCGTTACCGCGCGAGCTTCGGCTTGGTTGTCGCTAATGGCCCGGAAATGCGAGTTGTTCTCAAGCAGGAGAACCTTGGGCCCATTGCGCTCGAATTGAACCAGATGGGTTCCGCCGATTTGGCCGCGGTCAAGGCCAACGTCGTTCGAGCCCAGGCCTGACGGAAGAGAACTGTAATAAAGGAATTCCATTTCAAGCGCCGGAATCTCCAGAAACATCTTTCCGGCCTTCGCGTCCCAATAAAGAGGGAAGTAGCCTTCCAACTTAGTTAGACCCGCGGTTTTTTCCGCAATGGTTGCAGCACTAAGAGTTGCACACAAGAACAACGAGAGAACCAGGTGGCGGGACATAAATCGATTGTCTCAAGAATTAAAGGAAGGGCTACACTGAAAGGAAGTCTATGCGCACATTCAGGGCGGGGTTGATTGCTTTGTTTCTCAGATCAATGGCGGCGCAAACCATTTGCCCGCCGACGCCGGTTTATCAAAGCTGCGATCTTATTTTTGAGTTGGATGATGCCGAGGCAAAGGCCCATCCAAACCCATATGTATCCGTGAATATGCATGCGGAGGTTCGTTCTCCCAAGCACGCTACCTTCAAGCTACCGGCATTTTGGGATGGCGGACGGAAGCTAATCATTCGTTTTTCACCGCTCGATGCGGGGCAATGGGATTTCCGCATTACGTCGAATCTGGCTCGTTTTGATGGCAAATTGGGCCAAACGGAAGCAGTGGCTAGCGACGCACGGGGGTTCATTCGCCCGGCGAATCTGCGTCATTGGAAATATAGCGAGGCCAACAAGCCGCATCTTTGGATGGGCGATACGCTGCTGAGTTTGGCGACGATGGACCGGGCTAAGTTTGAAACAATCGTGAATGACCGCGCCGCTCGTGAGTTCACGCATATCAGGGCTCAGCTGTTTGGGGCTACGGCGGAAGACGCAAAAAACGCTTACTCTGAAGCCGATAAACCCAATCCGGAATACTTCAAGGAACTTGACCAGCGCATTGCTTACTTGAACAAGAAAGGAATCGTGCTGGACCTAATGCTGGGGCAAAGCAACAATCAGCTTCGACGGTTGTTTCCGACTTGGCAACAGAGGGAGCGGTTTTTGAAGTACGTCATAGGCCGATACAGTTCGACCAATCTTACGTGGATGGGATTGGACGAATATGAAAGCTATACGGATGGGCGAGCGCTGCTGAAAGAAATTGGCGATTACTTAAAGAAAAACGATCCGTACGGGCATCCCCGGTCCACCTTTACGGAAGGGAGCTCCGCTGGTTTGCTTTCCGATGGCTGGATGGACTTCATCAGCTATCAGACGGCGGATGACCAGGCTTGCGCGGTGGAGCGTCAATTTTTTACCAAGCCGTTCGTGAATTTTGGAATTGGGGCCGAAGATTCCGGAGCAGGAAAAAGCCGAAAAACGGATGTGGATAGCGATGCCTTTCGCAAGCGGCTTTGGAACGTTACGATGGACGGCCATTATCCATCGTTTGCAAACACGGGCTTAAGTGGCGCGGGCGGCAAAGTTGTGGAAGTTAAGTACACCGAATCGCCGGGGGCGAAGGCTATGAAGGCATGGTTTGAATTCTTCGATTGGACGCGGCACTGGGAGTTGGATCCGTACTTCGAGGTGGATGGCGGCCGAGGGTTGGCTCTCGATGGCGTGGAGTATATAGTCTATGTGGAGAAACCGGGCTTAATTGAAGTTATTGTCGAGAAGCATTTGTACAACGTATATTGGTTCAATCCCATCACCGGCGAAACTTTGCAAATGAAAAATTTCAGAGGGGAGAAATTCGTGGGGGAGCCCCCGACGAAGACGCAGGATTGGGTGCTGCAGCTTTCGCGGGACGGACGCAAGGAAAGCTTACGAAATTATAAGTTTGAATCGCGGCCTCCTTTTGTGCAGGAGATTGAAGTCAGCACAGCGAAAGTTCCCTTCGAGTTGGTGGCGCCTCACGATGGCGACCTCTCAACCAAGAAGGATTATGAGTTCGAGTTGAAGATAAAGAAGGACACCCGTGCAACTAGATCGATGATGTACGTGCTAACCGGCGAAGTGGTAGCCGATGGGCAAGGCAGCCGCATTTTGGCCACGGGATCGCACGGAACTTTTCGCATCCCTCCAGGAATCATTAAGAAATTTCCGGCTGTCTTGAATGTGCGAATATCGGCTGTGAACGCGAATGGCAAAGCCTATGCCGCCGATAAAGTGTACATGGTGACGGAGTGAGCGTGCGAATTTTGGCGGTGGATACAACCGCTGAATTTGGCAGCATCGCTTTGATTGAGGGTGGCTTGGTTACCTGTGAAATTGGGATTGAGGCTCCTTCCGGATTTGGGCAAGTGGTATTCGATGAAATCAAGGCATTGCTGGAAGAACGGAGTATTGCGTTGCGGGACATCGATTGCTTTGCTTCGGCCAAAGGGCCAGGGACTTTTACCGGGGTGAGAGTTGGATTAGCGGCGGTGAAGGGCTTTGCTTATTCTTTAGATAAGCCGATCTGCGCGATTTCCAATTTGGAAGCGATTGCATCCTATGGTTCAGCCCCGGTACGGGCGGCATTTCTGGATGCGCGGAGGGGCGATGTATTTGGCGCACTTTTTGATTCCAATTTGAACCCGCTGACTGAAGAGGTTGTCACTCCGATACCGCGATGGCTGGCTTCATTGCCGGCAGGCATTGAGTTGTTGACGACCGATTCCAACGTCATTAGTCTTCCGGGGCATTCCGTCACGGCGGTTGGGCATCGGCTGGCAGGGGCGATCGGGCTGCTTGCGGCCAAGCGATTCGCGCAGGGGCTGCAGCAAACCGCGGCAGCCATCGACGCGAATTATGTTCGCCGCGCGGACGCTGAATTATTTTGGGTTGATAAGTAACTGGCCCGGGCTCAAGACTTCATCATGAAACTTGTCGCAGCCGATGCACAGGTTTTGATACGTCTTGCCGGAAGGCAATGTTGTTGCCGATGCTTCATAAAATTTTTCCACACTCCAGCCGTGATGGATTCCCATCCGCTCCGGGTGGCCCATTGAAATTGCCTCATAAATAGGATTGCCGCGCAGCCGCCCAAGTATGGAATCGAGCGATTCGGTAAGCAAGTTGCCTATTGCTTTCTTAGTTTTCATGCAGCAGGGATAGACGCTGCCATTGGGCTCAATGGAAACTTCGCTGCCGCCGTGGGCCGTGTCAAGAAAGTTCAAGCCTCCCGACCACGCATTGCAAAAGTTGTCCGCAAGCGTCGCCGTGGAGAGTTCGTTCAGATGGGCGCGGCCACGCGGCCAGATCTTGCCGATCCAAGACCCTTTGGTGGCGCCGAAGAAGTGATAATAAGGGCCATGCTCAAATGGCCTCTTGCCAGCATCCAGGGGAAAATAGTGAACCCCGCCAACTTCGCACATTGCCGTGATCTTGGAGCGCAAAGCTTCCCGGGCCGTTTCTTCCTCCAGACCTTGGTGGAATTCATCGATCCCCGAAATGGAGATGACATTCACGTGGTGAGCTAACAGATCTTCTACAATCTGGCCGGTCAAGACATCCCCGGTGGTCTGGACAATGAGTTCCACGCCGCCTTGGTCTTTGTATTTTGCATGAAGTAAATCGAGCGCAGGGTACAAGACAGTTTTGCGAATTGGCTCAAGAAGGATTTCGCCGCCTGCCAGAATGATGCGGCCCCGCTTTCTTATAAGATTTTCGGCAATGTCAAGATATGACATTCGTGCCGGAAGATTGGCGATAATGGTCCGGAAATTGGATTCCGCCTCACTTACTACAGCAGCCAGTTCCTCGCCATAATAGGGGCGAAATCTGTCTTCGTAACAGTGAACGCACTTTCGATGGCAGAGCCAACTCATTACCCAATAGATCGATTCCAAGCGAGGCCGTTCCTTTTGATTATTTCCGGCGGAGTTCCACGGGGACCCGTTCCGATTCCAACTGCTCTAACCTGAATGTCCAGTTTACATTCACCGTCTGAGGCGGAAAGCACTGGCGGTCGGAACAAACCTGATAACGGAACGTCACAGGAACCTTGAGCTTCCCTTGGTCATCCGCCGCCGCTTTCAATTTGGGCTGGGGGCCGGGGATCAGTTCCCGCTTCACCGTGAACCTACCCTCAAAGACTGGGACCGGAACAGTCTCTCCGCCCACTTTGAGAC
The DNA here is from genome assembly GCA_043785065.1 of Bryobacterales bacterium. Classification (GTDB taxonomy): domain Bacteria; phylum Acidobacteriota; class Terriglobia; order Bryobacterales; family Bryobacteraceae; genus JANXSF01. Next base: position 15,443 of record JAYVXT010000531.1, on the reverse strand, counting down.
GTTTCGGTTCCGGTGTTTCCAGAGGACCCATTTTGTAGGCTTCGTTAGGTTCCAGTTTCCAATCAATCGGAATATATTCTTCCGGAGCGCCTGGAGCGTAAGCGTGCAGTCCTTGAGGAAGTTCCACGTCAAGGCTTAGGACGATGTGCTGACCTGTACGGGCCGTCAAACTGCTCGCCTTGGGGGTTACGCGGGCATTCTTGCCCTCTACCTGATCCCCGGCTTGCAGGCCCGGCTTGCCCAGCTTATTGGCCAGCAACGCGGAGATAGTGATTCGTTCGCGGTAATCCTCTTCGAAGAATTTGGCCTCAACAATCCCCGCCGAATTGAGCATAAAAATTCCCGGGTGGGGAATGCCGACGGCGAACCCGGTTTTGGGTCCTTCGTTGAGGATGCCGAAAGCCTTTATAATGATCGAGTCCGGATCGGACAACAGCGGGTAGGTTATTTTCTTCCGGTCGGCGAAATTCTTCAGAATCTCCACGGAATCATAGCTAATCGAGGCGACGCCATAACCATTTTTCTTGATTTCCGACAACCATTCTTCCAGCTCGACCAGCTGGGATTTGCAATAGGGTCACCAATCGGCGGAACGGATGAAGAGCAGGATCAGGCCTTTGGGACCCCGGAGTGAAACCAATGATTGTGGATTGCCGAATTGATCTTTGGCCTCAAATTGAGGTGCTTTGGAACCGGGAGCTGGGCCAAATTTTGCGGCATAGGAAACGGGAGCACGCTGAGATTGGGCAAAGATCAGGGGACTGAATAAAAACATGGCAAAAAAGGGTTTCATGGATTCTCACTTTAGTATCACCGAAGAGGGTTCAATTATTCCTAGAGGTAGGTATAATCTTTCGATGGGGAGTAGTAATACTAGGACTGCTAGGACCATGAGGACGGTTGTGTGCCAGGACCGAAGTTTCCGATTTCGGTACAAAGATTTTCCATTGAGGGCGTTGTTAATAACATTGTCTCGATTGTGGCTTTTGGTTGTAAGTACATCTAGCAAAATGGGTTATTTTATTTTTGAGGTAACAATTGGCCAATATTAGCATGTCGAGTAGGATCTAACGATGTCAAGAGCTAGGTGAAAACTTAGGATTGAACTAAGGCGAGACGGAATTGACGCAGTACTAGAACGTCTATAACATCAGGATAGAAGCGAGGCGAGACGAAAATAATATGCTAAACGAAATTCTTGCCACTGCCAGCGTAGCCGAGAATCCTGTAGAGGAAATCATCGTTCCGCAGCCAGAGGTCAAGCCCAGGATTAAAATTGTCATTGCGGACGATCATCCGATTGTACGCGATGGTTTGCGGCGGCTCTTAAGTCTGGAGTCGGATGTGGATATAGTGGGCGAAGCGGGGGATGGGCGTCAGGTGCTGGAAGTGGTGCAAGCCAAGGATCCGGATGTGCTGCTTTTGGACTTGCGTATGCCGAACCTGGATGGCTTGGGAGCTTTGCAAACTCTGCAACAGACCAACCGGCGCACGCGGGTTATAATTTTGACGGCATCGGAGGACAAGAACGAATTCGTGCAAGCAATGAAGCTTGGCTGTTCGGGGATTGTGCTAAAGCAAACCGCGCCGGATTTAATCGTAAAGAGTATCCGCAAAGTATTCAATGGCGAAATCTGGTTGGATTCCCACACCACGGCAGCAGTGATGAGGCAATTCGCGGCGCCCGGCGAAGGCGGATCCTCCAATGGTTCCGGTAAGCAGCGGGAACGCAGTCCGCTCTCCACACGCGAACGCGAGATCGTGGCGCTGGTCGCTCAAGGATATAAGAACAAGGAAATGGCTGAGAAGATGTTCATCAGCGAGCAGACGGTGAAGAACCATCTTCACAACATCTTCGATAAGCTTGGCGTGTCCGATCGCCTTGAGTTGGCATTGTATGCCATTCACAAGGGTCTTCATCTGAACACGTAAGGCTTTCTAGTCGTTATTCTTCAAGAACAAATGCGCAGCCTCCCGGTCAGGGGCTGCGCTTTTTGCTTTTATGAGTTGCAGAGGCCGCTACAATGGAAGTATGCGATATCCCGAACCTTTAATCGCCCCCATGAGGGCGGAGTTGTCTCAGAACGGTGTGATTGAGGCCAGGACTCCTGAGCAAGTAGAACAATTGCTGGCCCCAGGGTCAGGCACGGTCATGATGGTGGTCAATTCGGTCTGCGGTTGCGCGGCGGGCAAAGCCAGGCCTGGCATTTTGATGGCGCTAAAACATCCAGTGGCGCCGAAGACTTCGGCCACGGTTTTCGCCGGTGCTGATGTAGAAGCAGTCCAACGCGTGCGCGAACTGTTGCCCCAATATGCTCCGTCTTCCCCCTCGGTTGCCATTTTTAAGGATGGCAAGCCGGTATGGATGTTGCATCGGCATCAGATTGAAAGCCAGCAAGCCCCACAGATTGCGGCTATGTTGACGCAAGCGTTCGATCAGTATTGCCAATAGCGGGAAAACAGAATGGTATTGGCTCTATGGTTGGCCGCTGCATTGGCTGGCACGGTGAATGAACCGGTGGTAAACATGTATTCGCGACCGACTGTGGACGCTGATGTGGTTTCGCAAGCTATTTACGGTTCGCAAGTTTGTCTATCTGGAACAGCAAGTTGGTTGGGTAAAGGTGCAAACCTTCGACAAGTCCTGCGGCTGGATGGAAGTTTCACGACTCAAGGAAATTGGCTCGAAAGTATACGCTGCCAGGGCCAGGTTGGTTCGCTAGACCTTCCCCGTACGATTCTTTCATTCGCTACTCCATGCCGGTTTATCCCGGCGCTAACCACACCAGAGGGTCCGCGCCACTTTGCACTTCTCCATAGTTGAAGAAAGGTGTTGCTAGAGTTTCTCAAAATTAATTACTGGTTCGTGCAGGACGGGGAAGTTTACGGACCTGGCGATGAAGCATAATTTGTATGCTTCGCCGTGAAGCTTGATGGCTAGGTCGCGATTTGAAGCGGCGGTGATCGTTACGCCCGGACGTAGTATCACTCCGGTCATCTGCCCACCACCATTCCCGGATTCTTTCATTTCTCCGGTAGCATGATCTGTGTATGCGATGACCACTATATTGTTCACCGCGCATAAGTGAAGATATGTCAGAAGGTGACACGAGGAAAGCGCGGCAACTAATAATTCTTCGGGGTTGTAGCGGGTTGCGTCTCCGCGAAAGGTGGGATCGGAAGATCCTGGCAAAACGGGCTTGCCTGGTCCACTGAACTCATGGTTGCGGCTATAACCGCGATAGGTTGCCGTGCCTTCACCGTTGTTCCCCGTCCAATTCAAATCGATCTGATAGGAATGATCACGGTGGCGCATCTGTATTGGTCCTCTTCCCTACTCTTCCTCGAGTGACTCCGGCTTTAGTTCGATGTGCTTTTCTCCGGCGGCTTTTTTATCTTGATACTTCCGCATCCAGGCTTCCCAGCTTTTCCCGGCTGCCGTATCGCGGCCGGTGAAGGCCAATCCCGCGATGCTGGAATAAGAAACGGAAATGCGCTTATTGCTGCCGGCGGGGATGATGCGCACCACGGAATGTTCCAGGGTGGCCGATGCGCGGCGGTCGAAAACATATCCGGAAATTGTGGAGCCGTCGCGGCGCGTGATGGTTACGTCACCGCGGTAGTCGAAGGCTTTTTCAAGACCCTGGCGAATTTCGTCTTCAGTGGCAAGATCCCAGGTTGCGCCTTGCAGGTTTTCCCGATGGGCTGCCGTAGCTGTTGAATCCGAACTCATCAAACTCCTACTCCGGCGCCTTCTTCCTGGTTTACGTTTTCAATTTGCACCAAAGGGGCAACGGGTTTCACGGGATTTTTCAATCGTTCCATGGCCGCCTTGCTGGGATATTTGCTGAACAACGTGCCTTTCACCGTGGCCAAGAACCCGGACCAGGAGTTGAAAGTATCATGCACAGCGGACGCCTCAAATCCGCTATGCACCATACAATTGGCGCACTTGGAATTGCCCGATTCCGGGCCGTATTGAGCCCATGCCGTCTCTTCCATCAGTTCCGCGAACGTATCGGCGTAGCCGTCCTGCAACAAGTAGCAGGGCTTTTGCCAGCCAAACAAGTTATACGTAGGCATGCCCCATGGCGTGCAGGAATATTCGCGAAGACCCATTAAGTATTCAAGGAACAAGGGCGACAGGTTGAAATACCAGCTGGACTTGCGATTCGACAAGATGGTGTTGAACAGTTCGCGGGTTTTATCCTTGCCCAGGAAATGTTGCTGATCAGGAGCCTTGTCGTAGGAATAACCAGGCGAGAACATCATGCCCTCTACACCCAGGCCGGTCATTTCGTCGAAGAAGTCGCGAACACTTTGGGGATCCGCGCCGTCGAAAAGTGTAGTGTTGGTGGTTACTCGGAAGCCGCGCTTCACCGCTTCCTTGATGCCTTCGGCGGCAATCTCGTATCCTCCTTCCTTGCAGACGGAAAGATCATGATGCTCTTTCTGGCCGTCCATGTGCACAGAGAAGGTGAGATACTTACTCGGCTCAAACAGGTGGATCTTTTCTTTCAACAGCAGGGCATTGGTACAGAGGTAAATGTACTTTTTGCGGGCCACCAAGCCGCGCACAATCTCGTCGATCTTGGGGTGCATCAGCGGTTCACCGCCGGGGATGCTGACCATCGGAGCGCCGCATTCGTCCATTGCCTTGAAGCATTCTTCGGGCGAAAGTTCACGCTTCAAAATATGAGCGGGATACTGAATTTTTCCGCAGCCGGCGCAAGCCAGGTTGCAACGGAAGAGTGGTTCCAGCATCAGCACGAGTGGATAGCGCCGGCGCCCTTCAAGCTTCTGCTTCAGAACATAGGTCGCAACGGTCCACATTTGCGATATCGGGATGGGCATTGACTTCTATTATCGCGCGAAATTACCAGCTTGTCTTCAATTCCATGCGCGAGAGATCACCCACCTGGAACAGATCGCGGGAGGTGAACCCTTCGGCGAGGGCGACGCCGACTCGCGCGCCGAGGTACGCCAAGGTGACCAGGCGGCGGGCCAGCACCGATTCCAGGGCGGTAAAACGAGAGACATAGCAGGCAAGGGCTTCGCCCACCGCGTCGAAATCCGCGGAGGCGTCGACTACAAACTGGGGATTATCGTCGGTGGTGAAAATAACACGATGGGGACGATGCGGGGCGGAATAATCGTCCACGGCCAGAATACCCGAAAGAACGCAAGCCTCCCAACCTAGTTCGGCAGTATAGTGTTGTTCGGGATTGCGCCCGTAGAGCGGGGGAAGAATCAGCGTTTTGGGTCGAAGGCGGCGGATCGTGCCGGCCAGGGTCATGCGGGCGCCGACCGTGTTTTCAAGGCGGGCGTCAGGCATGGCGAGGGTTCCGCGCCAGAGGAGGCCAAGGCAAGCGCCGGCTTTTTTCGATTCTTCAAGGCGTCCCTCCGGAAGGCCGGACCCGGTCATTTCGCCACGGGTGAGGTCGAGCACACCGGCTTTGTTTCCGGCGGCGGCCATTTTATGGAGGGTGGCGCCACAGCTGAGTTCGACGTCGCCAGGTTGGGCGCCGATGGCCAGGATATCCAATTCGGGTACGGATGCGAAATCGATGTCGGTGTTCCAGAACATTTTGTATTCCCTTATGAAGCATTAACAATTCTTACCACTGCTCACTCAAAAATCTGGCCCAGCTTCGCCAACACTTCTTCCATGATCGCGTGGGGAACAGTTTCCAATTTCTTACCGCCGCGTGCGCCGAGATGTAGCGCTCTTGGATGATCGCAGCGGACGACGCCCGTCGAAGACGTCCCTGCTCCAACTAAAGGCACAACGAAACCCGCGGTCCGCGCGAAATTGCCGCCACTCGTGATGGGTAGAACCTCTGCAACCTTAGGCACCGGTTGAAGGCATCGGGCGAAACAACAAGTACGGGACGACGCCCACATCGTTCATGGCCTTCCGGCTCATCCAAATCCCCCGATTCGCATCGGGGGCTAGTCGACGACCCGGCGAAGGAGCTTCGGCTCTACTATCGCCAATGGTATTCCCGGCGATTGCGGTAGCGGTCTTCGGTACCCATCACTTTAATCAAAACCATGCCGGCCAAAAACCCACCGATGTGCGCAAACCAAGCTACTCCCCCGTGGCTCACATTGGATGTACCGATGCTACCTACTCCGCTAAACAGCTGGATCACAAACCAGTAGAGCAGCATGAAAACCGCTGGGATTTCCATGGTTGTGAAAAAGATGAAAATCGGCACAAGCGTCACAATACGCGAGTGGGGAAATTTGATCAAATACGCGCCCATCACTCCGGCAATTGCGCCGCTGGCTCCGATGGTGGGAATGCGCGAATCCGGACTGGCCGCCACCTGCACCATGCCGGCCACAATTCCGCACAGTAGATAAAACAGCAGGAAGCGCGAGTGCCCCAAAACATCTTCCACGTTATCGCCGTAAATCCACAGGAACCACATATTGCCGATCAGGTGCATCCAGCCGCCATGCAAAAACATGGACGTAATTAAGTTCATATATTGAAATTTAGCGGGAACGATGGCGTATGCGGCAATGAAGTGGTTTTGTGAAAAGGGCTCCAGCGAAAATTCATAAAGGAAGATTAAGATATTAATCGCGATGATCGCGGCTGTAATCAGTGGTTTGCCGTAACTGGGCTGAGTGTCGCGTAGGGGGATCATAGGGCTCGCAGTTGGAAATCGGAATGAGAACGCCGCTCTGCCTTGGCCATTAAGGCCTTGGCTTCGGCAACACCCTTGATGCCACCACGAGCCCCAATTGCGGTGCAGTTCAATGCCGCCATGGCATTCGAGAAATCAAGGATGTCGCGCATTTCCATACCTTGCAACACAGCATAGCAAAAGGCCCCATGGAACACGTCTCCGGCGCCGGTGGTGTCCATGCAATTGACGACGAATGCCGGTGAGTAAACAAATTTTCCGCCGATGCGGGCGAGCGAACCATGGGCGCCAAGGGTCATCGCGGCGCAGCGCATGCCATACTCTTCCTGAATCATTTCCAGAGCTTTGAAGGGGTCCCGTTCATTGGTCCATCCTACTGGAAATTCGCTCGAAGCCACCAGATAATCCACGTTGGGCAGCACTTTGTCGAAACCATGATAAATGGTATCCACGTCGACGGTCACCGGAATTCCATGTTGATGGGCGATCTTCGCCGCCTTGGCAACGGCGGGCGTGTCGTGGGCATCAATATGCAGCATCGACGAGCAGGTGATCATTTCCGGCAAAATTTCCGATGGGTCCATTCGCAGGCTTTCTTCGCGGCGCCAGAACACGGTGCGTTCTCCCGTGCTGTGATCGATGATGATGTAGGCCGATTGATTGGGGCAGCCTTTGCGCACCTGCACATCATCCAGGTTAATGCCCGTGCGACTCAAGCTATCCATTTGAATCCGGCCGCGCTCATCGTCACCGCAGGTGCCGATGTATTTGACACGAAGGCCAAGCTTAGCGCAAGCAACCATTGCGCTGGCGACTTGTCCGCCGGGGCTCAAGATCTCTTCCGTAAACGGTTCCTTGCCAGCATAGGCAGGAAATTTAGGAACAATCAAAAGCGTGTCGGTGGCATTAAGACCGATACCCGTTATGTCGAACTGAGCCATAAACCTATTGAATGTAGCATGGAGCGGCTCCGTTTTCCCCAAAAACCAAGGGGTGAATGGTATTCTAATCAAGGTAGATCGATACGTGCCCCCCCTTGCCGATCCTCGAATGCACGTAAACTCCTAGGAGAGTTACTCTTGAATCCGAATCCACTGACAAAGACAACCAAGATTGTAGTCGCGTCCACGGTAATGCTGTCCTTCATTTCTTTTTGGAGAGCGGCGGCCATCGTTTTGTGCGATCTGGCTTCGTCTTCGTTTTACGCCGGGGGAATTGCCGAAGCCGCCATCGGCCGCTCGGCGCCGTGGTTCATTCTCGGAATTATGTTGTTCGGTTGGGCGATCCGGTCCTTCTACCTAGAAAGCTGCAGTATGTTCGTGCGAGGCGGCGTGTACCGGGTGGTCCACGAAGCCATGGGCGGAACCCTCGCCAAGTTTTCCGTTTCGGCTTTAATGTTCGATTACGTTTTAACTGGGCCCATTAGCGGAGTCAGCGCCGGCCTTTACCTAGCCGGACTGGTCAACGAGATCACCGACCTACTTCACCATCCGGAATGGCACGTCAACGGCAACTACTTCGCCGCCGCCCTGGCAGTGGGCATTACCATCTATTTCTGGTGGCAAAACACTATCGGGATGCATGAATCCAGCACCAAGGCGCTGCACATAATGCAGCTGACTACCGTGATGGTGGGCATGTTGATCGTATGGGCAATCGTAACCTATTTCCTCAAGGGATCTTATCCCATTACCATGCCGACATCGGCGAATTTCAAATTTGGAGATTCCGCGCTTGGCTGGCTGAAAAATACCCCGCTTCCAAACTTTTGGGGTATCGCTGTGATGATCGGGTTGGGGCATTCTTTGCTGGCCATGAGCGGATTTGAAACGCTGGCCCAAGTTAACCGGGAAATAGCCCATCCCAAGCACGAAAATTTGAAAAGAGCCGGAACGGTGATCTTCGTCTACAGCATGATTTTCACTTCCCTGGTGAGTTTCCTGGCCGTGATGTTCATCCCCGATAAGGAACGCACCGGGCTCTACATTGATAACCTAATCAGCGGCATAGCCATGTACCTGTCCGGTCCGCTTTGGGCGCGCGTGGGCTTTCACGGTTTCGTCGTATTAGTGGGCACCATCATCTTGGCCGGAGCCGTGAACACGTCAATCGTAGGCTCAAACGGCGTACTCAACCGGGTGGCTGAAGATGGCGTTCTGCCCGACTGGTTCCGCAAGCCCCACCTAAAGTTTGGAACCACTTACCGCATGATTAACCTTGTGGTTGGTATGCAGATATTCACTATTCTATTGACTCGCGGCGATATGACTCTGTTAAGCGAAGCTTACGCATTCGGTGTGGTTTGGAGCTTCGCCATGAAGGCGCTCAGTGTCCTGGTTCTGCGTTTTAAGCAGCCAAATCACATACGTGAATACAAAGTCGGCTGGAACGTGACGGTCGGTGGAAAGGAAATCCCTATCGGCCTGGGCCTGATCTCGCTGTTCCTGTTTTGCCTGGCCATCACCAACCTATTCACGAAGGAAATAGCCACTATTTCCGGCATTGTATTCACTCTTGTTTTTTACACGATGTTCTATTTCTCCGAAAAATACAACCACAAGAAAAACGCGGGCATCCACATGGAGCACGAAAAATTCCAAGTGGAAGAAACCGACTCGGAACCAAAAAACATTCGGCCAGGCTGCGTACTGATTCCCGCCAGCAACCCTAATTTATTGGCGCATGTGAAACAGGCAATAGAAAAGACGGATATCCGCCGCATGGACGTCGTTGTTCTCGCGGTGAAGTTTTCGAAAGATGAACTAGCGGCCGATCAAATGTTCAGTTCCGATGTTCAAGGTCTATTCACATCCGTGGTCACTCTAGCGGAGAGAGCAGGTAAGCATGTGGAATTGATGGTAGTGCAAAGCCCCCATGTTACCTCCGCGATCATTCAAACGGCGGCGCGCCTCAAAGCGTCCACGGTTGTCATGGGAAGTTCCGGCAGGATGTCGATCGACGAGCAGGCCAAACTCTTCGGAGATCAATGGGAGAAGCTTCCTGAAAAATTGACAATGTCGTTGCAGATTGTTGACCGGGAGAGTGGAGAATCGAAATTCTACAATCTGGGCCCCCACCCTCCACGATTGTGGCCGGAAGATGTTGAGCTGTTACACCGGCTGTGGCTTGGCATGAGCAGTGAGCAGGAAGGGCACAAGGTGCATCATCGCGACATTGTTAGTTTGGCGCTAAAGCGGCTCGAAAAGGATGCGGCCAATGGGGAAAATTTTGGTTCAGAACTACGAAACCTGATCAGTCAATCACGGGAATCCTCCTAGTATCGTTAACGCGACGGGCGCTTGAATCTTTTACTCGCTTGAAGTAATCTAAAGCAATAGCCGAACTCCACCCAGGAGACGGGGGACCCAACTTATGGGGCGTAGTGGGGAATTAATCCTCACGGGGTACTTTCAAGCCCTAGCCCGTCAGCTAACCTCGTAGGCAAATTTGAGAGCTGTCCCGTGGGCTGTAGGGACAGACTAGGAGAGTTGTTCCTTGAATTCCAATCCATCGGCTCGCACCACTAAAATAGTGGTTGCTTCCACCGTTATGCTGTCCTTCATTTCTTTTTGGAGGGCGTCCGCCATCGTTTTGTGCGATCTTGCTTCCTCTTCCTTTTATGCCGGGGGTATCGCAGAAGCCGCTATCGGGCGCTCGGCGCCGTGGTTCATTCTGGGCATCATGCTGTTTGGCTGGGCCATCCGGTCCTTCTACCTTGAAAGCTGCAGCATGTTTGTCCGCGGCGGGGTTTATCGCGTGGTGCATGAAGCCATGGGCGGGACGTTGGCAAAATTCTCGGTCTCCGCCCTGATGTTCGATTACGTCTTGACTGGGCCAATCAGCGGCGTCAGCGCGGGTTTGTACCTTGCGGGTTTAATCAACGAAATCACCGACCTATTGCATCACCCGGAATGGCACGTCAACGCGAACAATTTTGCCGCCGCTTTGGCCATAGTCATCACCATTTACTTCTGGTGGCAGAACACGGTCGGAATGCACGAATCGAGCAGTAAGGCGCTGCATATCATGCAACTGACCACAGTGATGGTTGGCATGCTCATTGTTTGGGCAATGGTCACTTACTTCGTCAAGGGCGCTTACCCCATCACCATGCCGACGTCGGAGAATTTCAAATTTGGAGATTCCGCGCTGGGTTGGCTGAAGAACACGCCGCTTCCAAGTTTCTGGGGAATTGCTGTGATGATCGGGTTGGGCCATTCCTTACTTGCCATGAGCGGGTTTGAAACGCTGGCCCAAGTAAACAGGGAAATTGCCCACCCCAAGCACCAGAACCTGAAAAAAGCGGGCACGGTAATTTTCGTCTACAGCATGATCTTCACATCGTTGGTAAGCTTCCTGGCGGTGATGTTCATTCCCGACAAGGAGCGCACGGGCCTTTACATCGACAATCTCATCAGCGGTATCGCCATGTACTTAGCCGGTCCGCTTTGGGCGCGAATCGGTTTTCATGGCTTCGTGGTGGTGGTGGGAACAATTATTCTGGCGGGGGCGGTGAACACTTCCATCGTCGGATCAAATGGGGTACTGAATCGAGTAGCCGAAGACGGTGTGTTACCCGACTGGTTCCGCAAGCCTCATGTAAGATTCGGAACAACCTACCGGATGATTAATCTCGTTGTGGGAATGCAAATTTTCACGATTATTCTTACCCGGGGCGACATGGCCTTACTCAGCGAAGCATACGCTTTCGGCGTTGTGTGGAGCTTCGCGATGAAAGCGCTCAGCGTGCTGGTGCTGCGCTTCAAACAGCCGAATCATCCCCGTGAGTATAAGGTTGGATGGAACGTAAGAATCGGCGGAAGGGAAATTCCGATTGGCTTGGGCTTGATCTCGCTGTTCTTGTTTGGATTGGCGATCACCAATCTCTTCACCAAGGAAATTGCGACTATTTCCGGTATCGTCTTCACGTTGATTTTCTATACGCTGTTCTATTTTTCGGAGAAATACAACCACCGGAAAAACGCGGGAATTCATATCGAACACGAGAAGTTTCAAGTGCAAGAGACGGAAGCCGAGATGCATAAAATTCGTCCAGGTTGCGTGCTGATTCCGGCCAGTAACCCTAATCTGCTGGCGCACGTAAAAAAGGCCATTGAAAAAACAGACATCCGCCGGATGGATATCGTGGTGCTAGCGGTGAAATTCTCGCAGGACGAATTGGCTACCGACCAAATGTTTAGCACCGATGTGCAGGGCTTATTTACTTCGGTGGTCACGCTAGCGGAGAGAGCGGGAAAACACGTGGAATTGATGATGGTGCAAAGCCCACACGTAACTTCGGCCATCGTGCAAACCGCGGCCAGACTGAAAGCCTCCACCGTGGTGCTTGGCAGTTCCGGCAAAATGTCGATTGATGAACAAGCCAAATACTTCGGCGATCAATGGGAGAATTTGCCTGAAAAGCGGCAGATGGCGCTGCAGGTGGTGGATCGCGACACACTGGAATCGAAGTTCTACAATCTTGGGCCGCATCCGCCGCGGCTGTGGCCCGAAGATGTAGATTTGCTGCATCGACTATGGCTGCGCATGTCCGATCAAAGCGAAGGACATAAAGTACATCATCGCGACGTTGTTAGCGCAGCCTTAAGGCGGTTGGAAGAGGATTTGGACAAGGGGGTCAAGATCCTTTCCAAGAACTAGAACGAACCTTGCGTGCTCTTGCCGGTGTCCGGATCAAAGATGGTTATCGTGCGGAAATAAGGCTTACTTTTTCCGTTGATGGCGCCCCGGCAACCGTCGTGTCCGACAAGCCTACAATGGAGGCGTCAGCCAGCGTCAGGCGAAGCGTCTCTTCTGAGGAACTCGCGCAAAACGGACTCGCTTCGGCTAATGGAATCATTGAGTTCCTATAACATTGGGGGCCGCGCCGAAGCGGCCTTTGCGCTTTGTAGGAACTTCCGATGAAGCTCTGATAGGAAATTGTGACGGTCTTGATCCGGGCTCCTTGAAGCAGCAGCGCGTAATGGGACACCGAACAATCGTCGACATTCCGAGTGATGACGAAGTCGTCGAACTTAGGTGCCGGCGATTCCGCCGCCCAGACCGGCGCTAGTGGCAACCGTGGCATTGATGGTTGCCGATTGTGCGTTATAGGTGGGGGCGCGGCAGGGAGCCGGAGCAAGCCATCCCATCCGAGAAAGTTACAACAGTTGGGAATGGTACTTGTTGTGAGGACGCGGGCAATGCCATAAAAATGGCTGCGCCGGCGAAAACGAACATTCGTGAATGGATGCTTTGAAATATATCGATCTCCGTTTTGCCTTCCCGGTTGGCCTTGTTACCAACCACTTCACGCAGGAATGCGCGGGAAAGAAAAAAAAGGGATCAAAAAAGTTTATGCGTTATGCCCAAAGGCCGGTAATTGGCGTACCTTCCACCAGTTTCCGGGGTTGCTTCAGATCATTAAGAATTTCCATACCCGGATCAATCCCCAATGCTGAATAAATCGTAGCCACAAGATCCGTAGGATGAACGGGTTTTTCGGCGGGCGAGGAACCCTGGGCATCGCTCTTGCCATATGCCACGCCACGCTTCACGCCGGCGCCGGCAATCACGCCGGTGTAGCAATACGGCCAATGGTCGCGGCCATCGGGGGAGTTTGTATTGCCCGAAGTGCTGACGCCCAAACGTGGGCTTCGGCCAAATTCGCCGATACAGACCAGCAGCGTATCCTTGAACATTCCCCGTTGATCCAGGTCTTCAATTAGGGCCGAAAGCGCCTTGTCGAGAACTGGGCAATGCAGATTCTTGAGGGGCCCGAAATTAGCGGCATGCGTGTCCCATGCCGTCGTTTCCGGATCGCCATTGGCCACCGAAGGCCAGTTCACTTGCACAAACCGCGTTCCCGATTCGATCAAGCGGCGAGCAAGCAAGGCGCTTTGACCGAATGTTGTGCGGCCGTAGCGATCCCGAACCGTTTCCGTCTCTTTGTTCAAATCAAACGCATCGCGGGCCTTGCCGCTTAGCACCAGATCGTACGCCTTCTCGTAATACTCGTTCAAAGCGTAAGAGCTAACAGCCTTTTCCAGTTCCTTCATGGAACCGTTAATGCCCTTGAGCAACGCAAAGCGATCCTTCAAACGGTCAGCGGTAACTTCCGGACGAAGCGTCAAATCGTCCAACTTCACTTCTTTATTCGGATCTTGATACAAGCGATATGGGTCGAACGCTTTGCCAAGAAAGCCGGCCGCGCCACCTTTGCCAATCACATTCGATTCCTGCAATGGCCGCGGCATTTCAACGAACGGCAGCATTGGCCCTTCGGGAGGCAGCATCTTCGCAATCTGACATCCCATGTGAGGGAAATCGCGCGGCGAAGGTGGCTCCAATTGTCCGGATGGAGAAACCTTGTCAGGAGCCCAACCTGTCATCATCTGATAGATAGCAGCCGTGTGATTGAACAATCCCGCCGGAGTGTAGCTCATGGAGCGAATCAGCGTGATCTTGTCCATCTGTTCGGCAAGCATGGGCATAGTCTCACTGACTTGAATGCCGTCCACTTTAGTTTTGATCGGCTTAAATTCGCCGCGAATGTTCGACGGGGCATCTGGCTTGGGATCCCAAATATCGATGTGGCTGGGTCCTCCTTGCAGGAACAGCAAAATGACATTCTTCGCCTTAGGCTTATTAGCCTCACTCTTGCCCGCCGCGCCCGCATAGGCCTGCATTTGCAGGAATTCGGGAAGGTTCAGGCCTAGCAGGCCCAAACCACCGGCGCGCAGCAATTCACGGCGTGAAACGCCATCGCAACTTCTGACGGGACGACCAGGTAAGTACAGCAAGGCAGATTTACTCCTGCCGATATTATATGTCTTTTTTCCGTGTTAAAAGCGATACCTCCGCCGGCGTGAGGTTCCGGTACTGGCCAATCTTCAAATCGCCGATCAAAATAGGTCCAATGGCCACCCGCACCAACTTCAGGACTTTTGCTTCCAGCGCTTCGATCATGCGGCGAACTTGCCGGTTCCGCCCTTCGGTTATTGTGATTTCAAGATGCGTATACTTGCCAGAATCGCGAAGCCGTTTCACGAAGGCGGGCTTGGTTGGTCCATCGGAAAGGATCACGCCTTGGCGAAGTTGATCCAGTTGCTCGTCCGTAAGCAACTTCGATGCTTTCACCAAATACGACTTTGGAACCTTGAAATCGGGATTGGTGACCAACTCGGCGAACTGGGTGTCGTTGGTCATGATAAGCAGGCCACTGGTTTCAAGGTCCAGCCGCCCGACGTTTACTAGAAACTGCCCCACATCGGCGATTAAATCATACACGGTTGGCCGACCCTCGGGATCATCGTAAGTGGTCAGGTAGCCGGTGGGTTTGTACAACAGTAGATACACTTTCTCGCCGGCCTTTACGGGCTTGTCATCTAGTGTGACTTTGTCCCGCTCTAAATCCACCCAATGATCCGGCGTTTGAATTAAGCGGCCGTTCACGCGTACGCGGCCCGCACCGATCCAACTGCGCGCTTCAGTCCTTGACCCCAGGCCTGCTTTTGAAAGCACCCTGTCCAGAGTTTTCAACGGTCTTTTGTTGTCTGTCA
This sequence comes from Bryobacterales bacterium, assembly GCA_043785065.1. Classification (GTDB taxonomy): domain Bacteria; phylum Acidobacteriota; class Terriglobia; order Bryobacterales; family Bryobacteraceae; genus JANXSF01. The sequence continues at coordinate 223 of JAYVXT010000531.1, read as the reverse complement.
AATTTACTCCGGCTTGTGGGCGCCAAGCGTCCGGAGCTTCGTCCGCTCTTCCTGAGTTTTGCGATTCAGCATAGCCGCCATTATGACAAGGTTCAACCGTATAATGAACTGTTCCGATGGCATTTGCTTTAGAGTTCGAAAACATCAGTCATAGCTTTGGCGATTACAAGGCAGTGGAGGGGGTTTCGTTGCAGATTCCCGAAGGCGCGTTTTATTCCCTGGT
>JAYVXT010000530.1:0-4885 GCA_043785065.1 Bryobacterales bacterium | reverse complement strand
CTCGAAGAGATGCAGGGATCCGGCTGGCACAAGGTTCACCATCCCTATTACGCCGGCCAAGTCATCCGGAAACTCGAGCAGCACGTTAAAGAGGGCATGGATTGGGAAGACACTTTCCCATTGCGCGGCAAAGATGGGGGATATCGTTGGTTCCTTTCCCGTATGAATTGCATCCGTGACGAATCCGGCAAGGTAATCCGAATCTTCGGCACCAACACCGACATCACCAACCAGCGCGAGGTAGAGGACCAGCTTCGACGGGCCAATCAGGATCTCGAGTCCTTCGCCTACTCAGCCAGCCATGACCTGCAGGAGCCCCTGCGCATGATCACGAGCTATTCGCAATTACTCGTGAGTAGCTATAAAGGGCAGCTTGATGATGAAGCTGAAATATGCGTCGGCTTCATCACCGATGGAACCCGCCGGATGAGGGAATTGCTGGCGGATCTGCTGGCCTATACCGCCGTAGACAAAACAATGGATGATTCGGAAATTGTCGATCTGAATCTTGTTTTTGAAGAAGTCATCAAGAGCATGAAAGTGGCTATAGAAGAGAGCGGAGCACTTATCTCGTGCGATCCCTTGCCTGCCGTAGGCGGCCACCGTGCGCATTTCGTCCAGCTCTTTCAGAATCTTATCAGTAACGGCATAAAGTACCGCTCCGAACGTCCTTGCCGCATCCACGTTTCAGTCGAGGAGCAAGACGACATCCGTCGCTTTTCCGTGACCGACAATGGGATAGGGATTGCCCCCCAATATCATGAAAAGATTTTCGGAGTATTCAAGCGTCTTCATGGCAAAGAGATTCCAGGCACGGGTATCGGTCTGGCCCTTTGCCAGCGAGTCGTCGAACGCTTCAAGGGCCGCATTTGGGTTGAGTCTGAACCGGATAAGGGTACGACATTCTTTTTTACTTTGTCGTTTGGAAATGGAGCAAGGCAAAGTTCCGCATGATCACCGCTTCCATCAATATTCCATCTTTTGGTGGTGGAAGACAATCTCACGGACGTTTACCTCCTCCGGCAAGGGCTACAGAAGACGGAGCTCAATTTTGAGTTAACCGTATTCAAAGGATGGAGCAACGCGATGGCATTCGTCAACTCAAAGGCGGTGGAAATCTTCAGGTCCGATGGGATTGTAATCGATGTCAATCTTTTCTTCCGATTAGTGGTCTCGATGTTCTAGCCGCAATCCGCCAAAATGAAAAGCTGGATGGTATTCCCACCGCGGTTGTAACTTCACCGGCGCCGGCGGCCTTAACACCACTTATGAGGCAGGTAAATACGGCGAAGGGCTCGCGGGCATGACCCTCGCCTTGCAGGTACGGGCCACGCCAGTTTCCGTTCCCGGCTATCCCACCACGAACATCATTGAAAACGTCGGCGTTCACCCGGACGTAGTTGAAGACTATATGACCAAGAATAACTTACTGAATCAGGGCAAGCCTTTCGTCGATGCCATGACGGTTGCGGTTCTGAAGATGATTCCCGCTGCTCCGAAAGACTAGCCAGGACTTGAGCCTGTCCGCCAGTGCAGCCCACTGCTCGGCCGGGCTAAAGACAACATTGGTCACTTGGGACCCGTCGCTGGACAGATTCAATGAAGCTTATGTTCTGAATTATTTGAAAAGGAAGTGGTGCGCCCGGAGTGATTCGAACACCCGGCCTTCTGGTTCGTAGCCAGACGCTCTATCCAGCTGAGCTACGGGCGCGCCTTGAGCGATCTATTCCAGACTACCACAGCAGCCTTCGCGTTGCCACGGCCAGTCTAATATGAACACGTTCAAAAATCTACAGATGCTAATTTCAAGCATATTCTCTAATTGAACATGTTCAGCTTGAACACGTTCAACAAAGGAGCCTTCCAAATGTGCAGTCTACACGCTTATAAGCTCTACCTTGTGATCTCGATTGCGGTCGCGATTTGGGTAGCGCGAACCCTCCACAAGAACGGCCGCGCATTCTTGATTGACCATTCCACGGCAATGAAGCCATCGGGGATTCAGTGAATCACTTATTAGTGGTCGGTTTCTATTTACTTAACCTTGGATGGATTGTGGTCACCCTGCGCACTTATCAGGAAGTGAACACGGGCCGAGCTTTGATGGAGCTGTTAAGCGACAAAGTTGGCTTCGTATTAATCGTACGGGGAGTGTTTCATTTCTGCAATTTAATCGTGTTTAGCCGCATGCGCCGCCGGGCGTTGGATCGCCATCCCGGAGCCCCTCCGCCAATTCCTCCCACCGGCTACCGTCAACCACAGGTTCAACCCCGATGACGCAACTTACTCCTTACTTTGATGCGCGCTGTGGGCTTTGCGTCACCACGATGCGCTGGTTAGCTGGGCAGCACCAATTGATTCCGCTGCTCTGTATCCCGAAAAATGAAGGCGTGGACGACTTAGTAGTCTGCGCCGATACGGGCGAGGTGTGGCGAGGCGACTCGGCGTGGTTGATGGCGATCTGGGCGCTGGATGATTTTCGGGCTTGGTCTTACCGGCTTGCTAGTCCGGAGGTGCTTCCTTTTGCGAGGCAGGTTTTTGCGACACTCTCGGCGAATCGCGGATTGATCTCGCAATGGTTCGGATTGAAGGCGGATAAGGAATTGGCGGCGAGGTTAAGGGAGGTAGCCGTGCCGGAGTGTTCGATTTAATCAACTTAGCGGAAACGCAACTTTACGCCGTTGCTGGTTACTCTTGGAAGATCGGAAAGACGTGGAGCGAATGTGTACGAAACAATCACATCTCAGGAACCGGCCAACGAAAAGGGAATTGAAAGATTGATTTGATCCAATCGGGCAATTTGCAACTGCGGGCCCGCATACAAAACGGGAACGGTTTGGCCACCCATGACGCAACTCGACTTGATCGCTGACGATTGTGTAAATCCCGTTCCATAAAGGCTCACATAAACGAGACTGCCCGGCAAATCGATGGGAGTCAAGCTACAGGATCCATTCTTGCAATCGGTAACCGGCGCCTTTGTCGCAGGTTCCAAACCAGTTTTCGGCGAGGATACCGGCGGGGTAAAAAGCGCCGCCACCATTGGAAAAAACGATATCTTGAATACCCTCGGAATTGAGATCACCCACAGCCATATAGGTGCTGCAAAAATCATTCCCTCGGGCCGCTTCGGTTATTTGATAACTAACGGGCGCGCGGAAAGAAACAGTTTGACTGAAGACCGATCCACTGCGCCATGCAAGCCCCGAAAGTAACGCGGTGTATCGAATCATCAAGAGCTAACCAACTCAAGGGTAACAGCTATGGCGTAGTTGCCAGCAGTTTCTTTGCAACGTTTTCCGGTATGCGCACTACAGTTCCATGGCGGTGATCCGCCGGAAAACTCACTTCGCCCGAAACATCCTCGAAGTTCTTCCAATCCTTTGTTCGAACCGCCCCGTAGCCGCGCGGAGCCACGTAGTGGTCGAAGTAAATCCACCACTCGGCGCCAATTTTCACGGTCGAAGGACCTTCCACCCAATCGCGGCTGAATGGTTCGGTGACGTCGCGCCACGGCCCGGCGGGAGAATCGGCAAATGCCAAACGGAGCCGCTTCACCACTGGGTTCTTGCGCTCGTCCTTGAAGATCATGATGTAGCGTGCACCATCCTTGATGATCGTGGAATCGATGGTATTAAAGCCGGGGTCAAAGAACAAGCGCGGTTCGCTGAAAGTTTTCCAATCCTTGGTGGTGATAGCATACATGCGATGGTTGTAGCCCGTATCTCCAGTCTTCTCGGTATCGGTGAAACGGTCGGGAATCGTAGTGGCCCAGAAGATGGTCCATTCGTGTTTCGACACATCGTAGATAGCTTCCTGGGCCCAAGCGTTGCGGGCGGTTGGTTCGGCGGGAAGAATAGCGATCTCGCGCTGCGCGGACCAATGGATGAGGTCCTTCGATTCGGCATAGCCGATCTTCAGCGACTTGTCACCGGCGCCTTTGTTCCAGCCCCAGGTCCAGTGCATATGCCACATGCCGTCGGGGCCTTGGCCCAGCCACGGATCGCGCATCAGCATGCCGGGAAGTTCGGGCTTGATCCACGGCTTGTTGTTATTGAGCGGAGTGAACTTGCGGCCGCCGGAGCTGAGGGCGAGGAAGACGCCGGTCTCGCCGTTGGCACGGAATGAGGTGAATAGATACTGATCGGCGGCGAGGCAGAAGGATACGGCAATAATGTTAGTAAGTAAGAAGCGCATGAGTTAGTAATCCGGGCTGACCAACTTATCCAGTTCGTCCAGATTGAAATGCCTGGACCGGGAAAGCTGAATGATAGGACGCTCAGCTTCGTCGATCTTGGCGCAAGCAGCCGCCACTTTGCCGGAGATTTCGTGGGGGATGATGCAGGCTCCATGCTGGTCGGCATGGATCAAATCGCCAGCGTGCGCAAGCATACCGAAAACTTCGCGGGACGGTTGAAGTCTTCGAGGTGAGCCCAACCGTGAGAAACATGAACGCCGCCGGCGAAGAAGTGAAAGACGCCCAGAGCGCGCACTTCAGGCAGGTCGCGCACAGTGCCGTTAGTAATGACACCCTGACTGCCCAACCCTTTGTGCATATTTGCGTTCACTTCGCCCCAGTAGGCTCCGCCGGAAGTTTCGCTTAAATCCTGCATGACGGTGATTGTGGGTTTAGCAGTAGCTTGCGTGTAGATCCAATAATTCTTGCGATGAACATTGCACTTGGGCGGTGCGGGCTGGGTGTGCCCAGCAAGGGCAGAATCTAATTGGATGAAAGGAGCCAATCGGGACCGATGGAGGTAACCGTAGCCAAAGCGCAAGGGGTGACCCGCGAGGTGAAGCTGAAAGAAGCGGATAGCAAAATCCCGGCTTTAGGGACACGAACCGGCAGAGAGGCCAGGTGCGGGCGGCGAGCTGGCTCGGAACA
>JAYVXT010000529.1:0-15106 GCA_043785065.1 Bryobacterales bacterium | reverse complement strand
CCTGCCGCCTCTCAACCAGGCAGTGCACCAGCGGCTCCAGCAGCGGCAGGTATTGCGCTGATCGATGAAGGGCTCACCCCCATTAAGTCGCCGATCGTGGGCACTTTTTATTCCTCGCCCTCTCCCGACAGTCCTAAATTCGCCAACGTCGGCGACGTGATCAAGCCAGGCCAAGTGCTGTGCATTGTCGAATCGATGAAGCTGATGAACGAAATTGAAGCGGAGATCGGCGGCACGCTCGTGAAGTGTTTGGTGGAGAACGGCAGCCCCGTGGAATATGGCCAAGCTATGTTCCTCGTCAAGCCGCATTGACGATGTTTCGTAAAATTCTGATTGCCAATCGCGGGGAAATCGCCTTGCGAGTGATTTGCGCCGCCAAGGAACTGGGCATTAAAACAGTAGCCGTCTATTCGGAGGCGGACCGCCATAGCTTGCACGTTCGTTTTGCCGACGAGGCTGTTTGCATTGGCCCCGCCAAAAGCGCCCGCAGTTATTTGGATATTCCCAGCGTCATCAGCGCTGCGGAAATCACCAACGTTGACGCCATCCATCCCGGTTACGGCTTCCTCAGTGAGAACGCCGATTTCGGCGAAGTCTGCGAAACCAGTGGCATAAAATTCATTGGCCCAAAGCCTGATGTTGTACGCGCCATGGGCTTCAAACAACATGCTCGCACGGCAATGAAAAAGGCCGGCATTCCGATTCTTCCAGGCAGCGTAGGTATTTTGAAAAGTCCGGAGGAGGCGGTTGAGATCGCCGGAACAATTGGCTATCCGGTGATATTAAAAGCTTCGGCGGGCGGCGGCGGCAGAGGCATGCGGGTTGTGCAAACCCCCGAAGAATTACCTTCTCTGTTGGCCTCAGCCCAATCGGAAGCCGGCGCGGCGTTTTCTTGCCCCGATGTTTACTTGGAAAAATTTGTAGACAGACCCCGCCACATTGAATTTCAAATCCTGGCCGATCAGCATGGCAATGTGGAAGTGCTTGGGGAGCGGGAATGTTCCATCCAACGCCGCCACCAAAAGTTGATTGAAGAATCCCCCTCGCTTAAAGTGACGCCGGAATTGCGCGAACGCTTAAGCAACACATTGAAGAAGGCCATGTTTGACGTTGGCTACACTAACGCCGGCACCGCCGAATTTCTAATGGACAAAGATGGCAGCCTTTACTTCATCGAAGTGAACGCCCGCGTACAGGTGGAACATCCTGTCACCGAATTCGTCACCGGCGTGGACATCGTCAAGAGCCAAATCCTAATCGCCATGGGTGAGCCGCTATCGAATGTTCTTTCCGGTCCGGTTACGATGAGCGGCCACGCGATCGAATGCCGCATCAATGCCGAAAATTCCGTCACCTTCACCCCGTCGCCGGGCCGCATTACAGGTTTGAATTTACCTGGGGGCATCGGCGTGCGCGTCGATACGGCCGCCTATACCGATTGCGTCATTCCCCCTTACTACGATTCACTCGTGGCCAAGTTGATCGTCCACGGAAAGGATCGTCCGGAGGCCATGGCGAGAATGCGCCGCGCTTTGGATACATTTGTCGTGGAAGGCATCCACACTTCCATACCCTTACATCAACGCATCTTCACCGACGAGCAGTTCCAGGCGGGCGATTTCGATACGGGGTTCATTGCCCGATTTCTGGCAAAATAGCTTTCAGCCGCCTACTGAATTTCGCTACACTCTCTGTTACCAAGTCAATCGGAGGAGATTATGTTGCAAAGCAGCCTGCTGGGGATGAACTTCCTGTTGAGCATAGGATTGGTCTTCGGCTCCCCCGTTTCCTTCCCTCTCTTCTTTGAACCCTTGCCTGGCGCAAATCATTATTTTGCGCGTGGCAAAGGATACCAAGCCGGCATTCTTCCGCAGGGAATTGATATAGCGGTGGCTCATCGTCAAATTCCGATTCGATGGCGGCATGCATCCCCCACTTCGCTCAGCGCCGCTCAAATACAGGAAGGCGCCTCCAACTATCTATTGGGAAACGACGCAAGCAGTTGGCGCCGTGATGTTCCCCATTTTTCCAGAGTGGAAGCCAAGGATGTCTATCCCGGCATCGACATAGCCTTTTACGGTAAAACAGGCACGCTCGAATTCGATGTCGTCGTTGCCCCGGGGGCGGACCCCACCCTCTTTGAAATGGACTTGGGATCGGCCCTGGGCATTGCCATCAACCGCGATGGCGAACTTAGTTTAGATCAGTCGTTCGTCCTCAAGAAGCCTGTTGCCTATCAGCAAATCGGACCATTTCAATGTCGCGTTCCGGCGCGGTATCGGAAGATGGCCTTCAACCTTTATGGTTTCACTCTTGGTTCCTACAACAAATCTTTGCCCTTGGTAATCGATCCGGTTTTGAGTTACTCAACCTATTTTGGTGGATCACTAACGGATCAAATCAATGCGATAGCCGCCGACAATGCCGGCAATTTGTACATCGCCGGTTCCACCACTTCAACCGATCTCCCGGGTGCTCCGGTAGCATCGAACAAAGGCAGCCTGGATGCTTTTGTGGCCAAGTTGAATTCAAGCGGAACCGCTGTCATATATGCAACCTACATCGGCGGGACGGGGCAGGATTCCGCCAATGGAATCGCCATTGACGCCGCAGGCACGGTTTATCTAACAGGCCAAACGGCATCCACCAATTTTCCGGTTTCAGCCAATGCCCCACAGACGCAATTGAATGGCGGTAGTGGCGTTACCGATGCCTTTGCGCTTCATTTAAACGGCGCTGGAAACTCACTGATTTATTCAACCTATCTTGGTGGCTCCGCTTCCGACAACGGTAAGGCCATCGCGATCGATGCGCAAGGCAATGCTTTCATCGGCGGCGCAACGCAATCCACAAATTTTCCCGGTCCAAACAATCCCGATTTTCCACCTCGTGGAGGTGGCGATGGATTTGTCACCAAGATAGATCCCGGCGGCACGCAATTTCTTTTCTCCATCTACTTGGGAGGCTTTGCCTTCGATAGCGTGAATAGCGTTGCCGTCGATTCCAAAGGGTCCGTTTACGCAGCGGGAGAAACACGTTCCGATAATTTCCCTGTAACCACGGGATCTTTTCAGCAGGCTCGCAATGGAATTTCCGATGCCTTCATCAGCAAGATTTCCAACTCCGGCACAATTGAATACTCCACTTATTTAGGCGGAGACGGCAGCGATGCCGCCAACGCAATTGCCGTTGATTCCCAAGGCTCCGCTTACATAACCGGCCAAACGTTTTCCAGTAACTTTCCCACAACGCTCAACTCCATTCAGCCCACTGCCGTTTTTCTTCCCGATTCCTTTGTCACCAAACTGAATCCAAGCGGCACCGGTTTTATCTACTCGACTTATCTCGGTGGCTCCGGCGACGATGCCGGATTTGGAATCGCACTGGATTCTTTCAATAACGCTTTTGTCACCGGAGAAACCTCGTCAATTGATTTTCCCCTTAAAGGCGATGGATCAGGAGGCGGCTTTGAAAATCAAGGAGCACTGGACGCGTTCATCGTCAAGGTGAATTTCACCGGAACCGCATTCCCTTTCGCCTCGCAACTGGGGGGAGCTGGGAACGATAGCGGCCGCGCGGTTGCCGTGAATGGCGGACGCATTTACCTGGCGGGAGTTACATCTTCCCCCGATTTCCGGACAACCGCGAATGCAATTGACCCCCGCCCAGCCGGCGACACCGATGGGTTTATCGCACGCTTCTCTGAAGTGGTCGTGACCGTTCAACCAGCGTCTATATCCGTCGGCCCCGGCGAGCAGGTGCAATTTTCCGCGAACATTTTGAACGCGGCAATCAATCCCGCTATTCGTTGGATGCTGTTTCCTTCAGTGGGCGCCTTGGATGCTAATGGACTCTATTCCGCGCCCAGCAGCATCACCCAACAGCAAACAGTCGTGGTAAGCGCCACAAGCGTGTTGGATCCTTCAAAGTTTGCCGAATCGGCTGTCACGTTGCTTCCCACACCAAGTCTTACCATCACGCCCCGAACGATTTTGTTAGTGGCGGGGCAGCGGCAACAGTTCACCATATCGTTGCCCGGCATCGCCAACCAGGCAGTCACGTGGTCGCTAACTCCAAATCTTGGGACAATTTCGCCTTCAGGTTTGTATACCTCGCCTCCGGCGATTGATGCGCCGGTCACCATAACGGTTCGGGCGGTCAGCGTTGCTGATCCCACTCGCTCTGGAACAGCCGTGATCACCTTATCCGCGAACTTTCCGATCACCACTGCCGCCGGCGTTGTAAATGCCGCAAGCTTTAGCGCCGCGGGGATTGGAGTCGCGCCTGGATTAATCGTCGCCGTTTTTGGCGCGGACCTTGGCCCCGATGCTCCGGCCACGGCCAAGCTAAATTCACAAGGCTTCATCGATACGAATCTCGGAGAAACGCGAGTGCTGTTCGACGGCGTCGCTTCCCCAATGATTGCAACCTCGCCGGGACAGATCAGCGCCATCGTACCCTATTCCGTTGCCGGCAAGATTAGCACGCAGCTTCAGGTGGAATATCAAGGCAAGCTGTCGACAGCCATTCCCATTCCGGTTGTTGCCACGGCTCCAGGCGTCTTCACCGCTAACGCCAGCGGCGCGGGGCAAGCCGCCGCGTTAAACGAGGACAATGCGCTAAATTCAACTGTCAACCCGATCGCACGCGGCTCAATCCTTACTCTGTTCGCAACTGGTGAAGGACAAACTTTACCCACTGGTGTAGATGGAAAATTGGCCACTGCTCCATTGCCCCGGCCGGCAGCTTCAGTCACCGTGACCATTGGCGGAGCGGATGCGCCAGTTGTTTATGTCGGCGGCGCTCCAGGGCTTACGGCGGGCTTGCTGCAAATCAACGTACGAGTTCCCACCAATGCACCGGTTGGCGCGGCGATACCGTTGCTTGTGAAAATAGGTGGAACAAATAGCCAGGCCGGAGTCACCGTATCAATTCGTTAGGAGCTCACAAATGCGACGCATATTTTCCTTCTTTCTGATTCTGCCTTTATTCGGGCAAACTGAATTGCGTCCCAACTTGAAGCCGATACCCAGGATGGAAGTACATCGCGCCACGGGGAAAATCACCATCGACGGTAAGTTGGAGGATGCCGCATGGAAGAATGCGATGCCGGTTGAATTCCAGTTCCCTTGGGATTTTCAAACCGGAGCGAAACAAAAAACGGTAGCCCGTCTGCTTTGGGATGATGACAACCTCTACGTCGGTTATGACGCTCAGGATTTCGACGTGGTTGCTCATTACGACAAGCGTGACGATCCAACATATAAGGACGATGCCGTGGAACTGTTCATCTACCCCGGCAAGAATCGCAATCTATATTACGGCTTGGAAATGAATGCCCGCGGAACGCTATACGATTATTTTTACGTCTTCCCGCAACTGCTGATCAAGCGCTTCGATATGAGTGGCGTGCAACTGGCTACGAACATTCGCGGCACCTTGAATATGACCTCCGATAAAGACCAAGGCTGGTCGCTTGAAGTGGCCATCCCTTGGAAGAATTTCGAGGAACTGGGCGACGGGCTGGCTCCGAAGCCAGGGGACCTGTGGCATGCGAATCTAAATCGATGGGACGGTACGGAACCGAATCGCCGGTTGAGTCAATGGTCCGATTCAGGCATGGTGAAGGCGAATCCACACTGGCCCGCACGCTTCGGCGAACTGCTGTTCGTAAAATAAGAATGCGGCAAGCAACTAAGCAGTTGTCGATCGCAACCAAAGGCAAGGGCCTTTACGAATTAACGGATCAAGTGGAAAGCTGGGTGCAAGATCAGCTCATGGCGGCCGGGCTGCTGACCGCTTTTCTTCGCCACACCTCCGCGTCATTGACCATTCAGGAAAATGCCGACCCCGACGTCATCGCCGATCTCAACGATTTCTTTTCCCGCATCGTGCCCGAAGGCCGCCATTACCGCCATTCCTCCGAAGGCCCCGACGATATGCCGGCTCACATTCGCGCTGCCTTAACAATGACGCAGCTTTCCATTCCTCTAGTCGATGGACGGCTTGGCCTAGGCACATGGCAAGGAATCTATGTCTTCGAGCATCGCGCCCACCCACATCGCCGCAACGTATTGTTGCACCTCATCGGCGAATAGCGCCCGACCAACCTCCAATGAAAATCGAGGGATTGCTCAAGTTGGAAATAGCACCTATTGTTGCCGAACACTCCTCAAACGGCCTTCCAGATTCAAATAATCAACATACAATCGCCGTACGAAAAAAACCGGTACTGCTCCCGCACGGCATGCCGGTAGGCATCCATCATCAACTCCCGCCCGCCGAAAGCGCACACCAACAACAGCAGGCTCGATTGCGGCAAGTGGAAATTTGTCAGCAAAGCATTGACGCGCCGGAATTGGTAACCAGGATAAATGAAAATATCCGTGGTCCCAGAAAGCATCCCCGTACCCGCCGCCGTCTCAATAGTGCGAACGCTAGTAGTTCCAATCGCAATCACGCGCCGAGCTCCATCGATTCTTGCCCAATCTTCAGCCGCAATGTGAAACCGTTCCTGATGCAAATGGTTCGCCTCTATCTGCTCTTCGCGAATCGGTTGAAATGTGCCCAGGCCAACGTGCAACGTAACCTGCGCCGTTTGCGCGCCCCGGGCCTTGCACTCTTCCAGAAGCTCCCGCGTAAAGTGAAGCCCCGCGGTCGGAGCCGCAACCGAACCAGGTTCCTTGGCAAACACGGTCTGGTACCGTTCCTTGTCGTTCACCGTATCTGCCCGGTGTATGTAAGGCGGCAGTGGCACATGGCCCGACGCCTCCAACGCGGCATCCACATCTTCGCAGTCCAGCCGTATCGTCCGTTCCCCATGCTCTCCACGATCCAAAATCTCGATGGAAAATGCCGGAGAAAATTCGACGCGATCTCCAACCCCCAGCTTGCGCCCCGGCTTCACCAGCGCCTTCCAAATACGCCGGTCGTCCGACACAGCCTCTGTCAGAAAAACCTCGATACGGCCGGTTCTCCCCGGTCTATTTCCAATGAGGCGCGATGGGATGACCCGTGAATTATTCATCGTCACGCAATCGCCGGGTTTTACAAATTCCGGAAACTCGGAAAATTTACGATCTTCCCAGCGGCCTTCATTGCGGTGAATCACCAACATGCGCGCCCCAGCCCGGTGTTCCGGCGGCTGTTGGGCGATCAGGTGCCCGGGAAGGTCATAATGGAAGTCGGAAAGCTTCAACTTTCAGGATAGCAACTTGCGAATTTTAGGCATTGAATCTTCGTGTGATGAAACGGCCGCGTCGGTGGTGGAAGATGCCCGGACCGTTGTTTCCAGCGTCGTGGCGTCGCAGTTTGACGTGCATGGAAAGTATGGCGGAGTTGTGCCAGAACTTGCATCGCGAGAGCATTTGCGCGCCATCGTGCCCGTGGTCGATGAGGCCTTGCGCAAGGCCAAAACCAGGCTTGAAGATCTGGCCGCCGTTGCTGTCACCGAAGGCCCCGGGCTACTAGGATCGCTTCTTGTCGGCATGACCTTCGCTAAGTCTCTGTGCATGGCCCACGGTATTCCGTTGATTGGCGTGAACCACATTGAAGGCCACATTCATGCAGTGCTCCTGGAACATGAACAGGTTCAGTTGCCTGCCATCGCGCTGGTGGTCAGTGGTGGGCATTCGCATCTGTTCCACGCCGATGCCGATTTGAACTACAAGCTGTTGGCCAAAACGCGGGACGACGCGGCTGGCGAAGCGTTCGACAAAGTGGGCAAACTGCTTGGCTTCGGCTATCCGGGCGGCCCCGTGATCGATCTGCTTGCCCCCTACGGCAACCCTCGCGCCGTGAAATTTACTTTTGCCAAGATGAAGGGTAACACTCTGGACTTCAGTTTCAGCGGCATCAAAACAGCCGTGCTCCGTTGGACGGAAGCGCGCGATCTATCGGTGCAATTGGCCGCGCGAAAGGCGCTGCTTGCCGGCAACCCCCGCCCTTCCGCCGAACAATGGCTGGCCGTTACTCCGAAGGAAACGCTGGACCTGGTCGCTTCCTTTCAGTACACCGTGATTGAAGAAATGCTTCGCCGCCTGCATATCCTGGTGGATGAACATGACGCCCAGTCGATTATCGTCTCCGGCGGCGTGGCCTGTAATACTGGGTTACGCGAGGCAGCCCGTCGCGGCGGCTTCCCTTGTCCGGTATATTTTCCAACACCCGGCCTTTCCACCGACAACGCGGCAATGATCGCCACCGCCGCTTTCCCCAAGCTCGCGCGGCGCGAATTTTCCGGCTTCGATTTAAAAGCTAAAGCCAACCTCCCCCTCGCGTGATTACAATAGTCGGAATGATACTCCGGCTCATCTTTCTTGTTTCGCTCATCGGCCTCAATAATTGGGCTGCTGTTGTCCGCCTCAATGTGGTGGAACGGCAGGACGTTGAAAATCGCCGCGAATTCGGCCCCGCAGGGCCCTATGAACGCATTACCGCCAAAGCTCTTTTCACCGTGGACCCGAAGTTACCGGCCAATCAGAACATTCGCGACATCGCGCTGGCCCCCAAGAATGAAGATGGTCTCGTCGAATTCTCCGCCGATGTTTATGTCTTGAAACCTTCCAACCCAGCCAAGAGCAACGGCACCGTGCTCTACGAAGTGTCGAACCGCGGTGGCCGTGGTTCGGTAAATATGTTCGACCAAGGAGCCGGCGCAAGCAACGAATTCGGCGACGCCTTCCTGCTTGAACGCGGCTACACATTAGTTTGGATGGGCTGGCAGTTCGACGTGCCAACGCGCCCAGGCCTGTTACGCCTGACCACGCCAACTATCAAAGGCGTCACCGGCACAGTGCGCAGTGAATTCGTTCCGCAGAAAAAAGTTACATCTTTTTTGCTGTCCGACAGGGATCACATTCCCTACGAAGTGGCCGACATCGCGGACAAAAGCGCGCAGCTTACCGTTCGCGACAAACCGGAAGGCCCCCGCCGCACCATTCCGCGTTCCGCTTGGAAATTCTCCGACCCTTCCCACGTGGAAATGAGCAGCGGCTTTGAACCCGGTAAGCTGTACGATGTTGTCTATGTCGCCAAAGACCCGGCAGTCGTCGGCCTGGGCATGGCGGCCACCCGCGACCTGATTTCATTCTTCAAGTACGGTGGCAACGAAACCAGCCTACTCGGCGACCAGCGCCAGCACATCAAGCAGGCCATCGGTTTTGGCACTTCTCAAAGCGGACGCTTCCTGCGCACGTTTCTCTATTTCAATTTCAATGGCGACGAAAAAGGCCGCAAAGTGTTCGACGGCGTTTGGGCGCACGTTGGCGGCGCGGGCCGGGGCAGCTTCAATCATCGCTTCGCGCAAGCTTCGCGCGATGGGCACAGGATGCTGAATACCTTTTACCCCACCGACATTTTTCCCTTTACCGAGCAGGACCAGACAGACCCGGAAACCGGACTCACCGACGGACTGCTCTCGCACATCGGCAAGCCCGAATTGCGGCCGAAGATCTTTTATACAAACGGCTCCTACGAATATTGGGGCCGCGTTGCTTCGCTGATTCATACGTCAATTGACGGAAAAAAGGATGTTGATCCCGGCGCCGATTCCCGCATTTATTTCCTGGCCGGCACGCAACACGGCGCCGGTTCCTTTCCTCCAGGGCGCGCGACGGTTACGCAGAAAGGTCCGAACGTGAACGATTACCGCTTTCACATGCGCGCTCTTTTGGTCGGTATGACGGACTGGCTGAAGGAAGGCAAGCAACCGCCGGCTTCCAGTTTTCCGCGAATCGACAAGGATCAACTAGTAGCCGCCGGCGCGCTTCAGTTTCCCAAAATTCCCGGCATGAAACTTCCCGATTCGCCCCTGGTGACCTATCGCACCGATTTTGGTCCGGACTTTGCCGCGAAAGGAATTGTGACAAAGGATCGTCCGCAAGTGGGTAAGGCATTTCCAACTCTGCTGCCGCAAGTGGATCGCGATGGTAACGAAACCAGCGGCCTCCGTTCGCCGGAACTGCAAGTTCCACTGGGGACTTATACCGGCTGGAATTTGCGCTCCCCGGACATCGGCGCCCCCACTGAGCTGTACGACATGGTTGGTTCCTGGATTCCGTTTGCGAAGACCAAAGCTTCGCGCCAACGCGCGGGCGACCCTCGCTTGTCGGTCGAGGAACGCTACAAGGGCAGGGAAGACTACATGAAAAAGATCCAAGCCGCTGCGGACGATTTGGTGAAGAAGGGTTATTTGCTGGAAACAGATATTCCCAAAATTGTTTCGCGCGCGGAAGCACAGTGGAGCTGGATTGATAGAATGGAATAGATGGGTCCCCAACAAACTGAAGTTCCAAAGATGCCGATTCCCGGCGTGAAGTATCTGATCGCCGTCGGTAGTGGAAAAGGTGGCGTCGGCAAAACCACCGTTTCGGTGAACCTGGCGATCGCACTGGCCTCACAAGGGTTGAAGGTTGGCATCCTTGATGCAGACGTTTACGGTCCCAACGTGCCGCTGATGATGGGCACTCGCGAGAACCCGCATTCCATCGGGGAGCGCATTCAACCGCTCAGCAACCACGGCGTTCGCTTAATGTCGATGGGCTTTCTGAGCCCCGGAGACAAGCCCCTGGTATGGCGCGGACCAATGCTCCATTCGGTGATTCAACAGTTCCTGCGAAGCGTCGATTGGGGCGAACTGGATTACCTGATCATCGACCTGCCTCCCGGCACAGGCGACGTACAGATCTCGCTAATGCAAACGGCTCCCATCACCGGAGCGATTGTGGTGACGACACCTTCAGAAGTGTCACTCGAAGATGCGCGGAAAGCGATCAACATGTTCAACCAAGTACGCGTGCCGGTGTTGGGCGTGGTTGAGAATATGAGTTACCTGATCGCCCCAGGTTCGGGCGAGCGCATTGATGTGTTCGGCATGGGCGGCGGACAGAAGATGGCTGAGACGATGGGCGTTCCGTTCTTGGGTGAACTGGCGTTAGACCCGGCGGTTCGCATGGCCGGTGATCGCGGCGCGCCGATTGCGCTGAAGGGTAAGGCAGATGAGCAAGGCAAAGGGTTTCACGCCTTGTCGGATGCGTTGCAGGCGCGAGTGACGAAGTCAGGCATGCCAAAAGCCCCAACGATGACGATGGAAGATTAATCATTCATCTTTTTAGAAATGGAAAATACAATGCATCGGGTAGGTGCAGCAAAGCTTCGGCTTCCAGCTATACAGCAGCTGAACAACATCCAAGGCAAGAAAATTCGCCTATTTTTGCGAATTTTAGTAAACGACAAGAAGCAAAACGTAGACATCCCTTTTAAGATTCAGAAGGTTAATGCGAGGTAAGTCGCCCTCCCATTTCAATGTCGTGCGCCCCCCTGTAACCTCAAATACGACAGTCGCCTTTGCTCTGCGATACAATCGAAACAAGATGACACACCAACTCGAAGCCACTTATGAGCAGGACGGCGTGTTGCGTCTGGCGCATCCTCTGCCTTTAGCGAATCGGCAGCATGTCCAAGTTACGGTTTCTGATTTGCCGGCGCCTCGCGGAAAGTGGGCCGCCATTGACATTAAAACAGGTGAGATTTAGTGTATGCGAACAGTGTGAAACAAGCCTGCGATGAGGGCCGCACTCGCGGCCATGGCGAACCGTTGATTCGATGGATATCGAGCGAGCCAGAGTTGCCATCCGCGGGGCTCTAATTTATTGCATCGGATTTCCTACCAACTCAGCTATCAATATCCTTCCGGTCCCGAAGGTATTTTCTTGCCTATTTCGTTGCGATTTGGCCAAGAAGCGGTGGTGATCGAAGCAGCCGTTGATACCGGAGCCAGTTATTGTTTGTTTGTTCGCTCGCTCAGTAGGAGAGAGCCTTGGAATTGACGTCGAATCGGGACTTCAGCAAATCTTCGTATCCGCCGGTGGACGCGTCGAGGCTTTCGGACACTCCATCCAACTTACAGTTTTGGAAATCGAAGTGGATGCCTTGGTCTTTTTCTTCGCGAACGGCAATATCCAGAAAAATCTACTTGGCCGGCGCGGATGGCTGGATCGTGTCAAATTCGGTCTCGACGAATATCAACAGATTGTCTACCTCTCGGGCCCCGAATCTAGGGAAGACTAGGTGCTGACCTTTCCTCAACCAGCCCCGCTCTCCTCCGCCGCAGGCCGCCACTCTACACTCGCCTTCAAATAATCCCGATTCATCCCCGCAATCACTTCCAGCCGTATACTCTTCGGACACACCGCCTCGCATTCCCCGATGTTGCCGCAGTTCCCAAACCCTTCCTCCTGCGCTTGTCCCACCATGTTCAACGCCCGCTCCATCCGCTCCGGTTGCCCTTGCGGCAACAACCCTAAATGGGAAATCTTAGCCCCCGTAAACAAAGACGCCGAAGCATTCGGACACGCGGCCACGCACGCTCCACACCCAATGCAAGCCGCCGCATCCATAGCCCGATCCGCAAATTTCTTCGCCACCGCAATCGTGTTTCCATCCACGGCATTACCCGTCGGCGCCGTAATGAATCCACCGGCCTGAATAATCCGATCGAACGCGCTCCGGTTCACCACCAAATCCTTCACCACAGGAAACGCGCTGGCCCGCCAAGGCTCCAGCCACAGTTCGTCCCCCGCCTTGAAATGACGCATATGCAATTGGCAAACTGTAGTTCCCCGCCGCGGCCCATGCGCAATGCCGTTAATCATGAAGCCACAGCTGCCACAAATTCCTTCACGGCAATCATGATCAAACGCCACCGGGTCCTGCCCGCTGCCGATCAGTTGTTCATTCAAGACATCCAGCATCTCAAGGAACGACATGTGCTCATTCGCATCCATTTGGTAAGTGGCCATCTTGCCTTTTGCCCCGGCTGACTTCTGCCGCCAAATGTGGAGTGTAAGTTTCATCTACTTATAGCTCCTCTGCGACGGATGCACATATTCAAAGTCCAACGGTTCCTTCCACAAGGTCTGCGCAATCCCTTCGCCTTTCCATTCCCAAGCGGCGACATAGCTGAAGTTCGCATCGTCGCGCAGCGCTTCTCCATCGGCCGTTTGGTACTCCTCGCGGAAATGGCCCCCGCAGGATTCGTTCCTGTCCAGCGCGTCGCGGCACATCAATTCACCCAACTCTAAAAAGTCCGCTACGCGTCCAGCTTTCTCCAGCGATTGATTCAGTTCCTCATTTTCGCCGGCCACTTTCACGTTCGTCCAGAATTCCTGACGCAATTCCGGCAATCGCTGCAACGCCGTCCGCAACCCTTCGGCCGTCCGCGCCATACCGCAGTAATCCCAAATAATCTTTCCCAATTCCCGATGGAAACTATCCACGGTGCGCTTTCCGTTGACGGCTAATAACTTTCGGGTCAACACATCCACCCCATCCAAAGCCGCCATCGCCGCCGGGTGATCCGCCGATACTTTTTCCAACTTGGTATTCGCCAGATAATTGCCCAGCGTGTACGGAAGGATGAAGTAACCATCCGCCAATCCCTGCATCAGCGCGCTTGCGCCCAAACGGTTGGCCCCATGATCGGAAAAATTCGCTTCGCCAATGACGAACAAACCTGGAATCGTGCTCTGCAGTTGGTAGTCCACCCAAAGCCCGCCCATGGTGTAATGGATGGCCGGATAAATACGCATCGGCACAGTGTAAGGATCCTCTCCCGTGATGCGCTCATACATCTCAAATAAATTTCCGTATCGTTCGCGCACCAGGTTCTTGCCTAGGCGCTTAATCGCGTCGGCGAAATCCAGATAGACGCCAAGGCCCGTCTCTCCAATGCCACGCCCTTCGTCACAACAATTTTTCGCATTGCGGGACGCCACGTCGCGCGGAACCAGGTTGCCAAAGCTGGGGTAGCGCCGCTCCAAATAATAGTCGCGCTCGCTTTCCGGAATATCGTTCGGGTTGCGTTTATCTCCTGCTTGAAGAGGAACCCAAATACGCCCGTCATTGCGTAGCGATTCACTCATCAGCGTCAACTTCGATTGATAATCCCCGCTGACAGGAATGCAGGTTGGGTGGATCTGCGTAAAGCAAGGATTGGCGAACAATGCGCCCCGCCTATGCGCGCGCCAAATGGCGGTGGCATTAGAACCTTTGGCGTTTGTCGAAAGATAAAAAACATTGCCATAGCCGCCCGTGCCCAGCACCACCGCGTCGGCCACATGAATTTCCGTCCGGCCTGAAGTTAGGTTGCGCGTCACAATCCCACGCGCCTTGCCGTCAATGACGATCAGGTCCAACATCTCCGTACGCGGAAACATTTCCACACGCCCCGCGCCGATTTGCCGCGACAGTGCGGAATAAGCGCCAATCAGCAATTGCTGTCCCGTCTGGCCACGCGCATAAAACGTTCGCGATACTTGCGCTCCGCCGAAAGACCGGTTCGCCAACGTGCCGCCATATTCTCGAGCGAAAGGAACACCCTGGGCAACGCACTGGTCGATAATGTTGACGCTAATTTGAGACAGCCGGTAAACGTTCGATTCCCGCGCCCGGAAATCGCCGCCCTTCACCGTATCGTAAAACAGCCGGTAAATACTGTCGCCGTCGTTTTGATAATTCTTGGCAGCGTTGATCCCGCCCTGCGCGGCGATCGAATGCGCACGCCTCGGCGAATCTTGAAAGCAAAAACACTTCACGTTGTAACCCAACTCAGCTAAGGTTGCCGCGGCTGAGCCCCCAGCCAGCCCAGACCCAACTACAATCACCGAATACTTTCGCTTATTCGCGGGGTTTACTAACTTGTTTGAAAACTTCGAATCGTCCCAGCGCTTTTCAATGGGACCCGATGGAGATTTTGAATCAAGATGCATGGTTATTTCACAATCCCCAGTAGAACCGAGACAGGCATGGAAATATTACCCAGCACGATTGCTATTGCAAACACTCTACTTGCCATTTTCAGAAGCGGCGTATACCGTGGATGACTCACGCCCAGGCTTTGAAAAAGGCTCCAAAACCCATGCTCCAAGTGAAAGCCCAAGAGGACCATACCCACGATGTAAAACAACGAAGCAGGCCATTGATGGAATCCGCTCACCACATTGTGGTGCACATTGCCCGGCTGGAAATCGGGATGCACTTGCCCGCCGGTGAAGTGCAGCAGATGGTAAATCAGGAAGCAGGCAATAATCGGTCCGCTGATCCACAT
>JAYVXT010000528.1:0-4891 GCA_043785065.1 Bryobacterales bacterium | reverse complement strand
TACATCCAGACGCTACCATTAGAGGAAGGCCAACTCGGGTCATGATTAAAGCCGCGCACAACATCGAACAGTTTCCAGGAGGCCGGCTATGAAACTCGGCGCCGAACGGAAGCAAGTAGCCATCCTGGGCGGTATTCTCTGCATTGGCCTCTACTTCTATTTAACCAGTGGTCCCGATATTCCATCGGATCCGAAGGGGCAACAGGCAAAGCGTGCAGCCACAGCCATGCCCGCTCCTTCTTCCGTACGGCAACCGGCTTCAAAAGCGGTGGCCGCCAAGCGAGGCAGCTCAAGCCTGCAGGATTTCAAGCCATCCCTCAAGCCTCCCAAGGAAGGGCTAGACCCCGCCACCGTGGATCCCTCCCTCCGCTCAGACCTATTGGCAAAAGTGCAAAGGGTGAATTTAGCCGGCGGTAACCGCAGCTTGTTTGATTTCGGCCAAGCTCCTATCGCGAAGGAACCTACGCCGCCCAAAATCATTCCCAGGAATCCGCTTATGGACGCCGTTAACGCTTCACTCACCGGGCCAACAACGCCTGCGATTCCGATACCTCCGGCTGCGCCGCCAAAAACGCCCATTCCGTTAAAGTATTACGGCTTCCAGGGCGGCCCGCGGCAAGCATCGAAGCGCGCGTTCTTCCTTGAAGGCGATGAAATCCGCATAGCCTCGGAAGGGGAACTGATCGGCAAGCGCTACAAGGTGGTGCGCATCGGGTTAACCTCAGCCGTTCTCGAAGACACGCAACAAAGCTATGAACAGACGCTTCCTTTAGAGGAAGTGCAGCAGGGCTCATGACGATTCATAAACAGCGGCGCAAACAGCAGGGAGGCTTCGCCCTCATCCTGGTAACGGTAATGGCCGCTGTCATTGCCATTGCCCTCTATAATGAGCTGCCGCGGCTGATGTTTGAAAGCCAGCGCGTCAAGGAAGAAATCCTTGTTCAGCGGGCTAACCAGTATGTCCGGGCCGTGCAGCTGTTCCAAAGGAAGCTGAAACGCTCTCCACAAACGATTGACGATTTGGAGAACACCAATCAACTGCGCTTCTTGCGCCGCCGCTATGTGGATCCCTTTACTGGCAAGGACGACTGGCGCATCATCAAATCCGATGAGCTGGCAAAGAGGCAAGCTCAAAAGCAAGGTCAAAACGGCCAGCCCGGCGCTCCTGGATCTACCGCCGGTGGAACCGGTTTGGCCACAACATCACCGGTCATACCGACGCCCGAGCAGTTGTCGACACTCACCGGCCAGGCAACGACTTCGACCTCTGCTCCAGGCGTGTTCCCGAGGCGCGCGAGCGACATGCCAGGATTCCCTCGGCCAGGAGGCGACCCTAATCAAAACCCGAATTTCACGGACCCCAACGCCCCGCCGCCTGACCCAAATAACCCTCCGCAACCGCCGCAATACGGCAACCCCGGTCCAGTCGTTGCAGGCCAACCAACATTTCCTGGTTCTAATCTCCCTCCAGGATTCCTCCCTCCTGGAGTAATTCCGCAACAAGGCCAGCGCCCCGTAACTCCGTTTCCTGGCTACCCAACCGCCGCGTCTACTTCGCAGTTTTCGAATCAGCAGCCATTCCAGCCCTTAACAGGCCAGCCTTCTCCTAGTTATTCCCCCTCAAACACGCCCGACCAGAATCCCGCTCTGCAGATGATTAGCAGGATTCTTACAACCCCAAATCCCAACGGCGCTCAAATCGCCCAGGCCGCGGCCGCTGGAACTACCCAAATGGGAGTGGGCATCGTTGGCGTCGCCAGCAAATACGACGCTGAAGGTATAAAGAGATTCAAAGACAAGTCCAACATCAAGGATTGGGAATTCATCTACGACCAGACCCAGGATAAGAGCCTTCAGAAGCCGGGCGGACCGAATCAAATCGGCACGCCAATCGGCCAGAGCGGCAATGGGAACAATAACCCGAATCCCAATACTGGCTTCGGTGGATTTGGCGGACAACCCCAGGGTAGGACGCCACAACGCTAGGCTTATTATATTTTACAAAAAGTACTCTAAACCCTAAAGCAAAAATCCCCAAAGGACGATATAGTAGAAGAGAGGAAGATCGTTCTGTCTATATCGAATACTGCGGACATAGCGCACTTCATCCCCGAGATGTCCGAAGCGATCCTAGCCTTGGTCTGTCACGGAATCCTGGCGTCCTGGCACAATCAGTCAAAATCGGATACCTGGCTGACACGGCATAGGCGAATCGTCCAAATCTCGATTCTGGTAAGTGCGGCCTTGTCCTTTATAGGACCCATGTTGCAGTTGCACTTGGTTTGGCGATTCCTTCCCGCCGGCACAATATTACTTTGGATCCGCGGTGGCTTAATGCTCTGGGCAATGGTCACCGTGGGCACAACCTTCGCATTGGCAATCGCGCGGCGCATGGAAAACCGCACCGCGCATCCAAGAGACTTCCATCCCGCCCGCCGCTTGTTCCTTCGCACGGCTCAAACCGCCTTGATTGCAGCTCCCTCCATAGCTACCGGATTCGGCGTGTTCATCGAACGGCGCGACCTTCGCCTGGTAACCCAGGACATGCACATTCCCGGATTGCCGGAAGACCTCAACGGCATGTCCATCACGCAAGTATCCGACATCCATCTAAGCGCATTCCTCAGCGAACAGGAACTGGCCTACGCCATCGATTTGGCGAACGAAACCAAGCCGAATTTAATGGTGGTCACCGGAGATTTGATTACTCGCGGAGGCGATCCGCTCGACGCTTGCATTCGCCAACTGGGACGGCTCAAGGCCGATCTCGGCGTATATGGCTGCAATGGAAACCACGAGGTCTACGCCCGTTGCCAAAGGTATGTCGAGGCCGAGTGCGCCAAGCTGGGTATTAACATACTGCGGCATCGCAACTTGATTCTTACCCGCGGCCAAGCGAAAATCAACTTAGCGGGCGTGGATTACCAGCCTGCCTCGCAAGCCCCACTAGCCGGAGCCCATCTCTTAATCGACCCCGCCGCCAACTTTAACCTATTGCTCTCTCACAACCCCTCCGTGTTTGACGAAGCCGCGCGGCAAGGGTGGGATTTGACGCTCGCCGGACACACACACGGCGGACAAGTTTCCGTGGAGATCTTGCATCAGCATATGAATATCGCCCGCTTCTACACGCCTTACACCTACGGTCAGTATCAGCAAGGCAATTCCAGAATCTTTGTAACTCGCGGCATTGGAACGGTAGGCCTTCCCGCTCGTATCGGCGCACCTCCGGAAATCGCCGCAATCCGCCTGTGGTCTACTTAATCCTTTCCGACATTCACGCCAACTGGGAAGCACTTGAAGCGGTGCTGGCGGCGGCTCAAGGCCAATACCAACGCGTGCTCTGTTGCGGCGACGTGGTTGGCTACGGCGCCGATCCCAATCCCGTTGCCGATTGGGTGCGCCACAATACTCTCACAACCGTTCGCGGCAACCACGACAAGTTTTGCTCCGGTCTGGAGCCCATCTTCGAGGTCTCCTTGTTGGCCGAGCAAGCCGCGGTTTGGACCCGCGGCCAGTTGACCCAAACCAACCGGCTCTGGCTTTCATCACTACCCCAAGGCCCTTTGGATTTGGATGGTATGCAGTTGCTCCACGGTTCGGTCCGCGATGAAGATGAGTATATTGGGACGGTGGAAGAAGCGCGCCTTGTCCAGCATCTTCTCAAAGCCAACTTGTCATTCTTCGGCCATACCCACCACCAGGAAATTTATTATTGCCTTCGCACGGGCATCCGCCGTATTCCAGGCCCCAGAGCCCGCGAAACGCAATTGTCTTGGACCGTGGACGAAAAGGCAAGCTGGTTGGTCAACCCTGGTTCGGTAGGGCAGCCCCGGGACGGAGATTCACGCGCCGCTTACGCTTTGTACGATGCTTCGAATCGCTTGTTGAGCTTGCGCCGGGTTCGTTACGATATAGCCGAAGCCCAGCACAAAATACTTACTGCCGGCCTTCCGGAAAAATTGGCCGGGCGCTTGTCACTGGGCTGTTAAGAAAAGGTATGCTAAAAATGCGTTCGCAAACCGGCAGCCGCACTGTTGCCGTAGCCGAATCGGCTATTACATTACCTCACCCACTTCCCGACTATTTCAGCATCTTCGACACGTCGCCCCAGCCTTTGTCAAACACAAACTCACTCAGTGGCTTACGTGTCCGCGGCGCAGTTTCCCGCGATCGCATTGGCTCCTCCAACACCTCAGCACTAGCAGCGTAACCAACGACTACTCCCGCCACCGCCTCCACATCCGCCGGAAGCCCATACACCTCGCGAATCTTGTCCAAATGAATCCCGCCCATCCCGTGCGCCTGCAACCCCAATGCCGTCGCCTGCACAAATAAGGCCATCAAGGCTATCCCCGTATCATGCAGCGCCGTCCGGTTCACATTGCCATTGCGGTTGAACGTGGCCTTCGCCAATGTAATCATCAACAGCGGAGCATTCTTCGCCCACGCCTGATTGGCATCCACCAGACAACCAAGCATCTTCGCAAAGCCCTCGGCATCATCCTTTGCCGCCACCAACAAATACCAAGGCTGTTCATTCATGCTCGACGGAGCCCAACGAAAGGCCTCCACCAGCGCCAGCAACTTTACATGCTCGACCAATTGCGGCGTGAACGCCCTAGGGCTCCACCGCTCCGCCAACACTTCTAGAATCGGAACCGCCGTCACTGCTGTTTTCGGAATCATAAAATTGACGCAACTTGCGTGCGGCCGCAAGGCCCACCACTGCTGCTAATTGCTCCTCATTCGCTGCCTTCACCTGATCAATACTCCCAAGCGTCCGCAGCAGTTTTTCTACAGTCTTCTTACCCACTCCGGGAATTTCAGCAAGCTCGCTGGTAAGCCGTGAAGCATTACGCCGCGTTCTATGAAACGTCACCGCAAACCG
>JAYVXT010000527.1:0-4919 GCA_043785065.1 Bryobacterales bacterium | reverse complement strand
TCCCGGGATCTATCTGGTCAGCCGGGCGCTTGGCGTTAGGAACGGCCAACAGGTAGGTTACGGAACGCCCACCTTTTATCCCAATGAAGAGGTCCCCGCTTATCAAGACGGGCAGGCCCTATTGTGGACGGGCTCCGCCGCTAGTGCGGTCGTGCTGCATCCATTGGGGTATGCTTCTTCGCGCGCCTTGGCGACGAACGGCTCCGAACCGGCCGGTTGGGCAACCGACGCCGCCACTTTGAATCGTCACGCTGTGTTGTGGTCGAACATGGATCGGATTGGCCCACCTACCGCCGCACTGATCGGCGCGCCTGGACTACCCACCATTACCGCTCCAGCGGGTACGGCCGGCATAGCAATCGACCTTCATCCCGCGGTCTATACAGACTCTCGCGTCACTGCGGTGAATGACAACCAACAGGTGGGCGACGGCTGGGTGGGCGTACCTGGCGCGGCTGGTTCGGTCCGTCACGCGCTGGTGTGGTCCGGCATTGGGTCCAGCGTGGTCGATCTGAATCGGTTCCTGCCGCCTGGATTCACGCACGCGGTTGCTACGGGAATTGATGGGAGTGGAAACATTGTAGGATACGCTTACAACACGCCCGTTGTGCCTCCGGCGGCGATGCCCGCGGACGCAATCGCGGTGATGTTCACGCCGGCGCCAATTCCCGCTGTCTCTGTTTCGTCGTTAGTCTTATCGCCACGATTTCCGGCTCCGGGCTCGGTTGTGCAGGGCATGGCTAGTCTAAACGGTCCGGCTCCGGCGGGAGGTCTTCTGTTGAATTTTGTATCCAGCGATCCGGCCCTGCTGGCTGTTCCGGCGTCGTTGGTGATTGCGGAAGGGCAGACGAGTGTTACGTTTTCGGTGATCGCTGGGGGCGCGACGCTGGCAGTCCCTACAATTGCGAAGCTCTTGGTTTCCGATGGCGCGGTTAGCCGTTCGGGCGGGTCAGTGGTGACGCCTCCGGTGAACATCGCATCTGTCGCCGTTGCCGCAGCCGAGGGCGGATTGCTTACCACAGGTACGGTAAGCCTGAAGATTCCGGCGCAATTTGGCGGTTCCGTTGTGTACGTGGTCTTCAGCAGCCCATCGATTGCAATGCTGACGGATTCGCTTACGAATTCCGTCGTGGTTCCACAGGGAGCCACTTCGGTGAATTTCCGTGTGACGGCGATGCCGGTGACCGCGGTCACCAATGTCACGGTCACGGCCAA
This sequence comes from Bryobacterales bacterium, assembly GCA_043785065.1. Taxonomy (GTDB): domain Bacteria; phylum Acidobacteriota; class Terriglobia; order Bryobacterales; family Bryobacteraceae; genus JANXSF01. The sequence goes on along the minus strand of JAYVXT010000527.1, from coordinate 3,704 downwards.
TCTCAATGGGCAATCGGTGACAGGCGTATTGATTGTAAATCCGCCGCCGCCGATTGCACTTACCAGTCTGACGATTCCGCAGGTGGTTGGCGGCCAGTCCGTTACCGGGGCTATCACGGTGGACAATTACCCGCGCAGCGCCAGCGGCGCGGTCATACTGCTGACCAGTGGCGACACGCGGACATTACAAGTGCCCGCAAGCGTCACCATCCCGCGAGGGGCTACCAGCGTGACATTCCCTGTCACAACCAGTATTGTCACCGGCCCGAAGGGCGTTTCGGTGAAGGCGGTTTACGGCGCGTCCAACCTGACCACAACTGTAACGGTGATTCCCATTCCGGCGGTCAACATCATCCAGGCTGACTACGTGACGGATACGCATGTATTAAAGGTCGCGGCCACTACGCCATCGCTTAACGCTATTCTCACGTATGGAATCGATCCGGCGGCGCCGCCCCTTGGAACAATGAGTTTGGATTTAGGCCAATACAGCGCGTCGGCAACTTTAGCCACGGCTCCCTCGTTTGTAAGTGTGTGGAGTTCGGATGGCGGCAAAGCTACGGTTCCTGTAACCCAGAAGCTATCGACAGGTGGCGGGGGCGGAGGAAGCGGCTCCTTCAAGCTGACGGTCAACAAAGCGGGTAAGGGCGTGGTCACATCGAATCCGTCAGGAATCGGGTGTGGCGCATCCGGTGGCGGCTGTTCGCTCGCGTTTTTAAACGGGGTCAGCGTGACGCTGACCGCCGTGCCAGATCCGGGGGCAACGTGGATTGGTTGGGGTGGAGGTTGCAGTGGAACCAGCATGGTCTGCACAGTGGTGATGACGTCGGATAGGAGTGTTAGCGCCACCTTTAAATAGCGCTTAGGGCTGGAATTTCTTTTGATTGATGGCTTCGATGCTGGTCTCCAAGCTGCCGTTAGACCGGTGCGCTTGAGACCAGCATCAGCGCGATTACATAGTTCGAAGACCGCCCGCTACGCTTGCGGTAGTTACAATACGTTACCGGGACGCGACGGCAACTGAGCGGACTTTCACCACGGGCTGCTAGCTAGTCACATAGCAAGTCGTACAACGAACCGCCGTGGTCCCGGTCTTTACTGGCAGTAAGTCCGGGCCGATAACATTTGCGTAAGCATGGATAAGTCACGCAGGTTTACCACATTATCGCCGTTCAAATCCGCATTGGCAAGGTAACCCAACTCACCCACACGCTTTCCGAATGCGCCACGGACGATGTTCACATCGGTGCAATCCACCACGCCGTCGTTGTTCAAATCGAAGTTCACCAGCATGAACGCTCCCCGCCCATGCGTGAACGCAAACACTCTCCCCGCCCTCGCCACAATGTCGTAAACCGCGGTATTCGGCATTCCCATCGTGGGCCCCATGAAAGCCCAGGTGGACCCACTATCGTTGGTGTACCAAATAGCAAAATCGGTGCCCGCGTACATGATGTTGTTGTTAGCTGGATCGATAGCCAACGACACAACACTGACATCCACTGGCACGCTTACGTTGGTCCATGATGGTTGGGATTGGGTGAAGTCGGAGGTGCAGTAGATGTTCGCCGGCAGTCCGCCGCTGAACCCTGTCAAACCAACGCACATTTTTGTGTTGTTCTTTGACGGAAAAACGATAGCCGCCACCGGGCGCGGCGGAACTTGGCCGTTGGGGTTGACGTCACGCAATTCGGACCTGGTTACTCCGCCGTCAGTGGATAACAGAATCTGACCGTCAATGCTGCCCATGGCAAACGTGTTGCAGTTATTTCCGAATGCAATTCCAACGCCGCCAACCGAGCCGTTAAAGATACCGCTGCCGTTATTGGTCCACAAACTGTTTTCCGGGCCGTTATAGAAATCGGTTGTTTTGTTGATGCGCGATCCATTGAGAATCACCGTGCCGGACGATGAGGGGCACTCGCGCATCTTCCCGATGAAGGGCGGGGCTCCGCCATAGTTGCCCTTCACTCCCACGAAGGTTTGGCCGCCGTCAGTGGTTCGTGCGATATTTTGGCTTTGCGAAGAGACGGCAAAATCGAACGAAGAACCGAAAATGTTGCCCGCCCCGTCGCCGCCGAAAATCAGTGGCCAGGCTTGCGTTCCATTGCGGCGGTGCGTCCCGTTGTCCTGCGCGCCGGCCAGCACTTGGCTGCCATCGGGGGAAATCGAACCTTCATAATATTGCGAGATGGAAAGTGACGAATTGTGTTCAAACCACTTTCCGTCGCCGTCTGTCGTAGTGCTCCAAACCCCGCCATCATTGCCGACGATCAGCCTTCCGCCAGACCACACGGCCGCGTGTTGGTCAACGTGAATGCCATTGTTGCGGTCCGCGGGCGCGGCGGTTTGACTTACTTCCGACCAACTATCGAAGACCATGTCATAGCGATACAACGTAACGCCGCCGAAAAAGAGCTTGGTTTGGTCAGTAGGCTTCACGCTCAACGTAAGGTTGTACCAGCATTGGGATGCGATGCTTGAAAAGGCCTTGTCATAGCCGCAGGGACCCAATGAACCGCTGCCATCGTCGGTGGGCGAGACATCGATCTTAGTCCAGTTTGGCGCCGGATCCCAGCCGTTGGCTGTGGTCCAAAGACCAAACAGTCCCCCCGTGGTGCTATTGCTGACCGCCACATAGATGCGGTTGGGATTCGAAGGCGCAATGGCGATCACGGTACGATCAGTGTTGCCCGCCAGTAGGTTCCACGGGCCTGCCACAACTGACCAGGAGATACCGCCGTTCATGGAACGAAGCACGGCGTTACTTACGTTGGAACCGAAGCCTTCTCCGCCATACATTTGGCTGAAGGACGCCGGATGCACGGCGATCGAAATGCCGTCGATGGCAAGAGTTTGAATCCAGCTTTGTCCTCCATCGTTCGATATCCAAAAGCCGCGGGCGCCGAAGCCCTGTGGGCGGGCAGCCGCTCCAACACGTCCGAACAAGCCGAGGGAAGTTGCCGCGACTAACCTGTCGGGATTAGACGGGTCAACGCGAATTTCGGAAAATGCCGTCCCTTTGATGAAGGTGGTAACGCCTAGCTGCGTCCATGTCAAACCGCCATTGATGGATTTCAAAATGCCTTCTCCACCGAAGGAGTCACCGGCGAAGGTGGCCTCCCCCGTGCCTATATAAATGATGTTCGGATCGGATGGAGCGTAGGCAATCGCGCCGATGGCTTGCGAGGGGGCGGCGTCGGTGAGAGGGCGGAAGGAACCGCCGGCATCGCGGGTTTCCCAAACGCCGCCGTTGGCCGCGCCGATCAGCCAGCGATTGGGATCCGTCGGGTGGACGGCAATTGCAGCGATGCGTCCGCTCATCAGGCGATTGGTGATCATATCACCTACTTGCCCGTTTTGAACCGGTTGCGGCCCGACGTTAGTCCAACGCATATTACTAAGTGAGAGAGTCAGCGCCGAAGTTGGGGCTGAACCTCCGCGTGAAGGAGAAACTCCACCCAGTTGCTGAATCTGGGCAGCAAGGCGCGCCCCGCGGGCATCGGGAATAGTTTCGCCGTCAGGGCTGCGCAATGTCCACGAAGTAAGGAATCGTTGAATAGGCTTACCAGCCAAAATCTTTGGACTTAATCCCTGCAGAAAACTGGGGATTCTCGGACCTGATTCCGGAATGGCCGCCCGTTGGGCGAAAAGCGCTATTCCGCTCAATCCAAGCAAGAGAAAGGCGCGGCAAAGACAAGGAC
>JAYVXT010000526.1:0-15194 GCA_043785065.1 Bryobacterales bacterium | reverse complement strand
GCTAATGGAATCAGCGAGTTCCTATAACATTGGGGGCCGCGCCGAAGCGGCCTTTGCGCTTCTGAGGCAAACGCGCAAAACGGAGCTCCGGTGGCGAGAAACCTCGCGTGTTCCTCCAATATTTGGCGGCCCTGCCATCGGGCCCTTTGCGCTTTCGAGGGAAAATAATTGGGGTTCTGAGCAGTCGGACCTGGGGGTCCTCCGCGGACCAGGAGGTCCGCCCTACTGCTTTCTAGTTTGCTCGTTCTTTGGGATGCTCCTTCTTTCGAGTTGTGCTCCCTACTCCACATTTGAATTACCTCATCAGCCGGGTGGGCCGTTGCCCAAATGGAGCCTTCGCCTGAAAGGCGCACCTGTGCTCTCACATGGAAAAACCGGGGAATTCGACTCCTCCGATGCCCTCAATCCCTCTGTCATTAAGCGAGGATCGTCCTATCTGAATTTGTATTCAGGCTACGATGGCAAGACTTGGCACACTGGCCTTGCTACTTCCGCCGATGGCATCGAGTGGACGAAAAAGGGAAAAATTCTATCGCCGGGACCTGCCGCATGGGAAGGCTCCTACATCGCCGCCAACGGGGCCGTCATAGAACGTAACGGCGAGCTACTTTACTTTTACCAGGCCGGCTCTCCACCGCAAATCGGGCTGGCGCGTTCCATTGATGGCTTGCATTGGACCAAGAACGATGCCCCCGTGCTGCCCATCGGGCTCTACGAAAGTTGGTACGAACGGGGAGTGGGCGACCCCTATGTAATCGAGATCGATGGTTCGCTCTATTTGTATTTCCTGGGCCAAGACCGTGCTCGCCGCCAGCGGCTAGGCGTCGCGGTCTCAACCGACGGAGTCCACTGGAACCGCCTCGTCGCCAATCCGATTTTGGAATTAGGAGAACCTGGCGCATTCGATGAAGTTGGCCTCGGCGAGCCCGCTGTATGGGTCTCCCACGGTTACTACTGGATGCTTTACACGGGCCGTGACAAGGGTGAACGAAGGCGTATGGGCCTAGCCTATTCGCGGAACGGCGTGAAGTGGCTGCGCTATCCGGGTGAGCCGTTTGCCGGCCAATCGGATTGGAACAACCAAGTTGTGTGCGACGCGACGGTGCTTCTGGAAAATGGCAAATTGCGAATTTGGTTCGGTGGCGGGGATCGCCCGTTACCGGCTGAAGGGCTCGACGGCCAGATTGGCGCGGCGGTTCTCGAAGCGGCGAATTAGCGGTTTTTTGTCGAGCGGGTCCAGCTTCACATCATAAAATTGGACCACAAGTTGTCCATCGTCAATCCGCAAATCAAGAAAGCCATGCGCCACGGAACTAAATAAAGATTCCGGCCTTGGAATTTGCGGCATTGGCCTTGGGTTGGGTTTCGTAGTCTAGGTCTATGAGTAAACGCCATTACCATCCACTGAAGTCGTCACGGGACCGAGCTATGAAAGTAATTGCAGTCCTACTAACCATTGCCTTTTCACTTACCGCCCAAGACGCCACGCGCCGCGCGGGTAAGTACGAAGTAACCTTGCGTTTCACGCCGAAGGCTTGTTTGCCGGTAACGAGAGGCAGATCGAATACCGCGTTGTGGACACTTCCCGTGTCGACTCCTTAATGGGTCCCGCTCCAATCATTCGCGCCACAACCAAAAGCAAGATCATTATGCCGGCAATGCGCGGTATGGCGGCCATTGAAGAGATGGCGCAGGCTGAAGGAGTTCCCGGCGATTACGGGATCCACCCAGCTTTCCCCCAGGGCGGCGAGTTTCTAATGGAGTTGAGCATTAAGCCGCCTAACGGAGAGGAGTTTCAAGTCAGCTTGCCTTTGAATGTCGGCGACGCCAGCCAACTCAAAAACGCCAAGCCGAAACCGAAACCGTATTCGATGGAGTTGGAGAGCACGCCTAAAAATCCCAAGGCGGGTGAACCAGTGGAGCCTTACCGTGACTTTGCGGCAGCGTGAAAAACCTAAGCAGGTTTTCAAGGATTTCGTAGTCCAACATGAGAAGCAGATGCATCTGCTGATAGTGCGAAGTGACTTGGGAACCTTCAGCCACGAACATCCACCAATTTCACCCGACGGCTCTTTCCGCCTGCCCTACACATTCCCCACTGCCCGCGAGTTTCATTTGTTTGGCGAAGTGGCTCCGAAGGGCGCTGGTTCGCAAGTGTTGATGGCTCAGCTAAAGGTAAGCGGCAAGGGCGAACCTGTCTTCAATCTAAGCGGCTCCGAACGCAAAACCAAATTTGAAACGGGCGATGCGACGGTTGAATTCTCAAGGATGTAGGAATAGTCTCCAGAGGGCGGAGGAGGGGTTGTATCGAAGGATGGGGGAACTGTAATTTTATCTTTATCTCTAGCCACGTTTTCTCCCGATCCTAGAGGCTATCCATTCCTAGTTCTGGTTGCTCGCTCGACCATAATAATTGGTGAAGCTTACAACTACAGCAGTTCCTGATTTCCCATCTGAGGTACCTAGTTAATCGCAAAGTTCTTTGGCCGTGCCTGGCGCCCAAACAAGCAATTGCCCTGGGGTAGCTAAATGCAGATGGTCATTGGGGTATAACGTGGAAATGACCACTTCTGAATTATTTAAGTTGGACTGGCCAAGTATCGAATACATTTGATGAACAGATGCTATAGCCATGCATAAATCCAATTCAATATTACCCAAACCACCTTTGTTTTGCAATCGAGAGATCTGCGAAGTACAAGCGGTGTATAAGGTGCGGTTAGGCTGCAAATTATCTTGGAACTCAGCGCGGACACAGGCATTAGGAGAGGAAGCGATAGCTCGCACACTGCTGCGGGTACAATTGAATTGTCCCCATGGCAAAACTTCTCGAAGGCAAGACCGTCCGCGATCTCATACTGTCCGAACTCCGTCCACGCATCGCCGCCCTACCCCGCAAGCCTGGCCTGGCCGTCGTCTTAGCCGGCAACGACCCCGCCTCGGAAATCTATGTCCGCAACAAAGTGAAGACCTGTCACGAATTGGACATCTACAGCGAACACATAACGCCCCCTGCCTCCATTACCACGAATGAACTTCTAGCCCTGATCCGCGAACTTAATGCCCGCCCGGACATTGACGGTATTCTGGTCCAATCGCCATTACCCAAGCCGCTCGATGAAGGCCGGGTGCTTCAGGAAATCTCTCCCGATAAAGACGTAGACGGCTTCCATCCCATCAACGCTGGCCGCCTTTCCATCAATGCCCCCGGCCTCCGCCCCTGCACTCCCTCGGGAGTGATGGAAATCCTCAAACGCAACGGCATTGAAACCTCAGGCAAGCACGCCGTCGTCGTGGGCCGCAGCGATATCGTAGGCAAGCCGATGGCGATGATGCTGCTTCATGCCAACGCCACGGTCACCATCTGCCATTCAAAAACCCGCGACCTGCCCGCCATGTGCCGCCAGGCCGACATCCTTGTCGGAGCCATCGGCCGCCCGGCGTACCTGACACGCGAACACATTAAGCCCGGCGCCGTGCTAATCGACATCGGCATCAATCAATTGAAAACCCGTGAAGAGGTCGCGCGCATCTTTGCAAATAGCGGCTTTGCAAATGACGAAATGAAATTGGCGGCGTTCGATGCCGGCTCACGAGTTGTAGTCGGCGATTTTCACCCCGGCGATGCGATGGAATTGGGCAGCGCCTTCACTCCCGTACCAGGGGGGGTGGGTTTGCTGACTATTGCCATGTTGATGAGTAACACAGTCGCGGCGGCAGAAGCTCGCTGCAAGGCATGCTGACAGTAGCGCTCACCGGCGGCTTGGCAACCGGAAAATCCCACGTCGGAAAAGTGTTGGTGGAACTTGGCTGTCACTTGATACAGGCTGACGAGTTGGGACATGAGGCCCTGCAGCCGTCGGGCGAAGCCTATGCATCCGTCATCGCCGAATTCGGCCCGCACATACTCACTGCCGATGGCTTGATAGACCGCAAAGCCCTCGCCGCCATTGTCTTCATTCATCCTGAAAAATTGCAGCAGTTGAATGCCATTGTGCATCCCGCGGTGGAGCGCCTGCGTCTCAGCCAAATTGAAGACATCCGCGCCGCGGACCCCAATGCCATCGTAGTCGTCGAAGCGGCCATCCATATTGAAACCGGCGGCTACAAGCGATACCAGAAGCTTGTGCTGGTGGTTTGTTCCGAACAGCAGCAGATAGAACGCGCCATGACCCGCGACCACGCAACCCGCGAAGAAGTGCTGGCGCGCCTGGCCCGTCAAATGCCACTTTCGGAAAAACGAAAGTACGCCGATTACGTCATAGATACATCCGGAGATTACCAGGACTCCCGCCGGCAAACCGTGGAAGTTTATAATTCCCTTAGAGGCTTGTAAATCACAATTGTTATGAAGAAGTACCGATACCTGATCATGGCGGCCGCAATGGCCGGAGTGTTTATCTACCTGACGACGCTGGCCCGCTCTCCGCGCAAATGGCTCTCACCCACGGCATCAGCCGAATCGCCTTTGTGGGCTGAGCCGAAAATAGTTGCCAAAGGCGCCGGTCTTGGCGCTGATGAACTCAATAGCATTGAAATTTATAAGCAGTCGCGGCAAGCCACCGTTCACATCACCAGCACCATCTACCGGCGCGATTTCTTTTTGAACGTAGTGCCCTCCAAGGAATCGGGCTCCGGTTTCTTGATCGACGAAAAGGGTCTGATTTTAACCAACAATCACGTGCTAAGCGGGAGCCAGAAAATCCAGGTGGTGCTTCCCGACCAAACTCATTATGACGCCGAAGTGCTGGTGCGCGATCGCAACAACGATTTAGGTCTGATCCGCATTACGCCGCGCAAGCAAGTCTCGTATCTGAAGATGGGCGATTCCGAGCATCTGCAAGTCGGCCAGAAAGTGTTGGCCATTGGGAATCCTTTTGGTCTTGAGGGCACGCTCACCACAGGCGTGGTAAGCTCACTTGACCGCACTATCGGAACCGAGAATGGGCACGAAATGGAAGGCATGATTCAAACCGACGCGGCGATCAATCCGGGTAATTCCGGCGGGCCTCTGCTCGATTCGCAAGGCAACGTAATCGGTATTAACACTGCCATATTCGGCAGTGGCGGAAACATCGGCATCGGCTTCGCCATGCCGATCAGCAAAGCCAAAGAGATGTTGAAAGATTACCAATCGGGGAAGAGTTTCAAGCGCCCCATGTTTGGCGTCGTCACTCAGCCTGTGTTCGGCGATCTTGCGCAAGCCTTGAAGCTCCCGCCCAATGGCGGATTGTTGGTCCAAAGCGTTTCCCCAGGCTCTGCCGCGGCTAAGGCAGGCATTCGCGGACCTAAGCAATCCGTTCTGGTAGGCGGCTTTATGGAACTTGGGGTAGGCGGCGACTTGATTTTGGAGATCGACGGTGTAACGGCCGACCGGCAAGACGCCATCTCTCGCGCCTTGATGAAGAAGCGCCCCGGCGATAAGATAAGCGTTACACTGTTCCGGGACGGCAAGCCGCTGCAGATGACGCTTACCCTTGGCGAAGCCCCCGAAGACGACCGGTAATGCTGATTCTGAAAATCCTATGTATATAAGAAAGTGGGGCAGACCCCTGGTCTGCGGCTGGCCCCCGGCCAGCCTGCCCAGGTATTGGGAATTTCTCTAAGTAACTCGAAGTTCCCAACGAAGCAAGATATAAGCAGTAACAAGGAGAAACAATGCGAGTATTTATAACTGGCGCTCAGGGGTGCATTGGCGCATGGTGCGTGAAAAGCTTGCTGACACGCGGTCTGGATGTGCTTGTTTACGACAAGGACATCACGCCCACACGCCTATCGCATATCGCCCCACCCGCCGCCGTCGCTAAGGTGCGTTTCGTGGAAGGGCAGATCGAAGACACCGCTCGCGTGAAGGCTTTAATCAAGGACGAAGGGATTACCCACGTCCTGCATCTGGCCGCCGTACTAATGCCGTTCTGCCAAGCCAATCCCGTGGCAGGCGGCATGGTCGACGTTATCGGCACCCTCAACGTTTTCGAAGGAGCCCGCGATGCCGGCCGCGATGTCCGCGTGGTCTATGCATCGTCATCAGCTGTTTGGGGCCCTGAAGATGCCTACGAAAATCGTCCGTTGAACGAGAGCGACCCGCTCTATCCCGGTACGCATTACGGCGTCTTCAAAATGGCTAACGAAGGCAATGCGCGCGTGTTTTATTCCGCCAACGGAATTTCAAGCGTCGGCCTGCGTCCTTGGACCGTTTACGGCGTTGGCCGCGACATCGGCCTCACCGCCGGGCCGACGCTTGCCATGAAGGCCGTCGTAAAGGGCGAGCCTTACCAAATCGGCGTTACCGGTCACATGGATTTGCAGTATGTTGACGACGTGGCGGAGATCTTCAACCGTTGCCTGCTGGACGGATTCCCCGGCGCGCATGTGTTTAACCTGGCTGGTGATATTATTCGCATGGACCACTTCATTGAAAAGCTGGATGCGATGCGGCCCGGCGCGGCGAAGCTGATCTCCAACGGTGGTGGTAAGGTTCCGGTGGCGTATCAAATGGATGCCGCGGCGCTTGCCAAAATGGTGCCTGGCTTGAAGCGCACCTCTCTTGAAGACGGGATGCGCGAAACGTTGGAGATTTACGAGCGGTTAATGCGCGAAGGGGAAATGTAAGAAGCACGCGCTCTGCTTGCGCGACTGCAATGCCGCGGCAAAAAGAGCTTTTTTGGGCTTACTGACTGTTTGCAGGTCCAACGTGCTTTGTTCCGTCCATCAATGGCGCTGCTCCGCCATTTGACCGAAGTCGATCAGGATTGGAAAATGTTGCTTGAAATCGCCAGTAAGAATGGTTACCGGAAACAGAGCCGACTGCGCGGACAGGCGTCTTGATGCTGGGCTGGACAAGGTTGACGTCTTTGAATCGGAAGTAGAAATGGGTAAGTCCCTCCCGTTAAAACCTGCTTGCCCTTGGGCGCCGCCGCGATTACCATAAACCTATGGGGCAAAATCGCCGATAATTGAATAGTACCCGTGGCGTACTAGATGCAAACTCCGATAAAGCCGCCTTCAGTGATCAAGGCAAAGATAGTGGAACGGAGGGCGGAAGTGATATCCGACCCCGTTGCTAAACTGCGCTTCCTCCGCAAAGAGGCTGCCGCGGTAGCGCCTACTCGTTGGAGCAAGTTTCTGGCTGCGCACCAACCTAACTTAAAGCTGATCTTGGGAGTCGCGGCGGCGGTATTGGTGATGTTTGCAATTGCGTCAAGCCAGAAACCTGTAAAAGCCAGGTCGCTACCCGCAGTGGCATATAGCACTGTGAATCCATCAGCGCATGCGCCCGGCAGCATCTGGATGGTGGATTCGCGCGACGGCCAGGAAATCTATTCAAACTCGCTTCGGATCGAAACACGGTTCACGATTCCCCTGGGTGAGGAACCAAATTGGAAGTACTTCAAGTTTGCGCCGGGCAGCAAAATTCCGGTGGATATAAAGGATCCGGAAGGCATTGTTTTTCATACCACCGAAAGCCTCATGGCTCCCTTTGAAAAGGAACAGAATAAGCGGCTGAAATTTATTGGCGAAAGCCAGGTGCGTATGGTTCGCAGCATCCGAGCCTATCATTATGTTGTTGACCGCTTCGGTATGGTTTGGCGGGTGGTGCAGGAAAGCGAACCGGCCTTTCATTCCGGGAACTCCATTTGGGCTGCGAAAAATTGGGTTTATGTAAACCTCAACCACAGTTTTCTGGCGGTCTCATTTGAGGCACGCACGGAAGGCGATGGGGAAGCTTTTATCACCGGCGCTCAGAAAGTATCGGCCAAGCTTTTAACCGACATGTTGCGCGCCAAGTACCACATCGCCGACCATAACTTAGTCACTCACGGGCAAGTGTCGGTAAATCCCGAAAATTACGGAATCGGTTACCACACCGATTTTGGCGGAGACTTTCCGTTTGTCGAACTTGGCCTGCCGGATAACTATCAATTACCACTGCCCAGCATGTACCTGTATGGATTTAACTACGACGACACTTACCTGACCGCAATGGGGGACCGGGTGGTTCCAGGTTTGGCGAAAGCCGAAGACATGCTAAACTCGCAGGCAAAGGCCCAAGGAATTGCAGCCGCCTTATTGACGAGAAGGCTGCGTGAGCAGTACCGTCAGATTTACCAAAATCTGAAAAAAAACAACAAGAACGAGGTATCTAACTAAGATGGCAAAAGCGGAACCCACCTTTGCCCACCCTGTGGGCCTGGACATTGGAACCAGCCGGATTGTGTCGGCCGTGCCGGCCGAGAGTGGCTATGAATATCGCAGCCAATTGAACTCTTTTGTAACTCTGCCCAACTCGAAAATGCGTGAGGCGGTGTTGCGCCGGGAGAACATCCCACACACGATTGTGGGCAATGACATTCTGGTGCACGGTAATGAGAGCGAGCGATTCGCCGATTTGCTGCAGATGGAAACGCGGCGGCCGATGAGCCGCGGCTTCATTAATCCGTCAGAGCCGGAAAGCTTGAGCGTGATGAAGCAGATCATCCTAAGCCTGATTGGCCCGGCTAAGCAACATGGGCAAAAGGCTTGTTTCAGCGTGCCGGCGGCGCCCATCGGGGCAAGCGAGAACCTGACTTATCACGAAGCCACGCTGAACCAGATTTTAGGCGAATTGGGTTATTCGCCGAAGAGCATCAACGAAGGTTTGGCGGTTGTGTTCGGGGAACTGGAAAGCTCCAACTATACCGGCATCGGCATTTCCATCGGCGGTGGATTGTGCAACGTCTGTCTGTCCTATCTGGCGGTTCCGGTGTCCAGTTATAGCATCACCAAAGCCGGTGATTTCGTCGATTCCAGCACGGCTAGCGTGACTGGCGAACTGGCGAATCGCATTCGTTTGGCGAAGGAAGAGTCGTTCGTTTTGACGGGCGGCTCCACCGATAAGATTCATCAGGTGCTGGGCGTTTACTACGATGATTTGATCAAGTCGCTGGTGGCGTCGTTGAAGCAACATTTTGGGGATTCGCGATCTCTGCCCAAGCTTGGCCGGGCAGTGCCGCTTGTGCTGAGTGGCGGCAGCGTATTACCTCGCGGATTCCGGGAGAAGTTTGAAGCGGAATTGAAGTCTGCGGAGTTGCCGTTGCCGATTTCGGAAATCCGGCTGGCGGATAATCCTTTGTTGACGACGGCGAAGGGCGCATTGATTGCCGCTTTGAGCGAAATGTAGTTTCGCGATAAAAGTCTTGTTTCACAAAACCCCAGAAGCGGATAACCGTCTCTGGGGTAAATAATCTTGTGACATGGCGCATGGTATCCTTTCGGCATGGTGCGTCGTGAGATCGAAATTGACGAAAATACAGACCGGGTTCTCACCGAACTTGCCTCGGAGTACAATGGCGATCTGAGTCACGCCCTAGCTGATCTTGTTGAACTACGGAAATGCGACGCTTATTCTCCGTGACAAAGCGGATACGGACTTTCGGGAAGGACGCACAGTGACCTGGGAAAATGTGAAGGCAAGCAACGGCTGGTGAGGATTCTATTTTCGGCAACGGCTCTGCCACTAGCCTTGGTTAAACAACAAATTAGCGAATGACGAGTATCGCGGAATCCCCCGATTGCCACCGGGGGCTGGTGCGTGGTTGTGTCACCCAAATGGGGAAATACGCCGCACGCGAAACTGCCTTTGCCTCAAGCAGTCCGGGTCTTCCCCGTCAACAAGCGCCCTTTTTCAGCATGATCAGTGGCTCGTTTTTCATCTAGTGCGATATCCCACAGGGCAAAGTGAAATGAAATTGGGATCCTCCGCCGGGCGTAGATTCCAGCCAGATCTTGCCCCGGCAAGTCTCCACGATCTTCTGGCAGATTGCGAGTCCCATCCCGGTGCCGGCATATTTCGCCGATGTCGGATGGAGGCGTTTAAACATACCAAATACCTGAGCATGGAATTCCGGTGCGATGCCGATACCGTTATCGCTGACGATGAAATGCCACTGGTTCTCCTGGCTGGAAACTGTGACATGGACTTTGGGCGCTTCATCGTCGCGGCGGTATTTAATTGCATTGCCGATAAGATTTTGAAGCAATTGTTCGACGTGTATTTCCTGTATGTACACTACAGGGAGAACATCATGAGTGATCGTGGCGTCACTTTCCTGTACGGCCCGGTCCAAATTCTCCAGCACTCGCGCGAACACGCTTTCCATGTTTACCGGCCCGGCGTGGTTTTCGTCTGCACCAAGAACGTGCGTGTAGGCCAACAAGTCCCTCACAAGTTGCGTCATTCTCTGAGCGCCGGACACGATGGTCTGCATAAACATGTGGCCCTGTTCGTCAAGGTTGTCACCATAATGCTGGCGCAGCAGTTCTGTGAACAGGGCGACATTGCGTAACGGCTCCTGCAGGTCATGCGACGCCGCAAAGGCGAACTGCTCGAGCGTACTATTCACTCTCCGCAGGTCCTCTTCGGACCGCTTCTGCTTGTCGATGTCAGTACAGGTCCCGATCCACTTCAAGGCATTCCGTCCTTCATCCGAGATCAGTAAGGCGCGGCCCAGGTGCCAGCAATAATGCTGGTGACGCTGATCCCACAATCGATATTCAATGTGGAACTCGTCACCGCTACTGATCGAACTGCGCCAATGCTCGTAACACCGTTCCGCATCTTCCGGATGCAGGATGTCAGCCCATTTGGAGATATCCCCATTCCTGCTCTCGCTAAACGCGGCAAAACTGCGCCAGCGGGCGTTGTAGTAATCGATGGAACCGTCCAGGCTCGCTGTCCATACCATCTGGGGCATGGAATCGGCCAGTTGACGGAAGCGTTCCTCACTCCTCCGCAATTCCTGCTCGGCCGTCTTTCTTGCCGTGACGTCCAGATTTGTAAGGAAGCTGTTGCGGGCTGTTCCGTCCGCCGCCGCGTGGACGAACCATTTGCTCTCGATCCACCGCTCGATACCGTCATCGCCAAGAATCTGATAATCGAAGCTTGCCACAGGCTGACCCGGCGCGAATTCGCGGAGTGCCGCAGCCACATGCGCGCGGTCGACTGGCGCCACATGGCTGAGAAAAAGGTCCTCGCCTTTGAGCAAGCCATCTTTGTTATTTTCCGGCCAGGCATACCCCATCACCGCCATGAAGTTATCGGCTGCCTGTAACTGACCATTGCGTGCATCTATTTCAACGTAGGTCAGCCTTGCCGCATCCGCCGCATTACGGAGCCTGATCTCGTGCTCCCGCAACGCCTCGGTGCGCTCGTTCACCCGTTCTTCCAGTCTTTCATTCAGAAGTCGAAGTTCCTCCTCAACTTTTCGACGCTCCGCTACTTCCTCCCGCAGGGCACGATTCGCCTGCTCCACCTGGCGGGTTTTGCGGTACAGTTCGGCAAAGACGGCCACCTTCGAGCGGAGAACCTGGGCGTTTACCGGCTTGTGGAGATAGTCGACGGCCCCGGTCTCGTAGCCATCCAGCGCGTGTTGGTCTTCGTTATAAAACGCGGTCAGAAAGATGATCGGAACGCCTGCGGTACGCTTGCGCTTCTTGATCAGCTTTGCCAGTTCCAGCCCGGACATGCCAGGCATGCTGACATCGAGAATTAGCAATGCGAACTCATCGGCAACCAGCGCGAGAAGCGCTCCGTCGGCGGAAGTCGCGCGCACCAAACGGTAGCCTGGCTCGTCCAGAACCGTTTCCAGAACCGTAAGATTATTTGGTTCGTCGTCGACGATCAGAACGTTGATTTGCGCGCTGTCCGGTCCTGTCGCCGAGGTGCGCGTTTCTCGCGGCTCGGATAGTTCCGCCGGATCTGGCGACCCTTCGGATGGGCGCGTTAATCGCAGTCTGGAACTCATCGAAACAACCAGACCCGCATGAGCGATAGCAACTGGTCCGTATTGACCGGTTTCGCGATGTAGTCACTGGCGCCCGCATCGAGGCATTTCTCCCGATCTCCCTTCATCGCTTTGGCCGTGAGGGCAATGATCGGCAGCGTCCCGAGCTCAGGCAATTGCCGAATCCGGCGCATGGTTTCATAACCGTCCAAATCGGGCATCATGATGTCCATGAGAACCACGCTGAGGTCGGGGGTCGCGCGAATGAAATCGATCGCAGCCTGCCCGCTGGTGACACTGTGAACATCCATCTCGTGGTTTTCGAGCAGCGACGTGAGTGCAAAGATGTTGCGCGCGTCGTCGTCGACCACCAGGATCCTTCGGCCTCGCAATACTTCGTTGGAGCCATGGAGCCGTTCCAGCATCTGCTGCTTTTCAGGGGGCAACTCGCTGACTACTCGATGGAGGAACAATGCCGTTTCGTCCAGAAGACGTTCCGGAGACTGAACGTCTTTGAGCACCACGCTCTTGGCCATTGCCTTGAGCCGGTTCTGCTCGTCCTCGTTGAGATCCTTGCCCGTGAAGACGACCACCGGTGTGTCCGTGAGTCTCGGCTCGGCACGCAATTTATCCAGAAGTTCAAAGCCCGTCATGTCGGGCAATTGCAGATCGAGCACGACGCAGTCAAACGGTTCGGCGAGCATGGCTTTCATCGCCTCTTCGCCGCTGCCGACCGCGACCGTCTGAATGTCCCTGTAGCCAAGAAGTTCGACGATAGCCTGGCGCTCGATATCGTTGTCTTCCACGATCAAGAGCCGCTTGATGCGTGAGGCGGTGAAATCTTTGATCTTGTCCAGTGCCAGCTCAATTCCGTCCGTCGTAGGCGCTTTGATCACGTAAGAGAACGCGCCATGCGCGAGGCCGTACCGCCGTTCATCTTCCATCGTTACGATCTGCACAGGTATATGGCGCAGGGTCGGATCGAGTTTTAACTCGTTCAGCACTGTCCAGCCCAGCATGTCCGGTAGGAAGATATCGAGCGAAATCGCGGTAGGCCGGAATTGCCGCGCCAGTGAAAGACCCAGCGCTCCTTTCATCGCAACGATCCCCTTGAACCCTTTGTCTCTTGCGAAACCCAGCAGGATTCGGGCATAGTGCGGGTCGTCTTCCACGATGAGCAGAACTGAATCGTTCTCCTCGATTGCGTTACGATCGTCTTCGATATGCTCTTCCCGCGGGCTGGGGAGCGCCGCCATCGTGTGCGATCGCGGGTGCGCGGCGGAAAAGCTTCTGAAGGGTGACGTCCGGGCATTGTCGGGGCCGGCATAAAGAACCGGCAGAAAGAGCGTGAAGGTACTTCCTTTTCCGTGAACGCTGGCGAGCCGGATTTCGCCCCCCAGCAATAAGGCCAGTTCACGGCTGATCGCGAGACCCAGACCCGTGCCGCCGTACTTGCGGGAGGTTCCCGCATCGGCCTGCTGGAACGCTTCGAAGATCAAACGTTGCTTCTCCGGCGCCACGCCGATACCGGTATCTGTAACCGCAAACGCCACTACCTGCTGCGCCAGACTGAGCACAGGATGATCAGGGCTCCAGCCCTCTGTCGTCAGGCCGACCCGAACTTCCACCTGACCATGCGCCGTAAACTTGACCGCGTTCGACAGCAGGTTTTTAAGAATCTGCTGCAGACGCTTCGGATCGCTCGCCATGGAGCGGGGCAGGCCTGCGTTGAAGAGCAGGTGAAGCGGAAGATTTTTCGCCTCCGCCACGTGCCGGAAGTTGCGGTCAATATTGTCCCGCAGCGCGCTGAAGCTGATGTCTTCGACGTCCACCGTAACGGTTCCCGACTCGATTTTCGAAAGATCGAGAATGTCGTTAATCAGGTTGAGCAGATCCGAACCGGACGAGTTGATGTTGCGGGAGAATTCCACCTGCTTCGTCGTCAGGTTGCTAGCGGAGTTCTCGGCCAACTGCTGGCTCAGAATCAGAATCGAGTTGAGCGGAGTGCGCAACTCGTGAGACATGTTCGCCAAGAACTCCGACTTGTACTTCGAGGTGAGCGCCAGCTCCGCAGCCTTCTCCTCCAGCGCGTAGCGTGCCTGCTCCACTTCGGCATTCTTACGTTCGACTTCGGCATTCTGCTCGGCCAGCAGTTTCGCTTTAGTACCCAGTTCCTCGTTGGTTTGTTGCAACTCGCTCTGGCGGGACTGGAGTTCGACCGTCAGTTGTTGCGACTGCGTCAACAAACCTTCCGTACGCATCGTGGCTTCGATCGTGTTGAACACCGCGCCGATGCTCTGGGTCAGCAGGTCGAGAAGCGCGAGTGATCCGGCGTTGAAATCCTCCAGAGTTGCCAGCTCCACAACGGCCTTCGTCTGCCCCTCGAAAAGCACCGGCAGGACGATGATGCTGACCTGCTTGGCTTCGCCCAGGCTGGAGGCGATTCTGACGAAGTCGGGAGGAACATTTGTCAGCAGGATTCGTCTTTTCTCCACTGCGCACTGACCGATCAAGCCTTCGCCGATCTCGATTTTGCGGTTGAGCGCCCTTGCTCCGCTGTGGGCGTAGCTCGACAATAGCCGCAATTCGTTTCCTCCGAAGGTTTGCGTCAAGTGGTAGATGGTGCCCTGGTGCGCGTTGACCAGCGGCGCCAATTCGGTGAGAAGCATCTGGCCCACGGTGCCCAACTCGCGCTCGCCCTGGAGCATGCCCGTAAACTTTGCAAGGTTGGTTTTTACCCAATCCTGCTCACGGTTGGACTCGGTGGTCTCGCGCAGATTCGAGATCATCGTGTTGATGTTGTCTTTGAGTTCGGCGACTTCGCCGCGCGTCTCCACCTGGATGGAGCGCGTGAGATCGCCCTTGGTGACGGCGGTGGCCACTTCGGCGATGGCGCGCACCTGAGTGGTGAGATTGGCCGCCAGCAGATTGACGTTGCCGGTCAAGTCCTTCCATGTACCCGAGGCACCGGGAACGTTTGCCTGCCCGCCCAGACGCCCGTCGACGCCGACTTCTCGGGCGACGTTTGTCACCTGGTCAGCGAAGGTGGCCAAAGTGACGGTCATGTTGTTGATCGTGTCGGCGAGCGCGGCCACCTCACCCTTGGCCTGCACCGTGAGGCGCTGCGTGAGATCGCCGTTGGCAACGGCGGTCACCACTTTGACGATTCCGCGAACTTGCTCGGTCAGGTTGGACGCCATGAAGTTCACGTTGTCCGTGAGATCTTTCCAGATACCGCCAACGCCGGGAACCATCGCCTGACCGCCGAGTTTGCCTTCCGTTCCCACCTCGCGCGCCACGCGCGTGACTTCGCCGGCGAACCCGTTGAGCTGATCGACCATCGTATTGATGGTGTTCTTCAATTCGAGGATTTCGCCTTTCACGTCGGCGGTGATCTTGCGATTGAGATCGCCGCGGGCCACGGCCGTCGTC
>JAYVXT010000525.1:0-4936 GCA_043785065.1 Bryobacterales bacterium | reverse complement strand
GCTAATGGAATCAGCGAGTTCCTATAACATTGGGGGCCGCGCCGAAGCGGCCTTTGCGCTTCTGAGGCAAACGCGCAAAACGGAGCTCCGGTGGCGAGTAACTTCTCGTGTTCCTCCGATATTTGGCGGCCCTGCCACCGGGCCCTTTGCGCTTTTTAGGGAGCGCTTTTGAACGAGAGCATTCTGGCCAGGAGTTTTTCGCTCTGGTTAGAACATAGCATGTAGGGGCTGGAAATCGGATCGGTTGTTTTGCGGATGTGAGGGGTAAGATATTGAGGTGTGGGGAGTTGGGAGTTTTGGAATCGTATGTGAACGGCGGGCGGTGGATTCTCTTATTCAATCAAGAAGCAACGCCCTTCGGGATATTTTGGTCAAAGAGAACGCCGTTTTAAATGGACCGGTCACAGCCAACTCTCAATGGTTCAATAAAGCAGCGAAAACACCTGGAGCAATTTCCATGTCGCCCAGGATACCATGCACGGTTCCAATACGAAGCATTCTAGTCTTGATCCGTGAACCGGAACTGTTTTTCGGCGCACGCCATTCTCCATTACGTAGTGGCTTCCACGAATTCGAGCAACTGCAATCCTTGAGATTTAAGAAAGCCACCATTTCCGCTCCGGTAAGCCGTGGCAGCTTAGGCATGAATCGGGTCGCTTAACTAACAAGTCAATTTGCCGCAAGGAACTGGGTTGGTTCAATCGGCCGAGAGCATCTTCCAAGCCATAGGCTTCGGTATAGGCTCGTAGAGCTTCCCGAAGATCAGCAATTGCTTGATCATCGGTGTCGCCTTCACCGTAAGCGGGGATGTCAGGAACACGCGCGATAAATCCGCCATGTTCTAGATCTGGAATTATTTCAGCTGTTAGACGCCGCATTCCTTAACTGTAACGCCACGCGCGGCCACCATTATCCCCATAGCCTCACCCGCCAAAGCTCTATACTAGAAGCTTCCAGCTATGTCCGACGCACCCTTCGTCCACCTGCACTGCCATACCGATTACTCCCTGCTGGACGGGGCCTGTGAAATCTCTCAATTGATGGATCTTGCCGTCGAACAGAAGATGCCCGCCGTTGCCATGACCGACCACGGCAACCTGTTCGGAGCCGTCGAATTCTACAATGAAGCCAAGGCTAAAGGCATCCATCCGGTCATCGGATGCGAAGTTTACGTCAATCAAAAATCGCATAAAACTCGCGATGATTCCGACCGCTACAACCACTTGGTGCTGCTTGCTGAAAATCAGGAAGGCTATACCAACCTGCTTCGGCTTGTTTCCACCGGCTACCTGGACGGTTTCTATTACAAGCCTCGCGTCGATAAAGACCTGCTGGCGAAGTATTCGAAAGGGCTAATCGCCATGTCCGCCTGCTTGCGCGGCGATGTGAATGAGGCGCTGCTTGCGGACAAATACTCGCAAGGGCAGGAGTTGGCGTACCAGTATCGGGATATTTACGGGAAAGACAACTTCTTCCTGGAAATTCAAGACCACGGCATGGAGCAAGACAAGCGCCTGGTACCGCTGGTAAACAAGCTTTCGAAAGAGATGGGGGTGGAACTAGTCGCTACCAACGACGCCCACTATCTTCGTCATGACGATGCCCGCGCGCACGAAGTCCTGATGTGCATCTCCACCGGCAAGACGCTATCCGACCGGAATCGCATGCGCTTCGATCAGCCGGAATTCTACATGAAGAACCGAAAGCAGATGGAAGCCATCTTTGGCGACTTCCCTCGCGCTCTCGATACGCCGTGGGAGATCGCCCAGCGCTGCAACGTGAAGATGGAAAAAGTGAAGGATCCGTTTCCTCGCTTCGATGTGCCGCCCGAACATAACATTGATTCCTACTTCGAGTACGTTTGCCGGCAGGGCTTTGAAAAGCGCCGTCCGCGCCTGGAAGCGATGGCCGAGCGTGGAATGCTGAAGGAGCCGCTGCAAGCTTATTCAGAGCGTCTGGATCGCGAAATTCAGATTATTCAGAATATGAAGTTTTCCGGCTACCTGCTGATTGTTTGGGACTTCATCCGGTTCGCCAAGTCGCGCAGCATCCCCGTGGGGCCGGGGCGTGGTTCGGCGGCTGGTTCGCTGGTCTGTTATGTGATGGAAATCACCGACATCGACCCTCTTCAATACGGTCTGCTTTTTGAACGCTTCCTGAATCCGGAACGCATCAGCATGCCCGACATTGATACGGATTTCTGCCCGCGCGGCCGCGGCGAAGTGATTCAGTACGTCACCGAAAAATACGGGCGCGAGCAAGTGGCGCAGATTATCACGTTCGGAACGTTGGCCTCGAAGGCGGCGTTGAAAGACGTGGGCCGCGTGATGGACATGACTTTTGCTGAAGTGGAAAAGCTTACCAAGCTGGTTCCGCCAACGCTGAACATCAAGTTAAAGGACGCCTTCGCGCAGGAGCCGGGGTTTGAAGCCGAGGCGCGGCGTGACCCTCGCGTGCGGGAAGTACTCAATATCGCGCTAAAGCTGGAAGGCATGTCGCGTAACGCTTCGGTGCATGCGGCGGGCGTTGTGATTTCGCCGCAGCCGCTGAAAGATCTTGTCCCGCTGTACAAGACGAACAAAGACGAAATTGTGACGCAGTACGACATGAACGGCCTGGATAAGCTGGCCTTGCTCAAGATGGATTTCTTGGGTTTGACAACACTGTCGATCGTGGCGGACGCGTTGAAGTTGATTGAGAAGACCGCCGGCAAGCTGTATCAGATTGAAGATTTTCCACTGGATGACGCGAAGACCTATCAGATTTTCACCAAAGGCTTCACCTCGGGCGTGTTCCAGTTTGAATCGCCGGGCATGCGCGACATTCTGCGGCGCTATCAGCCGGAACGGTTGGAAGACCTTTGCGCGTTAAATGCGCTGTACCGTCCGGGTCCAATTCAAGGCGGGATGGTGGACGATTTCATTGCCCGCAAGCTGGGCAAGAAGGCCATTGTTTACGATCTTCCCCAGCTTGAAACGCTGCTAAAAGAAACTTACGGCGTGATCGTGTATCAGGAACAAGTGATGCAGATCTCAAACGTACTGGCCGGTTATTCGTTGGGCGATGCCGACATCCTGCGGCGTGCGATGGGCAAGAAAAAAGCCGAGGAGATGGACAAGCAGAAGGCCACTTTCCTAGCCGGAGCCGCGAAGAAAGGACATAACCCAAAGAAGGCCGAGAAGATATTCGACCTGATGGCGCAGTTCGCGGGGTATGGCTTCAACAAATCGCACTCGGCGGCATACGCATATATGGCGTATGTTACGGCTTACTTGAAGGCGCACTACCCGGTGGAATTCATGTCGGCGCTGCTGACGTCGGAAACCGGGAACACCGCGAAGGTGGTGAAATACATCAACGAATGCCGCGACATGGGGATCAAAGTGTTGCCGCCGAATGTGGATAAATCGGACTGGAGCTTTACTCCCGACGGGGAGGCGATTCGCTTTGGGCTGGGCGCGATCAAGAACCTGGGGCAAGGCGCGGTGGAGAGTATTATTAATGCCCGCAAGGAAGTGGGGAAGTTTACTTCACTCTACGAATTTTGCGATAAGGTCAGCCTTACATCGTTGAACCGGCGCGCGATTGAAAGCCTGATCAAGGCTGGAGCGATGGATACGCTGGAAGGCAGCCGCGGGCAACAATGGGCGATACTTGACCGCGCGATTGAGCACGGTTCCCGCGCGCAGAAAGATCGCGAAAGTGGGCAGGCGGGCTTGTTTGGCGAGATGTTCGCCGCCGAATCAGCGACGCCCGAGAAACTGCCCGATGTTCCCGAGTGGAATTCGTTTGAGATGCTGGGCGGCGAAAAGGAGATTATCGGCTTCTACATAACCGGGCACCCGCTGGACCAGTATATGGATAAAGTGAAGGAACTGCGCACGCACGAAAGCGATCAACTGGAGGGCTTGGTTAAAGGGCACGAGGTGGCGATGTGTGGCATTCTAACCGGCATCAATCGGCGCAGGAATAAGGAAGGAAAATTGTGGGCATCCATGCTTCTTGAAGATCACAAAGGCGCGGTTGAGGCGATGGTTTTCGCATCCTCGTTTGAATCTGTGATGGGGGCTTTGCTGGAGGATAAAGCCATGTTGGTGCGTGGCGTTGTGATGCCGGAAGAAGGGGCCTCAGCGAAACTGAGCATCAAGAGTTTGATGCCAATCGAAAATGCGCGTGTGAATTTGCCGAGCTTGATTTCGATTCGCGTGAAGGTGAATGGAGATGAACCAACTTCTTCACCGGCGGCACGACTGTGCGATTTGTTCCAGCGCAAACCTGGTCCGGCTGAAGTGCGCGTTCGCATCGATAAGCCGCGGGATTTTTCAGTAGTGATGGATCTGCATTTGAAGGTGCGCGCGGATAAGGAATTCAAGGCGGAACTGGAGCAGATTTGCGGACCGGATAGTTTGGAAGTAATGGCGATGTAGCGCGTGAATCTTGAAATCACAAATTGTGATTTCAAAATTTGCCCGTTAGGATTTGATATTCTCCAATTATTTGGCCACTCGCCGCAGCGACCGACTCTTTCAAATCAGACCGGTTACTCCTCCATTTAAATTTCCAGGAAGGGGGCAGCATGGCTAAAGCAAAATCCAAACAAATTATTAAGAAGACCAAGAAGAGTAGCGTTGCGCCGGCTCGCCCGATTCAGGGACTGATCCGCGCGCTTCGCGGACAGAAGATAATCCTTGATTCGGATCTGGCGGTGCTCCACCAAGTCAGTACGGGCGCGATGAATAGGCAGTGAAGCGTAATTTGGAACGCTTCCCAGCTGATTTCATGTTTGAGATTACGGAGGAAGAAGCGAAAATCTTGAAATCGCAAATTGTGATGTCAAGTTGGGGCGGCCGCCGTGTCAAGCCGCCGTAGAAGCATGCCACGCGCGTTCACTCAAGAAGGAGTTGCCATGCTTTCCTCGGTCCTGCGTAGCACCCGC
>JAYVXT010000524.1:0-4943 GCA_043785065.1 Bryobacterales bacterium | reverse complement strand
CCGAAGGGAACCCAGGCAGAGAAAACCGTCTCCGGTGCGGCGGTGGGGAACCTTCCTGGGAAACCGGCCCCCCCGGAAACCAAACCTGGCATGGGAAGCAATACGCCTTACATCTTGCTTGGTGTGGTGGCACTTATTTGGTATCTGAACTAGGGGGCATTCATGGCAATTATTTCGGCGAACCTGCTACAGGTCCAACAACTCGAAAGCTGTATGCAACAAGCAACCGGCAACGACCGCGCAACTCCAGACGAATGGAATTGGTGCGCAGGTCACTTTGTTGACCCGGACATCTTGCCCGATACAAACGCTTATTTACCTCGTGACTCAACCCCTCCGTTATCGGCGGGCGCGTTTCTTGATGCAATGCGGCAATTTCAGTTAGACGCGGCGCAAGCTTCAAACCTGAATGGCGGCGGCGGTATTCCTGATTGTGGCGGCGGCTCCGTCTATAAGTATGGAGGAAAGTATTCTTGCGAACCTCAGAAGAAAACGACCGCACCCTCTGGCGGCGCAACCGGAAACGGCTCTGGCGGCGCAACCGGAAACGGTGTCCTTGGGAAGACGGATTGCGCATTCTGTCAGAAACTTGCCACTAATCCGCTGTTATTCGTTGTGCTGGCGGTAGTTGGTTTCTTCGTGGTTAAAGAGGCAAGGGGTTAAGCGATGGCACTGCCAACAACTGAAGAGGAATGTACGCGGTACCGCTGCAACTGTAGCGGCTCAACCGACATTCTAGGCAAGTTTATTTGTGCAACGGCGGGTTTCGTTGGCAACCTTCCATGTACCAATCCCACATGTAATGCCATCGGGTGCGGGTGTCAATATGGCGACGTTCCGACCGGCGGCGGCGGCGATGGTGTGCCATACTCGAACAAATTTATAGCGGGGGTAACAGGCGTGCAAGCTGGTCCAGGATCTTCATGTTGTGGATGTTCAAGCGGCTCAGGCGGCTCCGGCTCCGGCGGTGGCTCCGGCGGCGGCGGTGGAATAGGCGGCGGCGGCGACAGTAGCAGCCAAAGCGGTATAGTGACGCATGGACCATGGGGCATCAACCTATTCGGTATCCCGTGGTGGGTGTTTGCAACTATCGTGGTGATAGGCGCAAAAGCAAAAAAAGGGGCGTAAGAAAATGGTTGTCAGCTTTGATGAGAACTCACAGGGGCGGGCGCAACGGGTTAGCGGCCCTTTCAAGGGATGGGTGATAATTTCGGCGTTATCGAACATCTGGATTGGACTTGATCGCAGCGGGCTCGAAACAGTCCTTGCGCCTCCGGCGGCGGGCTTTAACGTTGAAATTCGCGACGGCCAATATGTGCAAGCGTTGCCAGCGTTTCAACCCTTAGTGCTTCCTTGGAATGGTGAAGTATGGTTGCTCAACGGTACCGCGACGGGCGCGGGCGATTCCGTTGTTAATGCGGCATTCATTACGTTGATGCCGAATTGTTAAAGGGGGAAAACATGAGACACACATTAGCATTTATTTTCAGACTTGTCTTTATGGCGGCGGCTATCTGTCAGGCATCACGCGCGGCGGATTGTGATATAAAGTTCACGCTCAAAGCGGGCGCGAGTCCTGTCATTTACAACAACAAAACATCAGCCTGTTATAGCTGGCAATTCACCTATTTTGGCTCCGGTATTTCGGCGGCGACGGTGACGGTGTTGACGGCCCCGGACGCGGGAAACACTCCGGGAACCTTTGCAACGTTCACACCTACAACCGGCTCGAACCCGGCGACGGCTACAACTCAATCCACGGCGCTTTTGACGGGCTCATACGCATGGATCAAGATAGCGGCGACCCTCACAGGTACCGGCCAAATATCCGGGCGTTTATTGGGCGCTCAGGCGACATCAGCAACGACCGGGTTTGGCAGCGGCGGCGCTCCATGGGGTAGCTATACGGCTCCAAACTTCGCCGATTTCACATGGGTGGATCAAGGCACGGCTACGGTGTCACAATCAACCATTGCGCCTAATGGGACTATCATGGTGATTCCGCAGGGCGGAAACTCAGACACAAGACGGAAACTTTGTACTACATTACATGCACCCCCGTTTACGGTAGAAGTTGGCTTTATAAACGATAAAATACCGAATCAATTTCAAAGTACGGGCTTTACATTAAGGAACTCAGGAACCGGGAAAGAGGAACTATTCCAATATTCGCCAAGTTTTATAGGAAACGTTGCCCCGTGGTCCGTTTACCAATGCAGCAGTAATTTATCAGCGTCATGTTCCGACGTAGCAAGCGGTTTTGCTTTTCCATTAACGGCGGCATGGACTTATGGGCGAGTGGTGGACAATGGAATTATCCGTGCGTATGACGTATCGCTTGACGGTGTCAACTATTGGCGCTCAACTTCGCGGTTTGGCTCAGATGACCCCGGCCCCGTCTATGGTTTCTCAACCTATGACCAAGTTTGTATGCACGTTTGGCTCAATACCAATTCTGGCCCGTGGCATGGTAGGTTTTTTCATTGGCGGGTGACCTAAAAAAGATGTCGCTAATGTTCGCGATACTGATTCAGACATCAGCCCCGGCGACGGCCCCGTATTTCACAATTGAGCATCTAGCGGCGGCTCATATAGCGGAAATACTTGGCTTCGTTTGGTGGGCGGGTGGGCTAGCTGAAAACGTGAAGTGGTTAAAAAGTGAAATGGAGCGTCTTAGAGACTTAAGGGATAGGGAAAATGAGCAAGCAAATAATAACAATTATCGCGGTGGCGGCGGTTCTGTACATCCTTCTTAACCGCAAGAAATGCGTTTCTTCGTCTATCATGTTCGATCAAATCGACCCCGGCCCCGTGGTGGGAAACCCGATAGACAAAACAATCAATTAAAGTTCTGAAACTCAGAAAAAAGGGAGAATATTAGAATGGTTTTCAATGCTTGGCTAGGCAAGTTTGTGGCAAAGGTTGCCCCCGTGGCAGTTGAATTAGTGGAAGATATCATCAGGGAGCAACTACAAAAGCTAACGGGAATGGATACCCCTCCGGCGGCGTTTTCGAGGCCTATCGCAACGGTTAACTTGCCGTGGCGGAATGGACCCGTTACCGTGGTGACAGACCCTCCGAAGAGATAGGCAATGGGCGAGAATCTCACACTAGCGAACCGGGCGGCGCAAGCGGCAGCAACGACAGGTAGTTTACTGGCAACCATTGCGGGAGCTACCTCTTCACTTGCGCTTGCTGGACCTATCGGCGCGGCCATTGCCGGCATAACCGCGGTATCGGTTTTCATCATTCAACAATTCCAGGGGTGTGGGGAAACCTGCACCCTTGCTTCCAATTATGCCGATGTGGCTGAAAGGAAGCTTGTCTTAAACCGTGATGCGTTCTTGGGATTGCCAGAAGGCCAGCGGTATGAAAACCTCCGGGCGGCGGCTCTGAACAATGCGCAAGCATACCTCGAACTGCTAGGGCGGGCGTGTTCGAATCCAGCGCTGCAAGATGCTGGCAGACGTTGTATTTCGGAACGCTTGATTGAAGGCGGTACGGCCCCGTGGTGTCCGAAACCCGGCGGCGTGGGATGCGATTGGATCACGCTATACTACCGGCCCATCCTCGATTCGGCGTTTGTGGCTAATCCGACACTGAAAAGCACGGCGGGCGGCGGCGACGGCGGCGGCGGCGACGGCGGCGGCGGCGGGAATGGTGGCAGCACGGGCGGCGGTGGCGTGGTGGGCATGGATACAGCAGGAAGCGGCTATCTATTGCCTGTGATGGTATTGGCGGCGGGCGGGTTGCTTGCTCTGGTGTTTAAAAAATGAACAATCAGGAAAAAGTGATAGTAGGGGCGGTGGTTATTGGCGTGGTTACGTCGATCATTGCCGCATGGATTTACGACAAGTACTTTAGGAAGTAGTACTTTTCACAGGTGAATATGTTCGGGTGGGCGTGATATCCTTGCAGATGGAGGTTTTCATGCAATACTACAACGGCCTGTTTTTCGATGTGAATACAGGGCATTTTTTCGACGGTGACGGGTGGGAGTATGGCGCTTTTGGTTTCCGGGCTCCATTTCCAGACTGTAACCCGGCGCAATACGCTATCCCGGCGACGGCCATAACCGTTGCGAGACTATGCGCTGGGAGACTTGGAATTCCTGTGACGGTTGAAGAGGCGACGAGCGAACGGGAACCGACACAACTGAAAATCAAGGGCATCAAAACCGGGCAGTATTGCGCGGGTTTAGTGGCAATGTCAATCATCCGCTATGGTTTGCCCCGTGCGATGGAATACCTCCGCGTTGAGCTTGTCCAGGGCGGAGTACTCAGCGACCGTCTCATTGAAGAACAGAAGGGCATCACACCTCCGGCTCAACTCGCAGGGATGGCGAAGTAATGGCGCGGCGAAAGTGTTCTTGCAACGTGGCTCGTGAGTGCTGGAATTGTGGCGAACCACAATTTGACAACAAAGATTCGGCCATGCTATACAAGTTGTTGACCGATTTGAATAAAGCAACGGGAGAATTGAAAGTGGCAACTGAACTAGGATTCAAGCAAGTAATTACAGAAATCGACGATGCAACCAACGCTATCGCCGCAACCTTGGAAGAACTGAAAAAGAAGATCGCCGATGGCGGGCTCAGCCAAGCAACGGAAGATTCCGTGCTTGCGACCCTGCAAACTTCCGCAGACAAGCTCAAGGGCATTGCTTCACCGGCCCCAACCCCGCTCACGGGCACAACTAACTAGCTTTCCGTTGAACCCAAAGCATGATGCGCGGGTGCGGTGGCTCCGGCGGATAGCAAGACGCGATGAAACCGGAGCGCAAGATGGGCGGGTGGGGATTAGATACCCTCACTCGCCCATCGACTATTTGGAGGCTATTCGAGCGGGATTGTAAGTAGCCACCGATCGGTTGAATGACTCACTTACTATGTTACTAACTGTTCACTTACACTCTACTTACTCGACTTACTCACAGCAACTTAC
>JAYVXT010000523.1:0-15249 GCA_043785065.1 Bryobacterales bacterium | reverse complement strand
TAGCCGATAATCGCAAAGGAATCGGCGGCGCCCCCTCTTTACGCATGTTAAGTTGATGATACACTTAGGGTAGATTTTGAATGTATCCAAATAGACCTTCCTTCGCCCCACGGCGCCTACCGCAAAAAATTCGCGAAAATGTCAACGAAGCAATTCGCGCCAAGGAAGTCCGGGCAGTATTTCCGGACGGTTCAGTAGAAGTACTCCCCACGCAGGTGGCCATTCGCCGCGCTAAAGAGTTGGAGCTTGATCTCATTCTGGTATCGCCCACAGCCGATCCGCCCGTTGCGAAAGCAATGGACTACGGCCAGTGGCAGTATGAGCAAAAGAAGAAGTCGCACGAAGCGAAGAAGAAGCAGCACGTCATTCAAGTGAAGGAGTTGAAGTTCCGCCCCAATACCGATGACCACGATTACGAGTTCAAGAAAAACCACGCGATTAAGTTCTTGAAGGACGGCAATCGCGTGAAGGCGATTGTGCAGTTCCGCGGTCGCGAAATCGCGCATACTGATTTGGGCCGCCAGTTGTTGCTCCGCTTTGCCGGCGACTTGGCCACCATCGGAGCCGTAGAAGGCTCACCGCGCCTTGAAGGCCGCAACGCCCATATCATCAT
This sequence comes from Bryobacterales bacterium, assembly GCA_043785065.1. Taxonomy (GTDB): domain Bacteria; phylum Acidobacteriota; class Terriglobia; order Bryobacterales; family Bryobacteraceae; genus JANXSF01. The sequence goes on along the minus strand of JAYVXT010000523.1, from coordinate 14,636 downwards.
TAGCCCTAAAAAGGAAGTTCCTGTTGCCCCCAAGCCGAAGGAAAAGCCCCCGGCCCCGGTTGTGCAATAGCGTCTTTCATCCTTCCTTAAACATTAGCCGCTCTTCGCGCCATGCCCAAGGCTTCAATCCGGAAGCTGCTTGAAGTGTGCATCAGTTCCACCACACGGCGCAAAGCGGGCGCGAAGGATGCAAGCTGTTCATCGCTTGTCATCAGGCGGTGGGGCGGCCTTCAGCACCATGAAATTGTTGCCGCACATTTGCGTTGGAATTTCATGATCGAGGAACATCCGCATTACGATCATTTGTCCGAACATGCCTGGGTGCACCGCGCGGAATGCCTCGAACGTTGCGCGCAATCGCAAGCTGCTGGGCGGTGTGAATTCGATGCCGCTCATCATGCCAAGACCGTGTACGGATTTCACCATCTCGAAACCGGAGAGGGCTTCGCGTAAACGGGTGCGCAACTCCTCGCCGGCTATTGTGGCGCGCTTTCCCAATTGATCCTGCTCCAGAACATCCATCTTTGTCAGGCCAACGCCGCATCGCCAACCCATTTTCGCTGAAAGTAGAAGTGTGGACAATGGACCGCTTGAGTGAGGTAAATACGGCGTGGTAAATTTCGTTGGTCATCAGCGTCGCGGCCCACCGGGATGAGGCCGCCACTGAGCGCCTTGGCCAGCACAACCATATCAGGCTCAATGCCGAAATGATGATGAAGCCAGGAACGGGCCAGTGCGGTACATGCCTGTCTGAACTTCATCCAGTACGAACAGAGTTCCATGTTTGCGGCACAACGTTTGCGCCGCCTTCAAATATTCCTTCGGCGGAATGGCGATTCCTGCTTCCGCCTATATTGGCTCCACGATGGACGCGGCGAATTTCTTGGTGGCGAGTTTTTCTTCAAGCGGCGCAATGGAGTCGAAGGGAACAGCCGCGCTATCCCGCAGCAACGGGCCGAAGCCTTCCTTCCAGAAGTCAGATCCCATCAACGAAAGCGCTCCGCAGGTGAGTCCGTGGAAAGCGCCCTCGCAATAAATAAAGGAGCCCGCTGCGTTTGGTGAAAGCGCGGGAAAAGTTGATGGCTGCTTCCACCCCTTCGCTGCCCGAACTGCAAAATGACGCTTTAGGGACGCGTCCCCCCGCACCGCCGCAGAGCCGCGCAGCAAGCTCACCGGCCAGTTCCGGCACATGGCTTTGCAACATGGCGGGTCCGCGACGATCCAGTTCGTCTTTCAGGCTACAATCGTCGCCAAGTCCCCTGATTATATTCCCATCATAATGGCCCTTGTTTCCGCGCTGTGCAAGGCTTACTCCATAGCAACTGCTCTTAATCGCCGCATTTCGACCTTAGCCAAACTACGGAATGAGTGGAGCTCACTACCTAGCTGCCGAATACGAAAACCTCTGGTATCATTGGTTCGATGACGATATTGAACAGGTTTTCAATGAACTGGTAAAGCGGGGACGTGATGCATCGCAATTAGGATCCACTGACGCCGTTCCCTACGATCCTGAGCTCATGAAAAACTGGGAAGAATGGGTCTTTGCCCGGTATAAGGTTGCGGCTTAATGATAAGAGAAAAGAGGAGATGGGCTCCTCGTTCACAAGCCGCCCCCACCACCAACTCCCAAGAAAGGTTATTTCAAAACTCCACCGCGCTCTTCGTTGCATTCCACGTGGCCCGCTTCCCGGTCTTCATCGATATATTGGCGAGCTGCGTAACAAGGCATGCCTGGAACCCAAGCACCATCGGCGCAGTAGGCCGCTTACGCGTACGAACACAATCAAGGAAGTTCCGCACATGCAGATCGGTGGCATATCCAAAGCCTTTTTCCGATTTCTTCCGCAGCGCCGCGTTGTCTTCATCGCCTTCCGGAAACACGCTCAGTTCTTCGCGCCCGATGTCCATGCGAGCCTTGTCGCCGTCTAACTGATTCAGTTGATCGTTCTTCGATTTGTACTTCATCGCGGCGTAGTTGATGCTGAATACGCCGATGAAATCTTCGGGGTATAGGGCGGTCACCACAACGGATTCCGGAGTGTCGAACTCGGGCTTGTGCGGCTTGCCGGCCGCGGCCGTAACCGCCAGCGGGTAACTTGCGCTCATCAATAAATGAATGCCATCGAAGACGTGTGCTCCTTGATCGGCAGCGATGCCTCCGGCGAAATCCGCATAGTGCCGCCAGCGACGGAAAATGTCGGGATCAAGTGCACGCTTCGGCAGTGGTCCAAGCCATTCGTCCCAATCCAGGTGTCCGTCCAGCTTGGTGGCTTTGGCTCCGGTCAAATAGTTATTCAGCCACCAGGAACGAACCATGCGCACTTTGCCCAGACGGCCGCTTTGCACTATGTCTCGCCCTTCAAGATACAAATCGTAACTGCGGCGCTGCATGCCTACCTGCACAATCTGTTTGGTCCGCTTTTCGGCGGCCACTAACTCAACGCCCTGTTGTGGAGTTTGGCACAGAGGCTTTTCCACGTAAACATCCTTTCCGGCGGCGAGAGCGTCAAGCACCATGCGATGATGCCAATGTTCGGGAGTGGCGATAAGAACGGCTTGGATGGATTTGTCGTCAAGCAGAGCACGATGGTTACGGTAGGCCTTCGGCGCGAACCCTTGAACGGCTTTGGCATTGGACTGGGCCCGTTCCAGGTTAGGCTCAAAGACGTCGGCGATCCCATTCACTTTAAGCGCGGTATCTTTCTGGAAAACGGACATAACGAATGTGCCGCGCCCGCCTGCGCCGATCACGCCGAGTGAGATCTGATCGGAAGGCGGAGCAGCGTATAACGCTCCGCTCGAAAGCAAAAATGTGCGACGATCCATTCTAATTACAATACCCGAATTCATTACCTAAGAGCGCAAAGGGCCCGGTGGCAGGGCCGCCAAATATTGGAGGACCACGCAAAGTATGTCGCCACCGGAGATCCGTTTTGCGCGTCTTCCTCAAGCGGATCCCTCGACTGCCCAAGGATCGTAAGTTCCGAAGTCCCAATTGTTCCCTTCCAAGTATCCCTTGCATTATAAGATCGGTCGGGATAACTCTCATTGGCGTGAAGCTCTCTGACAATCTACGCCCCTCCTGCTTTGGCGTGAAAGTAGTTCGCCTCAATCGTCTTGTCATCCAGCACGGCTGCAATGCAAACGGTTATACCGCCCGCTTCCTTCGCTGTCTTCCAGCGGTACTTTTCCATACCGGGGTCGCTGCGTGCGGTGCACAGCATTACCATTGCATCGCCCAGCACAAGCTGCGCGTGGTGGATGAGGCTAGTGTCATTCGGATCCGTATAGCACGGCGTGCTTCTCAAATCAAATCCGAACGCGCTACAAAGGAAGTCAATCACCGCCGGAGCGTTTTCATAACGGAGGCAAGGGATCAGTTGAGGTTTCGAGCGCATGGAAACAATATAACCGGAATCCGCGCAGAAGTGGATGCAATGAATCTGCCATGTTTTCGAGCCACCAAGATCGCACAATGATCTAAGCAGCGCAAAAGGCACATGGATGCAATCGTAAAAGCCACTGATTTATGCGAGAAAAAGGCGGATAGCGTCGATCCTGTTGACAGACATACCGTTGAAGAGGCACGGAAATTCATTGAGTATGCATCGAGGTCCGAGGCCAAATATAGCGCAATGGTTGCCGCCTACCTGGAGAAGCACCCCTTGCTGGAACGTTCCGTGCAAGCAGCACCTGCACGTTCGAGCTGCGGCGTGGAACTTTCCTATCTCCTTCAGAAGGTCGTGCAAGTTTGATGAAGAGTGGTTCTTAACTTTATGATTAAGCAAGACGGAAATCTTTCAACGTGGCCGACCACGGGGAGTAGCCGCGGCTGGCCGAATAGGGATCGTCTTCGACGGTGAACAGTACGTCCATTCGTTGCCCTGCCCGCAACGTTTCCGCGTAATGACCCATATCCCAGGCCTTCATCGTCAGCGTCCGGCCGTTGTGCCGGAACTTCAGGCGCAAATGTTTATCCGCGAAGATGTCCCCGTGCGAGGCGAGTTCCACATCCTTCGCGGCCAGCAACGGAGCGGAGTTGCCCATGCCGAAAGGGGCCATGGTGAGAATAGCAGCAGCCGTCGTATCGTTCAGCTCGGTCAGCGCTACAAGCGCGTCCACTTCATGCGTCTTGCGGAAATCTTCGGAGCTTAGCTGCGATTCGGCCACTTGCTGAAAGCGCCGGCGGAATTCTTCGAGACGGGCGAGCTCCAGCGTCAGCCCCGCCGCCTGCTTATGCCCGCCGAATTTCAAAAATAGATCGGCCATGCTCTCAAGACCATTCAATAAGTGGAAATTCGCGGCGCTACGGCCGGAGCCTTGCACGCGGCCTGTCCCGGTATCGATGCTCAGCACAAACGCCGGGCGATGAAAGCGATCCACCATGCGGCTGGCGACGATGCCCACCACGCCCTTATGCCAATTTTCTCCGGCGAACACAAGCGCATGCATATCGTCGGTCACCGGGACAGCATCGCATTCGCGCAGGATCTGGGCAATGATTTCCTGCTCGGTCTGTTGACGCTCGGTGTTGTGCGCGTTTAACTGCTCGGCCAAGGCGCGCGCCCTCACACCATCGGTGGTCAGAAACATTTCGATGGCGTCACCGGCGTTTGCCATGCGGCCGGCGGCGTTAATGCGGGGCGCGATTCGGAAGGCTACTTGGCCAGCCGATGGCGATTGATGTGGCTCAAACCCGGACACATCGAGCAAGGCGCGCAGGCCATGATTGCGGGTCGCCGCCAGATCAAGCAAGCCATGGTGAACGATAATGCGATTCTCGCCTTCCAGCGGAACCACGTCGGCTACTGTCGCCACGGCCACCAGCTTCAGTAGGCTGCTGAGGATTTTGTGCCGGCGAGCCGCGTCCCAACCCAGCGATTCAAAAAGCGCTTGAATCAATTTGAACGTGACCCCCGCTCCGCACAAACCTTTTTCCGGGTATTGGCAATCCAGGCGATTTGGATTTAACACGGCCACCGCTGGCGGCAACTCTTCTTCGGGCAAGTGATGATCGGTAACGATGCAATCGATGCCAAGCGCGTTGGCCTGCTTCACCACCGCTCCGGCGCGAATGCCTGTGTCCACGCTGATGATCAGCTTCACGCCATCGGCGGCGGCGCGGTCGATCACCTCCGGATGCATGCCGTAGCCGTCCTTCAAACGGTTTGGCACATGAAAGGTGGATTCCAGTCCGGCAAGTTTCAACGCGGTTTTCAAGATAACGACCGAGGTGGTTCCGTCCACATCGTAGTCGCCATAGAGCAGAACCTTTTCCTGGTTGGCGATGGCGCGGCGCAGACGGTCCACGGCGGCGGGCATGCCGGCCATGGTCATCGGGTCGTGCAAGTGCTCAAGCGACGGCTGCATGAACCGGCGCACTTCTTCCGCCGTGCGGAAGCCCCGTTTCCAAAGGATTTTCGAGACGATGGATGGCGTGCCCCAATCGGCTGGCAATTCCACGATGACCGGTTCAATCCAGCGGGCCGGTTTAGTTTTTGGAGAAGTAGGCGCCGCCGAGGGGCTCATTATCAACATCCTCCCCATCGAAGCCTGGACCGAACACATCGAACTGTCCAGCGATCTCAAGCAGGCTCTTGAACCAGTTCGTTGAGACGCTAAACATATACGATTGCCCGTGCGTATCGAAGCTTAGGTCCACCGAGGAAATGAAGCCTTCGTACATTTTTAGGCGTTGCAGATCGCGCGACAGGTTGCGGCGTTCGTCGCGGTCCAAGTCAAGGTCGTCCAGTTGGTCCATCAGTTCGGCGATGTGGCCTTGGGTAAGAATTTTATAATAAACAATCACGATCTTGATTCCGGCGCCTTCGGCGACAGTGAGGAACTCGCGGAAATCGGGATGGGCCTCGGTGTCCCAGTTGATCGACATGTCACGGTCGATTTCAGAACGTCCCAATCCGTAGAACACGGCAAACTTCTTTTCGCGAAGTTCCGCTTCAATTTCTTCTTTGAGCTTGTCGAGATTTTCGTAGGTCATCGTTCAGCCACCACTAGCACATCATATTGAATTCCAAGATCGCGCGCAGAAGGCGTAATGATCGACTTCTTACCAATGTAGATTTTCTTGCCATGATGGATCGCCTGGCGCACGTCGTTTTCGCAGACGAAATCGGTGAGCACCAGTTTCGGCGGCGCGGGGGGCGGCGGTGGAGGAGGCGGTGAAAGAGGAAGCTCAGCGGGCTTCAGATCGGCGGCTCTAGGCGTTTCAGGCAAGGCGCAACCGCAGTCTGAAGCCGGTGCGGGAGTCGGCAATCCGCGACCAGCCAGGAAGCGGTCGACGATGGAGGCGACGTTGCTTGCGGACGCTGGCGATTCTGAAAGGCCTCGGCCAGCTAGATACCGTTCGACGGCGGCGGCCACGGTGGCCTTATCCATATTTGTTGGCATATTGATTTGTGTTGGTGTAGTTTCCTTGTCGGCAGGGCGTGGCGGAAATGCTTCTTCAGGCTTGCGCACGGCCCAGGCCAGACGCTTGGTGTTGATCAAATGGAGAGGCGAGACGTTGTCACCCGTGGCGTTGCCGGCCATAGCTCCGCAGCCAAGGGTCATGGCGGGGAACACATTCGTCGTAATGCCGGTTGAGCCTTGCGGTGTGGGCGTGTTCACTAGCACGCGGAAAGCGGGCATGCGGCGGGCGTATTCGCGTGCCTTGGCTTCGTCTTCCGTATGGATACCGCAGGTATGGCCCAATCCGCCGAAACGCAAAATCGCTTCGCAGGCGTCGACTGCTTTGTCGAAGCTTTCGACGAAATAGAGGGAAAGCACGGGGCTCAGTTTTTCGGCTGAAAGAGGATGATCGCGGCCAATGCCGCCGAGTTCGGCGATCAGCACAGTGGTGGAATCGGCTACGTTGAAACCGGCCATTTGGGCAATCTTGCGCGGGTCTTGACCAACGCAATCGGGGTTGACTGTGACGCCCTGGCGGAACAACAGCTTGGCGAGCGCGGCGGCTTGCGGGGCATCGCAAATGTGCGCGCCGCGATTTCGAAGCTCTGTTAGAACGGCATCGCGTAACGATTTTTCCGCGACAAGGGTTTGTTCGCTGGAGCACAGCGTGCCGAAGTCAAATGTCTTCCCGCTGAGCACTTTTGCAACGGCCTCACCGACGTTCGCCGTGGAGTCGAGCAGCACCGGCACGTTGCCAGGCCCGACGCCGAAAGCCGGCTTGCCACTGGAATACGCGGCCTTAACGATGCCGCTACCGCCGGTTGAAAGAATCACGGCGGTGCGCTTGTGGTGCATCAATTCATTGGTGCCTTCCACAGTGGCGTTGGTGGCGCATTGAATGAGACCATCGGGCGCGCCGGCCGCAACTGCCGCGCGGCTGAGCATGTCGACTGTGGCGCAGGTGCATGCCTTGGCCCGAGGATGGGGGCTGAGCACAATCGCATTTCCGGCTTTAAGCGAGATTAGAGTTTTGTAGATCGCGGTAGAGGTTGGATTGGTAGTGGGCAGTATGGCGGCGACTACGCCGACTGGCTCGGCAATTTCCACGACGCGCTCTTCCGGCAATTCGCGAATGACGCCGATGGTTTTCATGCCTTGCATGCGGCGCGGAAGCAGGTCGGCGGCGAGCATGTTTTTGGCGTGTTTGTCGGCGACTCGACCGTAGCCTGTTTCCTGGACGGCCATTTCAGCGAGGCGCATGGACGCCGCCCGAGCCGCGCGAGCCATGGCTTCGACGATGGAGTCTACCTGTTGCTGGTTAAAGCGGCGGTAGGGCTGCCAGGCCGTGTAGGCCAACTCAACTTTGGCGCGGACTTCCTGAATAGACAGGAGGTCTTTGTCCTCAAGCATTTCCTTAAGTCCCGACTACTTACCGTTTTTTAAGCCGCCGGGCACGGCTTTTTCCACTTCTTCGTGCAGGTTGGGGATGACGTGAACGCTTACCAGTTCGCCAACACGGCGCGCGGCTGCTGCGCCTGCATCGGTTGCGGCCTTGACGGCGCCAACATCGCCGCGTACGGTGACGGTGACATAGCCGGCGCCGATGAACTCCTTGCCTTGCAGGATCACGTTGGCGGTTTTCACCATTGCGTCAGCAGCCTCAACGGCGCCGATCAGCCCTTTGGTTTCCACCATTCCTATGGCTTCCATGCGTGTCTCCATTTTGGACATTTCACCTCGATTTTTCACGGTAACACATGTGGAGGCGGGAAGGGGTGGGTTCTTATTGCAACTTGGCGAATTCGGCCTTTGGCTTGTTTGAGGATTGGGACGTCTTGGTCGGCGTCTTTCCAGAGCGTGAGGAAATCCTGGTAGGCGGCCTTAGCCTTCGGCTTGTCTCCAGCCATAGCCCAAGCTCTGCCCAGTTCCAGGCGTGCCCGCGCGCCGACGGGGTCGCTCTGGATGATACCGCGGTGATCGAGAATTTTCTGGAATTCCATGCCCGCTTCGGCACCACGGCGTAAGGATAGATAGGCCTCGCCGCGTACATATATAGGATAGAGGGCTCCGAAACCATAAAAAATGCTAAGCGGAGTGCCCAACTCGTAGGGGGCAGCAACCTGAAGCAGTTCGATAGCCTTCTGAGGCTCGTCCTGCTTCACGGCCAAAAGCCCTCGGAGTGTAGGCAGATATGTGAATTTGACAGAAGTATCTTCCGGGAAGCGCCTTTCCAACTCGTCAATGAGAGTTTTGGCCTGGACAGAATCACCCGAGAGCGCGAGCGAAAAAGCAGCGCCAAAAATCACATCCCGGCCTCTTGAGAGATCGAGAAGAGCCATCGCGCTTCGTCTTGCCTCAAACTCATTCGTGCTAAAGGCTTCCCACAGCACTGGTCCGGTTTCAAACTGTGCAGCCCTTTCCCGTTTGGATGTCAGATTAGCCATGACTGCCGCTCGCGTTGACATCGTCCGTGCTTCCCGCAGCCGGCCGGAATAGGCTAGCGCGAACGCTTCGCGATCAATGACCAAGTCTTCCGCTCCGGGTTTGCCATGACTGAAAGCCACCGCCCTTTCCATTGCCGGCTTGTCCCTTCTCAAGAACGCGAGGTCGTAGCGCATTACAACAAGCTCTGGGATTTCAAATTTCCTACCGAAAGCTCGTTGCATGGTGGCCTCAGCTTCTTCCAAGTGGCCAGCAAAGACATGGAAGTAGAAATGTCCTATTGACGGAGTTGACTCTAGGAGTTGCCAACCGAAGGACAACTACTCATGACACAGATCGAATCGAGATCGATTGGTGGCTCTGAAAAAAGCCATAGCAAAGAAGACAACCCAGAAACAAACGGTTGCGGAGCTAAAGGTCAGCGAGCGCCAGGTAAGACGGATGCTGTCCAGATTGAAGCTAGTGGGCGGCAAGGCGGTGGTGCACGGGTTGCGAGGCCGTTCCAACCATCAGCTCCGGGAAGAGGATCAACAGAAAGCTATCGAAATCTTGAGCAGCGAAGTCTACAAGGGATTCGGACCAACGATATGCTTCACAGCCGGTGGCGAGAACATTCGCGTGTTCCTTCAATATTTGGAGGCCCTGCCACCGGGCTCTTTGCGCTCCCATAGAACCGTTGCGGAGGTTGCGTGCGGGCGCACCTGTGCCTGGGGCGTGAGTCCCGCTTTCCAAATAATTGTTTCGCGCCAGAGGGTTGCACTTGCTTCAACTGGAGGTCCGCCACCCAAAGCGGCTTGCTTGGTTTGCCAAGCTAACGGAGCTGGTTCCCCAACCTGCCTGTCTATCCCGTGATTTGACTTGCACAACCCGCTGAACACGACTGAAAATAACAACAACTCGAACCAGTTCGAGACCGTTTACCTTGGAAGGCAAACGGTTTTTTTGAAGAGCAGTCCGGGCCCGGATTCGCTCTCTGGGTATAAGTTAGTGCGTGGGTTTGGTGAAGTGGTTTGTTGGAGCTGGTTAAGTGATTGATTGAAGGAGAAATATAAGTTTATTGCCGTGGTGATTCCAGTTTTCCGGGAGGCTTTTCCAGGATGGGCAGGCTGCTATTAGAAGAATCCTCACCCCTGCCGCATCATCTCATCCCAGGTCACTTCGGCTCGTTTGTCCATGGCCATGCGGCCTAAAATCGCGGTAAGCGTACTTTCGGCGCCGCGCACCGCTGTGTTCGCCGGCTTGCCATCCTTTATGCGGCCCACAAACTCCGCCACCGAATCAATCGTAATGTTGCGCGGGGATTTTTCCGTCACCTCATCGCCCTTGCCTTTGAAATGGCGCCAATGATTTTCCGAAGTCTCCACCATGCCTGTTTCGCCGAAGAACTGCTCCATGACATCGCGATAGCCGGGGGGCGCGAGGGTTGTGCCGGAGAGCTGGCCTTGCACGCCGTTTGCATAATCATAGGCCACGAAGTTGTGATCGCGGCTGTCGCCCTTGGTTTTCACGGTGGCCCCACCCGCGCCGATGGCGCTTACAGGACGGCCACCTAGGAACCAGTTCAACACGTCGATCGAATGCACGTTATTTTCGACAATTAGGTCGCCGGAAAGGTCTTTCCAATCACTCCAATTAGTAATCTTATCGTTCATCGATTGTGGGAGCGCTCCGCGATTCACAGCTGGGCGCGGGGACTCGCTTTTAATAAAGCGGGCAAACCCGAGGCGCACTTGGCCGATTGCGCCGGAGTCAACGGTTTTCTTGGCTTTCAAATAGACTTGGGCATGCCGGCGCTGGAAACCAAACGTGATGTTCAATTTCCGGTCAGCCGAATCCGCCGCGCGCATGATTCGCTTACAGCCGGCGACGTCCACCGATGCTGGTTTTTCCAGATAGATATGTTTGCCTGCTTTGAGCGCGGCCTCGAAATGTTCGGCGTGAAGGAACACCGGTGTGGCAATGATGATGGCGTCGATGTCACTGGCCAGCATCTTTTTAAAATCGGTATAGAGGCGGGCATCGTCCACGCCGATGGTTGCTTTGGCGGCGGGAAACTTTGATTCAAACACGTCACAAATTGCGACGATGCGGGCAGGAGTATTCTTGGCCATCATGCCCGCCACAAAGGGTCCGCGGTTGCCCGCGCCCAGCAGTCCCACTTTGATGGCGTCGTTTGCGGCTGTCCCGCGCACGGCGACAAAAGGGACCAGGGCGGCGGTTCGGAGAAGCTCGCGGCGATTCATGCCAGTTCTCCCGATGCCCGCAGTAGCGTTTCCTGAAGAAGCAGTTCGTGATCGTAGGAATGCTTCAACGGCTGCCCTGTTTTAAGCGCGCGCGCCAACTCCTGAAAGTCGGCAACGAAGCGGGGCTGCGGCGGTAAGGTAACTTCTTGGGCGCCGGCCTGGAACGGACCCTGGGCTTTGCGAAGGTACACACGCATGCGGGGCGGGGTGGTCTCCGGGAAGACCATGATGCTTCCATCGGAGCCTACGATTTCAAAGTAGCGATGTTCCGAAGAGCCGGGGCTTTTGGCGGCCTGGGTGATGATGGCCAGCGCCTTGCCGTACTCCAAAACCGCAAGATTATTGTCAGCCAATTTGTCGGCGGCGCCGGTGTCGTGCCGCAACCAGGTTTGCACTTTAGTTGGACGGCCCAATAGTTCCACGGTGCGGTCAATGACGTGCCCGCCAAGCTCAAACAGGCCACCGCCTTTGAAGCGCGCTTCCCGTTCGCGTTCCACGGAACCGCGGTCGGAATCCATTGAGGCGCGCACTAAGTATATGTCGCCCAGCCAGCCCTTTTGCGCTGCTTCAATGGCGGAGACCAGGCCGGGATGAAAGCGCCATAAGTAGCCAGTCTGCAGCAGCAGTTTCTTGCGCCTCGCCTCTTCCATCATTTCCTTGAAGGGTTCCCATTTGTTGCCGGGAGGCTTTTCCAAATGCAGATGCTTGCCGGCGGCGATCACCTTTTTGCCATATGGAATTGCTTCCCATATCCAACACTCGACCACGATCAGTTGGATGGACGGGTCTTGAATCAGTTCGTCTTCCTTGAGCCAACGGATGCCCTCGAAGGCAGGATCCTTCCCTGCTTGCGCTTTTGCCGCCGGGTCGTTTTCGCAAGCAGCAACCACTTGGTAGTCGGCCGATGCGCGCATAACTTTTAATTTTCCGATGGTGTGACTGTGCTGTGTACCGAGCATGCCAACTTTGATGGGGTATGACGTGGCGGCATTCCCGGCAAGGGATGAGGCGGCTAAAATGCCGGCTTGGTTTAGAAATTGTCTTCTCTGCATTCGGACAAAGCTCTCCTTGGGAGGAAAATCCATTCGTCATTCACTATACAACCGTGAGGAACGCAAAGTTTAGCAGCCCGTGGAAGCCGCTCCGTTACCGTCGCGGTTCGGTAACGTATTCTACTGAGTCGCGAGCGTAAGCGACCGGTCTTTCCCGACTTCCACCACAGGCTGTCAGGGAAGGGGATCGCTCTTGCGAACGGGTGTTTCGATCCCGTATTTTTCCGGCCAAGCTTGCGGCAGATAAAAAGTTCCGAAGCATTTATCCAACCAAGGCAGCAAGGTGGAGTAATTCTTGTTCACGACCTCGGGACCATCATTTGTGTGGTGCCAGTGGTGGAACGCAGGGGAACTGACCAGGCCTTCGAGCCAACCTAGCCGCCAACCGATATTGGAATGGATGAAAAAGCCCCACATGGTTGCGGCGATTGTAACCAGCACGGGAACCGCATCCAACCGATCGCCCATGGGCTGGGCCAATCCCAGTAGGTACATGGGGACTAATGCGCACAGTCGGGTGAAGACCATATCCACGGGATGGGCGCGGGTGTGAACCAGCCAATCCATTTCCTGGGCGTCGTGGTGGATGGAATGGAAGCGCCACAGAAACTTGTTTTCATGGGACCAGCGATGGCCCCAATAGGCGCCGATTTCGCCAACGACCAGCCCTGACAATGCACGGACAAAAAGGGGCCAGACGGCGATGGATTGGTAAAGGGCGGCGGGTATAAAATAGTGAGCCGCTTTCGCGGCTAAGCTTAGCGGAACTATTAATAGCAGTTTCGGCAACAGGCTACTGAGGAAATAATAGAGCAGATCCACGGCAAAGGATTTGCGAAAGACTTTCTGCTTGTGAAGGGCGAAAAGCCTTTCCAGCGGAACGAAGACCACCATCAGCAAGACAAACCAGGCGCACAACCTCAAGGCTTCCCAAGCGATGGAAACAAGAGAGGCCTGGGCTTGACTAATTAGCTGCATGAATTAGCGCTTCTTTTTCACCGCCAGCAGGACGAGTATTCCGCCTCCGAAAAGTGCGAACGTTCCAGGCTCTGGGGTGACCAGAGTAACTCCATCCAATAGTACAACGGGCGGTCCACCCTGCGGAGTGCCTTGGGACAGGAAGGTAAGTACTTGGCTGACAGCCGACGCGGTAAAGACCATGGTTTGCTGGTTCCAGTCCTGAAATCCTCCGCTCGGGTTATTCATCACGGTTGACGATATTTTCGTGCCGCCAAACGTAACATCCCACCACTCGGTTTGAACCCCGGAAGTGTTTTTCTGTTGCGCCGCCGCCTGCCAAAACTGCAGGACGTACTTCTGTCCTATGGTCAGTCCGGCTATCGTCTGAGAAACACTAGCGTTGTAGGTTGGATCTCCGTCTATGGCTAGAAAATTTCCACCAGTAGTCCCGCTTGCCTGCCGTACACCATTGACATCAACTCTACTGTTGAATTGATTAGTTAAAGCGCCAGTTGGAGTCAGACCGTTGCCGTTATTGAAAGCCGTGCCCGTAGTATCAGCGAAGAGAATTGAAGCCGGAGTGTTGGTGGTCCCGCAGTTGGTGATGCCATGGCAAGTGGAAGTCCAGTTGGCGAGATTAGAAATACATGTGTTGTTCCCGCTTGTTTTGCATATAAACCCCCCTGGGCTGGCTATGGTACTGCCCGCGCTGAGGGTTTCAAATCCACCATTTTGCACCAGGTTGATAATCGCGCCGTTGGCCGGCGCAGCTGAAACAACGAGGGCCCAGATAAGGAAAAAGGGCAAGCAGAGCTTGACCACATAGTGTTTATTGTCATTGGCGCCAGTTGTATCGGATGTCACATTGACAAGATACCCTTCAGGGCCAATTACGGAGAAGTAACTCGGGTACTATTAAATCAGGTTTCTTCCCTTAGTAAGTGATTAAGGCAACTACTTAGTAAACAAATCTAGTTTTGCCCTATGCTGTGAGGGTACGATAGCCGTTAAAGGTTCAGTAAGCTACTTGTCAATACGGTAGCTGATTCCAAAAAGCGCCCGGACGTCGTTCTGGTTTCGCGATCCGCCGTTGGCTCCGTCACTCCAGCGCGTGTAGCGCACCTCAGGCTTCAACTCAAAGCGATTCAGATTAAACCGCATTCCTGCCCCCAGGTTCGCGCCAATACCAACCCCCGAATTATAGCTGCTCTTGAATGTTTCGTTCGATTTGACCACTCCATTGACAGTGGTAGTGTTGAGTCCTTCGACTCCTCCTGAAATCTTTCGCACACTGAACCCCGTAGCAACGTATGGTTGCCATCTTGCCGTATGAGGACGGAAGTAATATTTGCCCAGCAACGGCACTTCGTAGGAATTGCCTTCTTGGCGGCTCGAAGATGTGACGACTGTGCCGGGAGTTGTTTGAATTTTGAAAATACCGTTAAAGGCGCTTACACGCCGGTACAGCATCCCCGTTTCCAGAGCGAAATTTGAAGGTAAGCGAAGTTCAATCGTGGGACCAATCACG
>JAYVXT010000522.1:0-4956 GCA_043785065.1 Bryobacterales bacterium | reverse complement strand
CACAAGACTGTTGAGGTCAATCATATCTCCCTGGTCATATGAGAAAGCGCGATACTTAAGCATTCCATTGAATACGCCAAGAGCGTACCCGACTACTTGGCCCAAATTGTTTATGGCTTGTGCATTACTATAACCATCCGGGCCGCCGATTGCGCCAATGTCGTACATCGCCCCACCGCTATAAATGAATGCGTGTTGGCCGCCATTCGCTAAACCCGATGAGCCCACCACCTGCCCTAAATCGTTCAACCCCCGGGCTTCGCTCGAAGCACCACCCAACGTGCCCAAAACTGTTGCCACTCCGTTGCTATAAATGTAGGCGCGGAAGGTGTTGGAGTCATTGCGATAGTAGAGGCGTCCAGCTACTTGCCCTAAATTGTTAACCCCCGTTGCAGTGCTGGTGTTTGCGCCAAATAATCCTAAATTAGTACCTGTACCAGCGGAAAATTGAAACGCGTGGAAGTCCGGACTGTTTCCCGTTCCAACAGCCAATCCGGCATTATTAATCGAAGCGGCGCCACCGTCAAAACCAAGGTCGGTCATCGCACCGTCACTAAAAAAGAAAGCGTTCATTTGGCCGCTCGCCGTATAGGAATTGCCCACGCCTTGTCCCCGATTATTTATCCCAAACGCCTGGCTCCCATTGCCGCCAAGAGTCCCCAGGTCGATCATGTTTCCACCGCTAAAGAGAAAAGCATGCTGGACATCGGCGCTAATGTAGGAATACCCAACAACCTGACCAAAATCGTTTAAACCTTGCGGCGCGCAGGCTCCACCAAGAGTTCCCAAATCCAATGCAGAGTAGTGGAGCGGATTTGCGTAGCCCAGCAGGGTGAGCATCGTGAGAACCAGCGATAGTGAAAACGAGCGCATTTTCCAAACCATGATTTTGGTTTCCGAACTCGAACCTTTCTATCATAGCTAAGGGCGCGGACATAGCTGTCGTGTGTCAGGAGCAACATCGAAAATAGTAGGCTAATCCTAATCAGGCGGACCAACCATAGTATTCAATGCAAGGACCCTTCGTACTTCGCGTTCGTTTCTTTCGTGAAGAAAGCGGAAGAGAAATTGTACGCGAATGGCTCAAAGCGTTTCCGGCTCATGAGAGAAAAAAGATAGGAGCCGATATCCGATCCATTCAATTCAGATGGCGAGTTGGACTGCCATGGGTCAGACCGATAGGCGAGGGCATGTGGGAAGTTCGCAGCAGCCTTAAAGATCGGATCGCCCGAGTCCTGTTTATAATTGCAGGTGGTTAGATGATCTTGCTGCATGGCATCATCAGGAAACGGAGAAGACACCCACTTCAGATCTGGCCCTGGCAAGGGCGAAAGCGAAGAAATTTCGTGAACAAGCACAGAGGAAGTGATCTCGAGGATTTCCTCCGGGAAGAGAATATTTTGGAAGAGGTTGATGCTCTAGCGGCCAAGCGGTTAATCGCCTACGATCTGAGTGTCGTTATGGATCGTGAGCATTTGACAACGGCAGCCTTGGCGCGACGCATGGGCGTCACTCGGGGCCAAGTGGAGAGGCTGCTGGACCCGGAACCAACAACTCGCTCCTTCGCACCCTTTGAGCCAACTTGAAAACAGACCTTACCCAATTGAAAAGCATGCCAGCCTGAGCCTCGTGTTTGTGTCCGGTAAGGAATCCTCGTACGTGGATTGAAACCCCCTCTTTCGGATTCACGCCCGCACCTAGACGCGCCATAATAGTAATCAGACAAAAAATGGCGATTCATAAATCTGAACTTCCCCTCAGCAAGAACGATCACCTGCTTCGCTGGGTGGAAAAAATGGCGAGGCTTACTAAGCCCGCGGCAATTCATTGGGTCGATGGCTCCCAAGCCGAATACGATTCGCTCTGCGAACAATTGGTGGACAACGGCACATTCACCAAGCTAAATCAGGATTTGTGGCCGGGCTGCTTTTATGCCCGTTCCGATGCCAACGACGTCGCCCGCGTGGAAGATCGCACCTTCATCTGCTCGCTTTCCAAAGATAACGCTGGGCCCACCAACAACTGGGTGGCGCCGTTCACCATGCGTCGAAAATTGAAAGAGCTTTTCGATGGCTCCATGAAAGGCCGCACCATGTACGTGCTGCCGTTCAGCATGGGGCCAATTGATTCACCCATGGCGCAAATTGGCGTGCAGCTGACAGATTCACCATACGTTGTTGTGAATATGCGCATCATGGCGCGCATTGGCATGCCTGTTTATAAGGAAATCGACAAGGCTGAAAAACGGGTTGTGCCTTGCATGCATAGCGTCGGCCAGCCTCTTGCGCCAGGCCAGCAGGATGTTCCGTGGCCGTGCAACGCGGAAAAGTACATCGTGCATTTTCCTGAAACGCGCGAAATTTGGTCGTACGGCTCGGGCTATGGCGGCAATGCTTTGCTGGGCAAGAAATGTTTTGCGTTACGCATTGCGTCGAACATTGCCCGCGATGAAGGCTGGATGGCCGAGCACATGCTGATCCTTGGAGTGGAAAATCCACAAGGCGAGAAAACGTATGTGGCGGCGGCGTTCCCCAGTGCCTGTGGCAAAACCAACTTTGCCATGCTGATTCCACCCGACGGCTTCGAGGGCTGGAAGGTTTGGACCGTCGGCGACGACATTGCTTGGATTAAGCCCGACAAAAATGGCCGTTTGCGGGCCATCAATCCTGAAGCCGGATTCTTTGGCGTGGCTCCCGGCACTTCCGTCCAAACCAATCCGAACGCAATGACGGCCTTGGCCACCAACTCAATTTTCACGAACGTAGCGCTTACGCCCGAAGGCGGCGTGTGGTGGGAGGGCATGACCGATGAGCCGCCTGCCGAATGCCTCGATTGGCAAGGAAATCATTGGACTCCCGCAATAGCCCAACAGACAGGCGCGAAGGCAGCGCATCCTAACGCGAGGTTCACGGCCCCCGCCTCGCAATGCCCGACCATCGATCCGGCTTGGGAAGATCCAAACGGCGTACCGTTAAGCGCCATCATTTTTGGCGGCCGCCGCGCCACTACCATGCCGCTGGTTTATCAGGCTTTCAACTGGAGTTCGGGCGTCTACATGGGTGCAACGGTTGGTTCGGAGATGACAGCCGCGGCCGCCGGCACAATCGGAAAAGTGCGACGCGATCCAATGGCCATGCTTCCCTTCTGCGGCTATCATATGGGCGATTATTTCCGGCATTGGATAAAAATGCAACGTTCAATCAGTGAGACTCCGCGCGTGTTCCACGTGAATTGGTTCCGCAAGGATGCCGATGGAAAGTTTCTGTGGCCGGGCTATCGCGAAAATATGCGTGTGCTGAAGTGGATTGTGGATCGCGCCCATGGCCGTGCTTCGGGCCAGGAAACTCCCATCGGCTGGATGCCTAATTATGAGGATATTTTGTGGGAGGGGCTCGATTTCCCACGCGAGCGTTTTGAGGAATTGCAGCATTTCGACCGCAAGGCGTGGCGCGCAGAAGTGATCCAACACGAAGAGCTGTTTATTGAACTGCACGATCACTTGCCACCCGAAATGATCTACGAACGAGAACTGCTGATCTGCCGCTTATGATGCGCGGCTGGACGATCTTAGTAGTGATGAACGCGATGCCAATCGGCGCGGCTGAGCTTGAACCGAAGACTGCGGAAAAGTTTGCGCAGTTGGCGCTTGATTGTGTGCATCGTGAGTATCCCAACAAGATCGCCCACCTGTTGAATTCCGATAGCGACGCCAAGCCGCCACGGGCGTTGACCCCGGCGTTTTATGGCTGTTTCGATTGGCATTCTTCCGTTCATGGGCACTGGATGTTGGCGCGGTTGGCTAAAACGTTTTCGAAAGATGCTGTGGCCGCGAAAGCGAAGGCCGCTCTGGCCAAGAGCCTAACGGCGGAGAATCTTAGCGCCGAAGCAGCCTATATGAATGGGACCGGACGCAGCGGTTTCGAACGGCCGTATGGCTTGGCGTGGCTGTTGCAATTGGCGGCGGAATTGCGGACGTGGCCTGAAGCCAAGCAGTGGTCCGCGAATTTGGGGCTGCTTGAAGATGCCGCAATGAAACGGATTGAAGGTTGGATTGTGAAGCTGCCGTTTCCCGTACGTTCCGGCGAGCATTCGAATACGGCGTTTGCATTGGGCCTGATGCTGGACTATGCGCGAGATGCCGGAAATAAGCCGTTTCGCGCGCTGCTTGCGAGGCGGGCTCGCGATTTCTACTTGAAAGATGCCGCATGTCCGTTCGCCTACGAACCTTCGGGCGAAGATTTTCTTTCGCCGTGTTTGGCTGAGGCTGACGTGATGCGCCGCGTGTTGCCTCCCGCTGAATTTCAGAATTGGCTTACGCGCTTTTTGCCGAACGGCAAGTTTTCTCTTACTCCCGCAGTGTCTCCGGACCCGTCCGATGGTAAGTTGGCGCATCTTGATGGACTCAATTTGAGCCGCGCTTGGATGATGAAGAACATTGCGGCGGCGTTGCCCTCGGGCGGTATGCCACGTAAGGCGGAGCTGACGACCGCTAGCAAGGCACACCAGCAGGACGGCTTGCGCGCGGTGACCGGGGCGCATTACGAAGGCGGCCACTGGCTGGGCAGTTTCGCTGTCTATCTGCTTACCGATCGCGGCCGCTAGCCTCCAACATTTTCCTTGACGCGGGGGATCGATTCGGCGCAATATGTCGTCATGCGACATGTCGCCGATCAGCATTCCGAACCGTTAACCGAAGCGGTGTTCCTCATCCTGCTAAGCCTCGCCCCTGAACCGAAGCATGGATACGCCATCATGAAGGACGTCGAGGAGATTTCCAGTGGCCGCGTGAAGCATAGCACAGGCACGCTTTATGGGGCATTGCGGCGGCTGCTGGAATCGAAATGGATTGTGCGCTTCGCTGAGAAGGAAGCCTCCCGCGAACGGCAGGCGTATCGGTTGACCTCAAACGGACAAGCCGCGATGACCGCTGAAACCGCACGCATGAAGAGCCTGACG
>JAYVXT010000521.1:0-4959 GCA_043785065.1 Bryobacterales bacterium | reverse complement strand
ACCGTTTGTTCCAAATTCTGATTGGCCAGCATCGCGGCCGCGTCTATTCGCTGTAGCATATGGGCCGGACATTAGTCATCGCCGGGTTGTTGATTGCCGCCCTTGGAGCTTTGTTGATGTTCGGCGAAAAACTATCCATTCCCCTTGGGCGCCTTCCAGGTGATATCCGGTGGTCAAGGGGCAGCAATTCATTTTATTTTCCAATCACGACCTGCATTCTGCTCAGCTTGCTTGGCAGCCTGGTGATGTGGCTGATCGGCAAGAGGTAGATGTATGGAAGCCAAACCAATTACGGGATTGCTTGCCGATCCATTTTCAAAGAAGCACGACACGGGCCCCGGCCATCCGGAATGCCCGCAGCGGTACGACGCCATTTGGAAGGCGGTTGAGAAGGCGTCACTACCATCGCGCACGTTGAAACTTGCGCCGCGTGCGATAACCGAAGACGACATTGCTCGCGTCCATACCCGGGAATACATCGCATCGGCGAAGCAAGACATTGCCCAAAAACGCGGTCAACTACGAACAGGAGATACAGCCATTAGCGCCCAGTCATGGAACGTCGCGATGCATGCGGTTGGCAGTGCGCTGGGCGCGGTGGATGCGGTTTTTGAAAAGCGAACTCAAAATGCGATGGCCATTGTGCGGCCTCCGGGTCATCATGCGACTCCCGATGGCGGCATGGGCTTTTGTGTCTTCAATAACATTGCGGTGGCGGCGCGTTACGCACAACATAAATACGGCGTGAAGCGTGTCCTGATTGCCGATTGGGATGTGCATCATGGCAACGGAACGCAGGATTCTTTCTATTCGGACGGCTCTGTATTCTTCTTCAGCACCCATCAGTATCCCTGGTATCCAGGCACCGGGCTGCCGATTGAATCAGGCGAAGGGGCAGGCAAGGGGCGCACGCTGAATTGCCCGTTCCCGGCCGGGGCGGGCATGGAAGAAATTCTCGGAGCCTTTCAGCATCAACTGGTTCCCGAGATGGATAAGTTTAAACCTGAATTGATTCTGCTATCCGCCGGCTTCGATTCCCGCGTAGACGATCCTTTGGGCCGCTTTTTACTGACCGATGCCGATTTCGCCGCGCTTACCAAACTCATGATGGAGATGGCCGATAAGCACGCCGGAGGGCGGCTGGTCTCTCTTCTTGAAGGCGGCTACAACCTGAATGGCGTGGGTTTGGCCGTGGCTTCACACTTATCCGCGCTTGCGGGCTGACCTGCTGCGATAATGTAAGGTACCGATGATTGGCCATCTGCGCGGAGCGCTCCTTGAGAAACACTCTCACCTTGCAATTGTGGAAGCTGCCGGAGTTGGGTATGAAGTGTTCATTCCCGTCTCCACCTATACTCGTCTGCCCGAACTTGGAGCCGAAGTAAAGCTGCGGATCCACACGCACGTCCGTGAAGACGCCCTGTTGCTGTATGGCTTTTCGACGCTTGAAGAGAAAATCATTTTTGAAAAATTAATCACTGTGAGCGGCATCGGGGCGAAGGTGGCGTTGGGAGTACTTAGCGGCATTTCCGCAAGCGAACTTTTGACGGCGCTGGGCAGCGGTGACGTGGCCATGCTGACGCGCATTCCGGGAATCGGAAAGAAGACCGCTGAACGCATGATTGTGGAATTGAAGGACAAGATTGATTCGATGGCGGCAGGTCTGCCCTCGTTGACTGCCTCCGTCGCCACAGCGTTCAATGCATTGGATCAGGATGTGCTCTCCGCGCTGGTGAATTTAGGAAGCCCGCGTCCGGCCGCCGAAGCGGCGCTGAAGAAAGCTAAGTCTGAAAATGCCGGAGCCGATTTTGAGACGCTGTTCCGGCGCGCTCTGCAGTTGGTCCGGTAAGAAGAGACAATGAAAGATCGCCAAGTTATTTCCGCTGACTCCATTGAGAGCGAAAAGCAATTCGAAGTCGCGCTGAGGCCCAGCCGGCTTGCTGATTTTACAGGCCAACCTAAGCTGAAAGAGAATTTGTCTATTGCCATTGAAGCGGCTAAGCAACGGGGCGATGCGCTGGATCACGTGTTGCTTTACGGACCCCCTGGCTTGGGCAAGACCACACTTGCCGGTATTATCGCCCAAGAACTGGGCGTTTCCTTCGATACCACGTCGGGCCCGGTGCTGCAAAAGAAGTTGGATCTCACTGGGGTTCTTACGAACATCCGCGAAAAGCAAGTTTTCTTCATTGACGAAATCCACCGGTTGCTGCCGGATGTGGAAGAAATTCTTTATTCCGCGCTGGAAGATTTTCGCGTGGATATTTTAGTGGGAACAGGGCCCGGCGCCAGAACGCATTCACTGCCGGTGGCTCGCTTTACCGCTATTGGGGCCACCACGCGGCAGGGTTTGGTTAGCGCTCCGTTGCGCGGTCGCTTCGGACTTGTGCTGCGGCTGAATCATTATGAGTTGGCGGACCTGGCGCGGATTGTGCAACGTTCCGCGTCTTTGCTTGGCGTTGAAATTGACGAGGGGGGCGCGGAGGAGATCGGCCGGCGTGCCCGTGGAACACCGCGCATTGCCAACCGGCTGCTGCGCCGCGTGCGCGATTTTGCGCAGGTGCGAAGCGATGGCAAGGTCAAGCGCGAAATTGCCATCACCGCGCTTGACCTGTTGGAAGTTGACCGCTATGGCTTGGATGAGATTGACACTAAGATCATGATGACGATCCTTGAAAAGTACGGCGGCGGACCTGTTGGCGTCAATACCATCGCCGCTTCCATTGACGAAGAAGCCGCCACCATTGAGGAAGTCTACGAGCCGTACTTGATTCAACTTGGCTTTATCGACCGCACTCCCCGGGGAAGGGTTGGCACGCGGCGCGCGTTTGAATACTTTGGAGTAAGAGCGCCGCGGTCCTCGCCCGATGAACAGAACCTGCTGTTTTAGGGGCGAGACGTACCCGTAGATTGCACAGTTTTCGAAAGTTTTCTGCGTACCTGGAGAAGGCTGGCCAGGGGGCCAGCCGCAGACGGGGGCGTCTGCCCCACTTTGGATGCAGCTAGTCGTAATATTCCAGGCCGAGGTGCGTGATCAAATCTTCGCCACGCATCCAACGCAAGGTGTTCTTCAGTTTCATCAACTGGATGAAGACGTCATGCTCCGGATATAGCCCAGGTGCGGTCATTGGGGCCTTGAAGTAGAAACTCAACCATTCTTGAATTCCCTTCATTCCCGCGCGTTGCGCCAAGTCCAGGAACAATACCAGATCGAGCACCAAGGGCGCGGCCAGAATCGAATCGCGGCACAGGAAATCAATCTTGATCTGCATCGGGTAGCCGAGCCAACCGAAGATGTCGATGTTGTCCCAGCCTTCCTTGGCATCGCCGCGCGGCGGATAGTAGTTGATGCGCACGGCGTGATATAGATCTTTGTAGAGGTCCGGATACAAGCTGGGTTGCAGAATAGAATCGAGCACGCTCAGCTTGGTATCTTCTTTGGTTTTGAATGAGCCTGGATCTTCCAACACTTCGCCATCGCGGTTGCCAAGAATGTTAGTGGAAAACCAACCGTTGCAGCCCAGCATGCGAGCTTTCAATCCGGGGGCAATCAAGGTCTTCAAATAAGTTTGGCCAGTCTTGAAATCCTTGCCACAGACAGGCAGGCTTCGGTCGCGGGCCAGGCCTAGCAGGGCGGGAATGTCGTGTGTCAGATTGGGCGCGCCATTAGCGAAGGGAACGCCTGACATTAGCGCGGCGTACGCATAGACTTGGCTGGGGGCAATATCAGGGTCGTTCTTGGTAAGCCCCTTTTCGAACGATTCCAGCGTTTGATGAACCTTCACAGGCTTGTGGAATACTTCCGTCGATCCGGTCCAGATCATGATTAGCCGGTCGCAGCTATTGTCCTTCTTGAATGCTTTGATGTCGGCCATCAGCGCATGGGCTTTGTCCATCATCGTGCCCTTGGTTTTGACATTCGGCCCGTCGATCAGTTTGACGTAATTCTTATCGAAGACGGCTTTCATGGGCTTGATCTTTTGCAGTTGCGGCTTTACCTTCTTGAGTAAATCTTTTTCAAGAACCGCTGCGTTGGCTGCTGCTTCGTAGGCGTTATCTTCAAATATGTCCCAGCCACCGAATACCAATTGATCAATTCCCGCAAGCGGGACAAATTCGTTGATCTTTGGCGTGCGGTTGTCCGTGCGCTTTCCCAGCCGGATGGTTCCCAATTGGGTAAGCGAGCCGATAGGCTTGCCAAGCCCTTTCCTGACGGCCATCACTCCAGCCATGAAGGTTGTGGAGACGGCTCCGATGCCTGGCATCAAGACGCCGAGTTTGCCTTTTGCGGGTGCAATCTTTTGATTCATAGGATCTAATTCAAGGTTAGGGAGCCATCCAACGGCTAGTCAATGAAACCGATGATCTGATAGTTGACAGTGTGCGACATAGTTATGTAATATCATCGTAAGAGACGGATCTTGCATGATGGATCGAAAACTTGCCGTACCCTTACACCGGGCAGCGCTCCTAGGTGAACCTGTACTAGTGCAAGGACCGAGGGGGGCAGGGAAGACTTCCCTCTTGCGGCGGGAATTTCCTGGACACATCTATGTATCGTTGGACGACGTGGCGGACAGGACGCGCGCCCGGTCGGATCCAAAAAGCTTCCTTGCCAAGCTGCGGGGGCCGGCGATAATCGACGATTTGCAGCGAGCCCCCGAGTTGCTGCCGCACCTAACGGCGCCTCGTCCGCTGATTCTGGCCAGCTCCCGCCGTTTGCAATTGGCGGTCACCACCTTTGAACTGTATCCGCCGACGAATGCCGAACGCGAAGGGCGCTCGCCCGTGTCTTTGGATATGTTGGGAAGGTTTGTACCGGCCACACGGCGGACGACCGGCCCCTTCAACACTTCACACTTACCGAACCGCTCGTGGATTGATCGCGATGTTCGCGATCTGATCCAAGTGCGCGATTTAGACCGTTTTGAATTGTTCGTAAGAACCGCCGAATCCGCC
>JAYVXT010000520.1:0-4961 GCA_043785065.1 Bryobacterales bacterium | reverse complement strand
TTCGGAACACCGCCAAGCGCCGCGATACCATTCCCTTTAATTGATGTTACTTTCCGCAAAGCTAAAAGTGGGGATACATTGCGCGAACTACTAACCGGTTCTGAACTCGCTCGCGCCATTGAGCGCTTGCGGAATCCGATTCACGGAGGCAAGATTGAAGCCGCTCAGAAATCTGGCATTGATGTAACTTTGCTTGTTGAGCATATCAAACTGAGCCCCGCCGAGCGCGCCCGCAGGATGAGTTCGTTGGCGCAGAGCGCGGAGTCGGTCCGTGGCGCGGCCGGAAAGTCTAGGGCATAAACTTTGAATTTGCCGTTCAACGTCTTTGCGACGCCGTGTCGAGTTCTTAGTGATCGGGGGATGGGCCGCGATTTCCACGGCAGCGCCCACGTCACCAACTTTTGATCCTGCCGGAACTGGAAGGCTTGCTGGAAGCGGGCCAGGACGAATGAAGGGATACTACCAGCGTTGATCCAACGTTCATCGAAGAGCATGACCTTCATGCCGCACGCCAACAGTACTAATTGCCGGTAGACCACGCTATTCTGAATACGTGCATGCGACCCTTGCGGGCATCGACACGATTTCGCCCCACCGCAAGGCGTGTTGCTACAAGGCGGTTATCCATTGATCTACGAGCGCTACAATGAACTGCTGGACGCGGTTGGGGAAGGCCTGTGTACACGCCGGCGCCATTCACGGCTGCCGCTGTGGATCCACAACTACAGCCAGAAGGCGCAGTTTGCGTATACGGCGGCTTCATGGCCGGAGGTCCTCAGAGACGCGCGCGGATTGGTGTTGGACGACGCGGGAGAAGTTGTCGCGCGCGGCCTTCGAAAGTTCTTCAACCTCTCGCAATTGGCGACTCTGCCGGAGGGTAAGCCGGAGTTTTGGGAGAAAGCGGATGGCAGTCTGATCCTGGCCTTCTGGCACGACGGCGAGGTCGTGTGCTCGACGCGCGGCGCCTTTGACTCACCGCAGGCTTTGTGGGCCTCGACGCGTATCGCGGGCGCTCGCTTTCGCGAGGGCGTCACCTATTGCCTTGAAGCTATCTACCCGGGGAACCGGATTGTGGTGGACTATCGAGGGCTCGAAGAGTTAGTCCTGCTGGCAGCTTTGGATCGCGACACGGGCCGGGATAACGATGACGCGCGCGACGAAGCCGCCGCGCACTTCCGCATGGCTCGATTTTACGGCGCGCAAGATCCGGACGCGATTCCTGCAAACGAAGGCGAAGGCTTTGTGCTGCGCTGGCCCGATGGCACGCGGGCGAAAGTGAAACTGGACGAATACGTGCGGGTGCACCGGCTGATTTACGGAACGTCGACGAAAACCATTTGGGCGCTGCTTAGAGCAGGCAGATCGCCGGAACAGGAAGCGCGGGAGTTGCCCGCGGAGATGCGCCGCTGGATCGCGCAGACTGCGGATAGCCAAAGGGAAATGCACGCGGGAGTGATGCGGGCGGTTGAAGAGTCTTTTACCGAAGCAGGGGCGCTTGTTACCGGTTCGCGGGCGGAGTTTGCGGAATGGGCGAAGAAACAGAAGTATACGGGCCTGCTGTTCAATCGGCTCGATGGGCGCGATTACGTGGATGCAGTCTGGCGGCTGATTGAGCCGGAGTTCGAGCGTCCATCGTGGGCGTTCGAACCTGTGGAGTAGGTAGGTTGTCCCAACTCGTCTATGCCTTCGGTCGTGGTTGGAGCGCAACCGGCATTTTCTTGGACTGCTTCGATTTGTTGGTAGCTGGGATACAGAATTTGACGAATCCGACATCGAGCGAGACATTAAGCTGCAAGAAGCCCCGGACCGACTTTACCCCAACAGGAATTCATGGTGCTTTAGATGGAAGCGATGGCGGAGGCTTTTCCGGTTTGCTCAGATTGGCCTGGTGCTCGATGACAAGGAGCTTAATAACCTCGTTCTGCTTGTCGGCGAGCGAACTGATCATTTGTCTCAGTTGCTCACGGTCCTTCTCTATTCCCTGGACGGTCACATACCAAACGAAAATGCTGAGGAGCACGGGGACTACCAGAGAAGTATTGGCAATAATCCATGCCCAATTGACAGCCTGGAGTTTGGAGCCAAGACCGCTGGTCACACTTTGAGAGGATTGTCCAGTCGCGGCGCCACTCGACGCTGTGAATGCTGCAGCGAGCGCTGCCGACGGTACAGCAGAACATTCCATACCGCGGATATTGTTGCGGTCGTAGCTTGTAACCGATCCACCAAGAGCAGTCGGTGCATACTGCTCAAGTGCAACCTGGAACACCTCCATATTGCCATCGAAGAATTCAACTAAGCTCTTTACGCCTGCGACATCCAAGTCCAGGGAAAGACTGCCGTACCGGAAGCCCACTGTGCGGAAGGCAGACACTGGGTGCCTACGATCCCCATGTACAGCGATGAATTCGTGATGACGGTCTCCTGAACCTGCGAAGTCTCTGATCAGAATGTCCCGAAGGCGGACGCCAAATCGTTGAACAACCGACTGCTCCAGAAGACCAATAGACTCCGTGTCTATCTCCTTGCCGGAGTTGCCAACGTGTTCAGAGACGTATCACCAGAAAGCAGTCGGCGAATCCTGTTCACGAGGAAACGGCCCTTCTTCGGTCGGGCGAAAGGTCAAAGTGACTCGCGAATGATCGATCCGCGTAGGTTCAGCGAAGTCGATATCAGCCATGTTGTTCCTTTCTACGCGGATCGATCAGAAAAGTTCACGCGACATTTCTACGTGGCTTTTAGCGTAGCAGATCGGATTATAGCCCAAAAAGCACGAAGGCTGTGCTTAGCATTGATTGATGGTAAGCCATGCGAGGCTGGGAGAGAAAAGCCAAGAGTATTGTCGCGGAAGCACCTTCGCGGGGATTAGATTTGAAATTGAGCGAGTATGGTGCTTTGTAACAAACTTCACCTCCGGAAGCAATTCACAACGAGAGCCGTTTTAACCGGAACTTTACGCTGCTTCCCGGGTTACCCGTGTATCGGTCGTCGCGCCGCCGATAACGATATAATCTCGGAAGATCCTATGAAACCTACCTCCAGTTGTTCCGGTCCCGTCTACGCCGCAGGCCTTGGCCGCCGCAGTTTCGTGCAAGTCGGAATGCTGGGTGGGCTGGGGCTTTCTCTCGGCGATGTGCTGAAGGCGCAGAGCCGCGTCAGAACCGAAGGCGACAAAACACCGCGCACGGAAGGACAGGCGAAGTCTGTCATTCAAATTATCTTCCCGGGCGGCATGGCTCATCAGGAATCCTGGGATCCTAAGCCTGAAGCTCCCATAGAATATCGCGGACCACTAGGTGTGGTGAAGACGAAGATTCCTGGCGTTGTCTTTAGTGAGAACCTGTCTAAGACGGCTGCGATAGCGGACAAGATCACGGTCATTCGTTCCATCGCGGGCCGGGTGCCGGATCATAGCCAAGCCACTTATCACATGTTCACCGGCTACGTTCCTTCACCGGCGATTTCGCATCCCAGCATTGGTTCGGTGGTGGCGCATGAGTTTGGGACGCGCAACAATTTGCCGGGCTACATCGGGGTGCCGCGCGTACCGGTGCAGGGTGGTACTGGGTACTTAAGCTCCAAGTACGGCGCCTTTGAGTTGGGCGCCGACCCTGGGCAGAAATCGTTTCAAGTACGCGATGTGATGTTGCCCAAGGGCGTCACCGAAGAGCAGTTTGCGCGGCGGCAGTCGGCGCGGCAGGCGGTTGAGGATCATTTCCGCGAGGCGGAGAATCACCCGGCGGTGCTCGATACGATGGATGAGTTTTATCAGCAGGCTTACAAGCTGATCAGTTCGCCCGATGCGCGGAAGGCGTTTAGCTTTGAGGGCGAGAAGGATTCGATCAACAAGCTTTACGGAATTGATGTGCCGGGCATGAGGCCGTCGGGTATTGGGCGGCGCTTGCTGTTAGCGCGGCGGTTGGTTGAGGCTGGGGCGCGGTTTGTGACTGTGCAGCATGAATCAGGATGGGATAATCATGTGCGCATTAAGGATGCGTTCAATAACAACATGCCTCCGTTTGATCACGCCTTTGCCGGGTTGATTACGGATTTGGAACAGCGCGGATTGCTGGATTCAACACTAGTGATGGTTACCACTGAATTTGGCCGCACGCCGAAGATCAACGATACCGCTGGGCGCGATCATTGGGCGCGATGCTTTTCGTTGGTGTTGGCGGGTGGCGGCATTACCAAGGGGCAGATCTATGGGTCGTCGACGGCCACGGCCGCGGAGCCGGATCAGAACCCTGTGACGATTGAAGATTATTTGACGACTGTGTACAACCAGCTTGGGATTAACGCCAGTGACCGCCTGGTTGCTCCTGGCGGGCGTCCGATTGATATTGTACGCGGCGGGCAGGTTGTTCGCGGATTAGTAGGGTAAATAAAACCATGCGTCGAATTGTTGGGTTGGGATTGCTGATTGTTTCGGCGGCGGGGCTCTATGCGGAGCAGCACATGGTGGAATATGTGTTGCCGCGCGGGGCGGCGCGCGGGGAGATTATCGAAGTTACTTTTCACGGGATGGATTTGGATGACCCGCGCGAGGTGATTTTCTATCGCCCGGGGATTCACGCTTCTGGATTTGCTACTGAAAACGCCAAGCAGACCTCGCGGACGCCGAATGGCGGCACAATTTCAAAGACAACGAAAATGAAATTTAAGATTGCAGCGGATGCACCATTGGGTCAGCATGCGTTGCGGTTGCGCACGGGTACAGCGCTGAGCGAAGTGGTGACGTTTTGGGTTGGTCCGTTTCCCACAGTAAATGAAGCCGAGAAGAAGATTGGGGAAAACGATTCCATTGAGACGGCGCAGTTGGTTCCGATGAATTCCACGGTGAATGGGGAGATTTTGCCAGGCGAGGCAATGGACCGTGATTACTACCGGATTGACGCGAAGAAGGGGCAGAGGATTTCGGTGGAGATCGAAAGCGTCCGGCTAGGCACCCTGCACTATGG
>JAYVXT010000519.1:0-4962 GCA_043785065.1 Bryobacterales bacterium | reverse complement strand
CAAACGGAAGACAAGCAGTTAGCAAAGTTTCGCGAGCAACTGAAGCCCTACGCGTCAACACCTGCATGGCTGCTACTGCATCATCCCGTCTTTGGCTTAAAGCCGGCAGCGGACGCCAAAGCCGCACCCATTACGGAAGTATTGAAGCTTGCCTATGAACAGGCCGGGATGAGTGCCATCAGCTTGATTGTTTCAGGTCATATTCACACCTTTGAGCTGTTGAGCTTTTCAAATGGACGGCCCCCGCAGATGGTTGCCGGCGAGAGCGGCACGCAACTTTCCTTGGAAGCGGATAAGGATGCTGGGTCACGTCCAATCTTCGGAGCTACGCTCGCAACTAGTAAGTTTATTCACGAGTTTGGGTTTGTGGAAATGCGCGGAAGTGGTGATCGATGGAGCATGCGATTGCGCAGCAAGACCGGCAAGAAAATCGCTTCTTGCGAACTGGCCGGCAAAAACGTTATGTGTAATTGACAGGTCAAGATGATAGGGTTGGAGCATGCGAACGCTCTCCATTCTGCTCCTTGTTTCCACGGCTTACGCGGGACTACCTGCCCGCTTTGAATTGAACCGTGGCCAATCCCAGGAGCAGGTGAAATTCTTGGCTCGCGGCGAAGGCCAAACAATATTCTTAACCAAGAACAGCGCTACGTTTCATCTTGCCGGATCCGATGTTCCCGCAGCGGTGGAACTCCGGTTCGAAGGCGCTGCCGATCCAATTGTTGAAGGCGACTCGCAAGTGCCAGGCATCGCCAATTACTTCCGCGGCGATAAGCCCGAAGGTTGGATCACCGATATCCCAACCTATTCGCGTGTCCGCTACAAGAATCTTTATCCAGGTATCGACGTGGTCTTTTACACTTCCGGCGGCCATGTGGAGTTCGATTGGGTGATCGCCCCGCAGGCCGATCCTGCTTCAATCCATTTTTCATTGAAGGGCGCTGCAGCGCCAACTCTTAACGATGCCGGAGATCTAATTGTCGAAACCAGCGCCGGAAGTTTTGCGTTGCGCGCCCCAGTTCTCTATCAGGAAGGAAAGCGCGTCGGCGGAAGCTACACCATGAAGAACGGCAAGGCAGGCATCGCCGCGGGCGGATACAATCGCGCGTTGCCTTTGATAGTGGATCCCGTAATTGCCTACCATGCCCGGTTCGGGCCACGTCAGAATGCAAATATCCCAACGGCTCCGGGCCAACCTCTGCAAGGGATTAACCGTGGCGGAGCCGCCGTTAAGGTGGATGCACAGGGGAATGCTTATGTTTGCGGTTCCACCTTGATTGCCGATTTCCCTGTCACGCCCGGCGTTGTGCAGCCAGTCTTCGGCGGCGAAGCGACGCCATTCTTCTCTCAGAACCATATTTATATAACCAAGCTCAGCCCGGATGGCAAGACTATTCTTTTTTCCACCTACCTCGGCGGCGCTGCCGAAGACGTCTGCCTTTCAATGGCGCTTGATGTGGCCGGTAATGCCTTCGTTGCCGGATACAGTTCGTCCCAGAATTTCCCAACCACGCCTGGAGCGTTTCAAATGAAAGGGAACGGCAGTTTGTCCCGGGGCTTTGTAACCAAGCTCTCCTCTAACGGAAATGCTCTTCTTTATTCCACAGTACTCTCAGCCGATGCACCGGTAGAGTCCTCCAATATCGCCATTGATTCGGCTGGTAACGCCTATGTCGCGGGCACCACTCTTTCTGTCTCATTTCCTTCTACTCCAGGAGCCTTCGCCGGACCAACCGGCCCTGCTACGTTTTCGTTTTTCCCCAGAGCCTATGTACTTAAGTTGAATCCAGCGGGGTCGGACCTGGTTTTTGGTTCGAACCTCGGAATTGCATCCTATTCCACGGGACAAGCAGTGCCGCGAAGCACTACGGTTTCAGTTGCGATTGATTCCTCCGCGAACGTGTATATCGGCGGCACAACCGCTGAACCGCAAGCAAACATAACCGCACAATACCCGACAACCGACGGCGCCTTCCAAACCAAGGTTTCCGGAAACAGCGATGGCTTCATTTCCAAGCTTAGCCCCGATGGTTCAAGACTCATCTATTCGACACTTCTCGGAGGTCAGGGAGTAGATGGAGTGGATTCCATTACAGTCGATCCTCAAGGGCAAGTCATTGCTATCGGACACGGCGATTCCACCGATTTCCCCACCACCACTGGCGCACTATGGCCTGCTCCTAATCCCGAGTTTCCGCCCGCGCGCGGCCGCTATCCCGCCTATGGTTTTGCCGCGAAACTGAACGCAACGGGAACCGCGTTACTCTATTCAACCTATATTGGCGGAGGAGGCAGCATCGTCCTCAGCGGTGTCGCGCTTGATTCGCAGAACAACATCATCCTCGTTGGTTCGCACGACGCTCCCACATTTCCAGTCACCGCCGACGCCTTCCAGCATTGCATCGGCAATGGCAATAACTGGTCCAACGCAGTCTTGATGAAACTTTCTCCGACCGGCGACAAGTTGCTGTTTTCCTCATACCTCGGCGGCAACGTGCGGGACCAAGGGTTGGCCATGACCGTGGATCGCACCGGCGCAATCTACATTACCGGGATGACCGATTCCACGGATTTTCAGCCCACTCCCGGAGCCGTCAGCGATCCGCTGGGTACAACTTTTCTCACGAAGATCGACATGTCGACCGCCACACCCAACCACCTCGATTGCGTTGTGAACGCCACCACCATGTCGGGCGGGCCATTGGCTCCATTTGAAATCGTAAGCATTCAAGGAACAGGTATTACTCCAAAAGACATGGTGGCCAAAACCGGTATCAAGGACGGATTGATCGATACGATTTCGCTTAATACCAGAGTGCTGTTTGATGGTACGCCGGCCCCGATCATTTCCATTTCACCCGGCCAAATTTACGCCATAGTGCCGCAAACGGTCGCTTTTCGCACGACGACTAAAATTCAGGTGGAACAGTCCGGCCAGTTGAGCAACGCAATCAGTTTGCCTATTACAACTTCTATCTCGGGTTTATTTACCAGTTCCAATAGCGGCATCGGACAGGCGGCGGTCATCAATGAGGATGGCACCATCAACTCGGCGGCGAATCCGGCTCCGCGCAATTCCGTCGTCTCGTTTTTTGGACAAAGCCTTTTTAACGGAAACGGTTTGCCCCAACGCGTGGCCGGACAAGTGGCCACCACATCGCAATCCTTAGGGTTCGCCTTTATACAGATTGGGGGGCTTTCCGTGCAGCCTCTTTATTCCGGAACCGTGCCGGGCTTTTCAATGTCGCTGTTGCAGGTCAACGCACGCATTCCTGCTAACCTCCAGCCAAGTTCACGGGTGCCGGTCGTATTTTCTCCAGGTAGCGGTTTCGGCCAGCAACGCACCTTCATCGCTGTCAAATAAACGCTGTCAAATAAGCAATGTTTCGCCCTCGCGCGCCAGAATTGTCTCAGGAAACTCGCCGCGCGCTTTGGCCACAATCACATCCAGATCATCATCGGTGTGATTGGGATCATGATGAAACAACACCAAGCGTTTAACCCGCGCTCTCAATGCCAGCTTCACTGCCTCCAGCCATGTGCTATGCCCGCGGCCGCAATTGCGCTGGTAGCTTTCCGGGGTGTATTGCGCGTCGTAGATAAGCAGATCCGCGCCTTTTGAATTCTCATACAGTAGTTCATCGAGCAAAGCATTGCCATGCTCATTATCGCTGGCATGAACCACCACCGCGCCATCACGTTCCAATCGAAATCCGGTCGCCCCTTGCGGATGATTCAGCTCAAACGGCGCAATCCGGAATCCGCAGTCGCTCCTGGGCCGGTCGATTTCATGAAAAATTGTGTCGGCCTGGAAAGCATCTAAATTGATGGGATAGTAAGGCGCCCGCAAAAGCCCCTCCAGTATCGCTCGCAGCTGCTTCGGTGGTTGCGTTGAAACCAGATTCACCTCCGATTGTTTTGAAAACAGCGGCGCAAAGAAGGGCAGCCCTTGAATGTGATCCCAGTGGAAGTGGGTGAACAATATGGTAGGCTTCGTTTCCGGTCCCAACTGCAGGCCAAGCTCCCTGATGCCGGTTCCCGCGTCGATGATCAGCGGGGCTTGGCCTGGCGCATTCAGTTCAATGCAAGTCGTGTTGCCGCCATAACCCAAGTGGCTCGATTGCGGCGTGGCAATCGAACCGCGAACTCCCCAAAAGGTCAGTGTGAAGCGGTGGCTTTCAGTCATCTACGGGATCCGGAGGCCAGGAATTGCGCCGTCATTCTGGAAGAGCGTAAGGCCCATCTTACCGGCATCGTCTTTTGTGAAGTGAACCTGAGCGTCAAGCATTTTCAGAAAGATTTCGTTCTGTTTCCCGGCGAACAATTCAAATGTTGGCTGGTTGGTGGCTTGCGCAAATAGCCGCCCGCCTTCGCGCGTAACAATGTTAGAAAATACCGGAGCCAGTTCGTACACCCCTGTATAAATCTCAAGCGTTTTCTCATCCACTTTAATCTCGCTGCGCACCACCGTGGCCTTCAGTGTGCCAACCGGGTATTGGGCTATTATCAGATGCCGCCCGATCTCATCAATGTCGAACGAAGTATTGCAAAGCACCACCACGCCCTTTTTTTGCGCCAGGTCAAAACCGGCGAACGTACGAAAGCCTCCCGTGCCACCGTTGTGCCAAAGCAATTGTTTATCGAATTTCTTAAGGATGTGCCACCCCATGGTGATCTCCAAGTCAGGACTGCCCGTTGGTTTAGAGAACGCCCGTATGCGGCGCATGGCCGGCTTCAGCGGCGTGTCGGTCAATTCCAAGTTCGCCGCCAGAAATCGAAGCATATCGTTGGCGGTGGATCGCAATGCTCCCGCCCCGGCAAAGGTCGGCAGGTCCCAATGTTTGGCGATCTCCAGGTTTGGCTTATGGCCCGGCGCAAAACGGCACTTCACCGTCTCCGGCACGTTGATGAATGTACTTGTCAGCTTTAACGGTTCCAAAATTCGGGTGCGCACCAACCGCT
>JAYVXT010000518.1:0-4976 GCA_043785065.1 Bryobacterales bacterium | reverse complement strand
CGATTCCGTGCCGGTTTCAAGAATGTGCGCTCGGTCCGTAATCCGGTCCAGTAAGGCTTTGCACAATCGTGCGTTGGGGATCACTTGCGTCCATTCAGCAGCCAGGCCATCAAAATCGGACGAAACGAACCTTGCCCCTGCAAATCGGGCCAAAAGTACAAGGTGTGCTGTTTGCGGAACGAAGCCAATCCGCAACAAACCGCCGCCTTGGCATAATAGTAAGTTGCTGGACGAACTGGAACAACTGAAACGCCTGTCGGCTAAGGTAGGTGGCGACCTTACGCTTACCCAAGGCGCTGGCGGCAACACTTCTCTGAAGCGTGATGGCCAGTTGCTGGTGAAGGCCTCTGGGAAATGGCTGGCGAATGCTTGTGATGAACCGATGTTCTTGCCCGTCGATCTAGAGCGGGTGCGGCGTGCGATTCCGGTTGGTCACGAAGACCCTCTGGCGGCCACGCCACTGGTGGACACCGCATTGCGCGCATCCATTGAGACCTCTTTCCACGCCTTGTTACCGCAACGTGTCGTGGTGCACGTCCATACGGTAAACACGATTGCTTGGGCCGTGCAGCGGGAATGGGCAAAGCTGATTTCGCCACTCCTGGAAGGGTTGAATTGGCGCTGGGTTCCATACACCCGTCCAGGTCTTTCGTTGACGCGCCTCATTGCAGAACGGCTACAACCCGGAGTGAATGTATGGGTGCTGGCCAATCACGGGCTGATTGTTGCCGCGGAAACGGTGGCTGAGGCTGAAGCCTTGCTGGGCGATGTAGAACGCCGCTTAACGATTGAACCGCGCAGGCTGCCCTGGGACAGGCAAAAGCTTTTGACACTTTGCGCCGATAGAAAATGGAAGCTGCCAAAACATGAAGTTGCCCATCAAGCGGCGCTGGGCGGCGCGCGCGCGCGATTTGCTACAGAAGGCTCGCTCTATCCGGATCACACGGTGTTTCTCGGACCGGCGTGCGCGTCTTTTAACGAGGGGTTAGACAAATACCGCGAGCGTTGGAAAATGGAGCCCAAAGCCGTTGTTGTGGAAGGCGCGGGGTTGTTGTTGGATGCGGAAACAAGCGCGGGCACCGAGGAAATGGCGGCATGTCTGGGCTTGGTGTTGGAGCGGTTGGACGCTTCGGCTGAAGTGGCCTTCCTGGATCAAACCGAAGTTTATGGCCTTATGAATTGGGACGCCGAAAAGTACAGGCAGAGTATAACGAAAAACTGATGCAGATAATTATTCCTATGTCCGGCTTTGGCGAACGCTTTCGCAAGGCTGGTTACACAGTTCCCAAGCCGATGATTCCGGTGGATGGCAAGCCAATCGTTTGCCACGTCGTCGATATGTTTCCCGGCGAAACGGATTTCCTGTTCATTTGTAATCAGGACCACCTCGACACGCCTGAGTACCGCATTCGCGAAACGCTCTCGGCCTATTGCCCCACCGGCACAATCGCCGGAATTCCGCCGCATAAATTGGGACCGGTGTACGCCGCGTGGTGCGCGAAGGATTTGATTAAGCGCGACGTTCCTACGTTGCTGAACTATTGTGATTTCACTTGTTATTGGGACTGGGAAGCCTTCAAACGCTTCGCCGAAAAAACGCAGTGC
Organism: Bryobacterales bacterium; assembly: GCA_043785065.1. Taxonomy (GTDB): domain Bacteria; phylum Acidobacteriota; class Terriglobia; order Bryobacterales; family Bryobacteraceae; genus JANXSF01. The sequence continues at coordinate 3,371 of JAYVXT010000518.1, read as the reverse complement.
GACGGCGCGATCCCTTCTTACCGTTACTTTCATCCGCACTTACTCGGATCCACTTACTACGCTTATCAGCGCGAACAGAACGGCTGGGTGCGCGCGATTCAGGAAAAGCAACCGTACACTGATACTCCGATGAATGAGTATGCATCGAGTGGCGCCTACTACTTTGGTTCAGGCCAGAAGATGCTGGATTACTTTGAACAAACCATCGCCCGGGAAGACTTACAGGTGAAGGGCGAGTTCTACGCAAGCATGGTCTACCGGCCAATGCTGGAGCAAGGCCAGAAGATCGCCGTCTACGATTTGCAGCACTTCATGCAGTGGGGCACGCCGCAGGATTTGGCGGAGTACATCCGTTGGTCGGACACGTTTCGCGTCTTGATCGATCCACGATTTGCCGCGCACGCCACCACCCCGGGGCCAGGCGCCGTGGTTGTGCCGATGGCCGGTTTGGGCCAGCGTTTTGCCGATCGTGGCTGGACCACGGTTAAGCCTTTGATTCCCGTTTCCGGCAAGCCCATGGTGGTGCAAGCGGCAAGCGATATGCCGGCCGCCGATGAGCATGTGTTTGTGCTGCGGCGCGATCTCCCGGGCATCAATGAGATTCAGCAAGGCATTCTACAAGCCTTTCCACACGCCAAGTTTGTGGTGTTGGAAAAGCTGACCGATGGGCAGGCGCGCACTGCGCTTGCCGGCGTGGAGCATGTGGATCAGGATAAGCCAGTGACGATAGGGGCCTGTGACAACGGCATGCTGTATGATCGCGACGCCTATGCAAAGTTGTTGGCAGATCCGGAAACAGATGTCATTGTATGGGTGATGCGCGGGCATCCCGGAGCGATTCGCAATCCGAAGCAGTATGGATGGGTGGATGAGCGGGACGGCTTGATAAAAGCCGTATCCGTAAAGGTTCCATTGGACGATCCGGCGAAGGACCCGTCTATCATTGGAACTTTCACCTTCAAACGAGCGCATGATTTCGTCCGCGCCGCCGAACGGATGATTGCCCGCGAAGCGCGCGTCAACAACGAGTTTTATATAGATACGGCGATAAACGATGCTGTGGCGTTGGGGCTCAAGTGTCGCATTCTGGAAGTGGATCACTATATTGGCTGGGGCACGCCGGACGACTTACTTACGTTCGAGTATTGGCAAAGCTGTTTAGATAAGTGGGCGTCGCATCCGTACAAGTTGGATCTAGATAGTAGAGTCAATCCAAAAGCGATTGCTGAGTTACGCGAGAAGTATAAGAAGATTACGCCAAGGTTACCCGGCGAAATTTGATAGTCTGATGAGCATGATTAAGCCCACGCTCTTCCTGCTTGCCTCATCCATCATCACCTACGCTCAGTCAAACAAGTATCCACCCGAACTACCAGGGGCTCGCGCCGAAGTGTATAAGACCATCGACGGCACTAAGCTGAATCTATACATCTACGAACCGGAAGGCCACACGGCGTCCGACAAAACTCCCGCCATTGTATTCTTCTTCGGCGGCGGCTGGACGAATGGAAGTCCGGTGCAATTCCTGAATCATTCGAAGTATCTCGCCTCGCGCGGCATGGTGGCGATCACTGCTGATTACCGCGTGGCCAGCCGCCACCAAGTGAAGGTCGTCGATTGCGTGCGCGATGCGAATTCCGCAATCCGATGGGTGCGCCAAAACGCCAAACGGCTGGGGATTGACCCGCATCGAATCGCCGCAGGCGGCGGATCGGCGGGCGGGCATTTGGCGGCGGCGACGGCTCTAATTCCAGAACTGCATGAGCCGGATGAAGACATGAAAGTTTCTAGCAAGCCAAACGCCCTTGTGATGTTCAACCCGGCGCTTGTGCTGGCGCCTGCGGAGGGTATCGACAAGGCCATAGACCTGAAGGAGCGTGTTGGCGCGGATCCTGTGACTGTTTCGCCCTATCATCACATCGCAAAGAAAGCGCCGCCTTCGATCATCTTCCACGGCAAGGCCGATACAACGGTTCCTTATGTGACGGCTAAAATCTTCGCCGATAAGATGACGGCAATGGGCAACCGTTGCGACCTTGAAGGCTACGAAGGCGAAGTGCACGGCTTCTTCAATTATGGAAAGGGCGGCAACGTAGCCTACGAAAGCACAGTGAAGAAAATGGATGCATTTTTTGTGTCCTTAGGTTGGTTGAAAAGCAAATGAAAACTATTATCCTTGCATTCTGCGGTGTGCTCGTCTTCGCGCAGCCCAAGCCGATACCGCCCGTTGGCGGCTCAGTTCCCCTTGGTCCGAAGATGTCTTGCAAGCAACTCCGAACACTTACCGGTTACGATTTCACCGTGGCTACCGCAACCCTGGTCCCAGCCAGCTCGCAGAACGCCGAGTACTGCCGTATTTCAGGCAACGTTGCGCCGGAGATTCGCTTTGAGGTCAGCTTGCCGACTTCGTGGAGCCGCCGCTTCTTGATGACCGGCAACGGCGGCTATGCGGGTGACGACATTGAAAGCCCGCAACGGGCGCAAATACGCGGTCGCGCGGCCAGTTCAGGATTCGTTCATGCGGCTTCCAACACCGGCCACGACGCGGCCACTGAACCCGGAGCCATCTTTGCGCGCGACAAGCAGAAGCTGTACGACTATGCTTTCCGGTCGTTGCATGTGACGGCGGAAACGGCCAAGCGTGTGGCTGAAGCTTACTACGGCGAGCGCCCCGCGAAGTCGTATTATCAAGGTTGTTCCACCGGCGGCCGGCAGGGCTTGATACTTGCTCAACGTTTCCCCGGCGATTTTGACGGCATCATTGCCGGCGCGCCGGTGCTGGATTTCACGGGGACCATGCAGCGATACACATGTACGGCACAGGCACTTGCCGAGGCTCCGATTCCTTATCCTAAGCTGGCGCTGTTGTCGGACCGCATCTACGCCGCATGCGATGAAAAGGATGGACTGAAGGACGGACTGATCGACGATCCGCGCAAGTGCGGATTCTCGGCATCGCGCGACCTTCCCAAATGCGCGGCGGAGGACGGGCCGGATTGCTTCACGGCGGGCCAAATTGCGGCGCTTGAGAAAATCTATGGCGACGTAGTGGTGAACGGCAAGGTCGTCGCTCGCGGCTGGCCGGTCGGGGCTGAAGTGGCGGGTCCGAATGGCCGAAGCGGTTGGGATCCGTGGATTGCGCACGATGGCGGCCCTTCGATTTCCTTCGGGTTTGCTGAAAGTTTTTGGCGCTACATGGCCTTTTCCTATAAGAACGCCACTCGGGATTTGATGAAGTTCGACTTCGAAAAGGAAGAGCCTCGGCTGGCGGAGATTCGCTCTATACTTGATGCAACTGACCCCGATCTTTCGGCATTCCGCAAGCATGGCGGCAAGTTGTTGATGTATTACGGATGGGCCGATCAGGCGCT
>JAYVXT010000517.1:0-4977 GCA_043785065.1 Bryobacterales bacterium | reverse complement strand
GAGTAGAAAAAGATGAGATCGAATCATGGTGAAATCCCTGTGATTTACAATATCAAGCAGGTTAGACGAATGCTAGAATAAAAGATCCCCATGAAATTTGGAGTCGTTGTCTTCCCTGGCAGCAATTGCGATCACGATGCCCTTTGGGCCGTTACGCACAACCTTGGCGCTGAGGCGGAGTTTATCTGGCATGATTCTCACAAGCTGCCGGCTGTGGACGCCGTCATTCTCCCTGGTGGATTTTCTTACGGCGACTACTTGCGCTGCGGCGCCATCGCGAAGTTTTCGCCCGTCATGACCGCGATTAAGAAGTTCGCAGCCGATGGTGGCCTTGTCGCGGGCATCTGCAATGGCTTTCAAATCCTTACCGAAAGCGGTCTGTTGCCCGGAGCGCTAGTGCGCAACCAGGGTTTAAAGTTTGTCTGCCGCCCGGTGGAACTCGAAGTGGCAACCGTGAATTCACCCTTCACGAATGCCTTTCATAAGGGGGATCATGTCACATTCCCCGTCGCGCACGGCGAAGGATGCTATACGGCTGATCCACATACGCTCGATCAGTTGGAAGCGGAAGATCGAGTACTGTTCCGTTACATCGATAACCCCAATGGCTCCGAACGTAACATCGCGGGCATTTGCAATGAAGGCCGCAACGTTTTGGGCATGATGCCGCATCCTGAGCGAGTTACCGAACCGCTGATGGGTTCCAGTGAAGGTTTGCTAGTGTTCCGTTCCATGTTGTCCGCTCTCGTTTCCAAATAGAAATGCTCAACATCACGCCAGAACTGTTGGCCACACACAAGATATCAAGCGGCGAGTACGATAAAATCGTCTCCCTGCTAGGCCGTACGCCGACCATTACCGAGCTCGGAATATTCAGCGTCATGTGGAGCGAGCACTGCTCCTATAAGAGTTCGCGTGTGCATCTGAAGAAGCTGCCGACGAAATCGAAATACGTGCTGCTCGGCCCCGGCGAGAACGCGGGCATCATCGACATCGGCGGCGGCTATGGCGTGGCGTTCAAGATTGAATCGCACAACCATCCTAGCTTTATTGAACCGTTCCAAGGCGCGGCCACAGGCGTTGGCGGCATTCTTCGCGACATCTTCACAATGGGTGCGCGGCCGATTGCTGTGATGGATGCCATTCGCTTCGGCCCGCTCGACGATCCGGAGTACGGCAAACGCAATCGCCGCATTCTGGAAGGCGTGGTGAGCGGCATCGCCCACTATGGCAATTGTTTCGGAGTCCCGACCGTTGGCGGCGAATGTGTCTTTGACCCAAGCTACAACGGCAACCCGCTGGTCAACGTGTTCGCGTTAGGCGTGATCAAGGCCGATGAAGTGTTTCTGGGACGCGCCGAAGGCGTGGGCAATCCGGTCATATACGTTGGCGCAAAGACCGGCAAAGACGGCATTCACGGCGCGACCATGGCGTCGGATGAGTTTACCGAAGAATCGAAACAGCATCGGCCCAACGTGCAAATGGGCGATCCGTTCATGGAGAAGCTGTTGCTTGAGGCATGCCTTGAAGCAATGAAGACCGGAGCGATTGAAGGTATCCAGGACATGGGCGCCGCCGGATTGACCTGCTCTACTTCTGAGATGGGCAGCCGCGCCGGCACCGGTATGGAAGTGGACCTGATGCACGTTCCGCAGCGCGAGACGGGCATGACGGCTTACGAAATCATGCTGTCGGAATCGCAAGAACGCATGCTGCTGGTGGCCAAGAAAGGCCGCGAGCAGGAAGTGTTCGATGTGTTCAAGAAGTGGGGCCTGGATGCGGCGGTGATTGGCACGGTTACGGCTGATGGCATCCTGCGCGTGCGGCACAACGGGACCATCGTCGCGGAAATTCCGAATCGGTGCCTGGCCGATGAAGCGCCGCTTTATCAGCGGCCCTACACCAAACCGGCTCGCAAAGTTCCGATGGAAGGACCTGCATTCTTGAGCAAGGATCTTGGGGCGGACTTGAAGGCTTTACTGGCGTCCGATGATCTATGCAGCAAGCGTTGGATTTGGGAACAGTACGATTACATGGTGCGGACGAACACTATCGCCGGTCCTGGCTATGATGCCGCCATCGTGCGCATCAAGGAAACCGGATCGTCGGTGGCGATGTCGCTTGATGGCAATGGACGTTACTGCTACCTTTCGCCGCGTGAAGGCGCGAAGCTGATGGTGGCTGAGGCTTGCCGCAACGTTTCAACCGTGGGCGCGCTGCCGCTTGCCGCCACGAATAACTTGAACTTCGGCAATCCGGAAAAGCCTGAGATCATGGCGCAGTTGGTGGAAGCGATTGAAGGCATGTCGGAAGCTTGCGAGTTTTTTGAGACGCCAATAACTGGCGGCAACGTCAGCCTGTACAATGAAACGCTCGGCGAGGGCATTTTACCGACGCCCGTAATTGGCATTGTCGGTCTGATGAAGACCACGGCTCCCGTGAAGAATGTGTTCCCGAAAGCAGGGCTTGACGTTTTGTTGGTAGGCGGCCTCGGCGATTGCGACTTAACGCATTTCGGTGGAACCCAGTATGCCAATACGATCATCAAACAGATGTGGGGCATGCCTCCGGCGCTCGATATGGCGCAAGAAAAGAAAGTGCAAGGCATGATCCGCCAATTGGTCGTGGATGGGCTAGTGGAATCGTCACATGATATCGGCGAAGGCGGCATTGTGGTGGCACTAGCGGAATGTTCCTTCGGCGGCGTTGGATGCGAGGTGAAATTGCCTGATGGCTTGCGGCCCGAGTTCGCTCTTTTCCACGAAGGGCCTTCGCGTATTTTGGTCTCGACTTCTCAGGCGGAAAAGATCCAGGAACTCGGTAAAAAATTAGGGATCGAAGTAGTGGCGTTAGGCAGTACAATTGTGGATAGATATGTTGTTACAGGTTTACTCGACCTTCCGTTAGGCGAGCTTCGCAAGACGTGGGAATCGGCGCTCGAAACTAAACTACATGCTTGAAACTCCTTGGGACTTCGAAACAGAAGACGGCGATAAGCTGAGGGAAGAGTGCGGCGTAATGGCAGTGTATGGCCATCCGGAAGCAGCCAACCTGGCTTACTTGGGCTTGTATGCCCAGCAACATCGCGGGCAGGAAAGCGCGGGCATTTCGGTTTCAAACGGCAGGGAGATCTACACTCATAAGTCTATGGGTTTGGTTTCCGACATCTTCACACCGGAAGTATTGGGGCAGTTGCCGGGCAACATGGCGATCGGCCACACACGCTATTCGACTTCGGGCGATACGGCGCTAAAGAATGCACAGCCGTTTTCGGTTGCCTGTAATAAAGGTCACATTGCTGTAGCGCATAACGGCAACATTACCAATGCCAAGGAACTGCGCGCGGAACTGGAAGCGGATGGTTCGATCTTCCAAGCTTCAAGCGATACGGAAGTGATTCTGCATCTGGTGGCCCGTTCGCGGGAACGCACGCTGGCTGGCGCTCTACGTGAAGCGCTGCTGCAGTTGGAAGGCGCCTTTTCACTTGTATTTCTGGCCAACGATACGCTGATCATCGCGCGCGATCCGCATGGCTTCCGGCCGTTGGCGATGGGGCAGATGGAGCTTTCCGGAAACAAGATCGCCTATCTATTCGCTTCGGAAACTTGTGCGTTTGATTTGGTGAACGCCACTTATATGAACGATGTTGAACCGGGCGAGATGGTGATTGTCGGACCGGATGGAATGACACGCGAACATTATGCTCCGGTGCGCGATCAGGCCCATTGCGTTTTCGAGCATGTGTACTTTTCACGGCCCGATTCGATAGTTTTCGGCCGACCGGTGATTGATTCCCGGGAGCGCATGGGGCGGCGTTTAGCCCAAGAATTTCCGGTGGATGCCGATGTTGTTGTTCCGGTGCCGGATTCAGGCGTCGCGGCGGCGATTGGATATTCAAGCGAAAGCGGCATACCGTTCCGCCAAGCTTTGATCCGTAATCACTATGTAGGCCGGACGTTCATTGAACCATCGCAAGCGATTCGCGATTTCGGGGTGAAGCTGAAGTTGAATCCCGTCCGCAGTTTGCTCGAAGGCAAGCGCGTAATTCTGGTGGATGATTCGCTGGTGCGCGGAACGACTTCACGCAAGATTGTCCGCATGGTGCGGCTGGCGGGAGCGCGTGAAGTTCACCTGCGCATTTCGTGTCCTCCAACAAGGTCTCCTTGCTTTTACGGCGTGGATACTCCGACTAAGCGCGAGTTGATCGCGGCGAACAACACGGTGGAAGAGATCCGCAAGTTTGTTGAGGCCGATTCGCTTGGCTATCTTTCGTTGAGCGGGTTAGCCGAATCGGTTCGCGACGATAAGCGCGATTTTTGCTATGCGTGCTACACTGGCAACTACCCTACGCATCTGGTGAACATCGAAGAGCTGATGCGCGACAAGGAAGTTAGGGGTTAGCGAGTAATGCCCCAGGTCGCCGCAAGCGCGATGGCCGTTCCCACCTCTCGCTTGCGCGAGATTGCCGAAATGGCGATGAAGATGGATGGCGTGCTGAAGCTTTACTTCGGCGAATCGAACATCCCGACAGCCTCCTACATTAAACAAGCCGCCAGTAAGGCCATGGACGATGGGTACACGGTGTACACGCCGAACGCGGGACTGATGTCCACACGCGAGGCCATCGCCGCTTATTACGTCCGAATGCATGGCTTGACTCTTGATCCCGGTTCGGAAATCGTCATGACCGCCGGTGGCTTGCAGGCGTTGAACGTCGCCATTCGTTGCGTGCTGGATCCGGGGGATGAAGCGATCGTGATGACGCCGGCGTTTCCCGACGCCTCTTCGATTGTGGTGATGGCGAACGCGAAGCTGGTTGAGATCGCTCATCCGCTGACAGGCAATCGTTACGGCTTTGACTTTGAAAGGCTGGAGAGGGCTGTGACGCCACGGACCAGACTGCTGGTTTATACGTCGCCTTCCAATCCTTTGGGTTGGGTAGCGACGATTGCCGAGCAACAACAAATTCTTGAATTC
>JAYVXT010000516.1:0-4977 GCA_043785065.1 Bryobacterales bacterium | reverse complement strand
GCGTGGGCTCCAGCGTCACAGTCATTGACCAGCATCACCGCGCGCCATTCGTTCATCAATATTCGTTTGACGTTCAACGGGAACTACCATGGGGCATAGGCCTGGTGGCGGGTTACGTTGGGACCTATAGCGGCAACATGATCCTGGGCATGGGAAGCATTAACATTAACCAGTTGCCGACCTCGGAACTATCTCGCGGAGTGACGGCTCTCACCGCACTGGTGAACAATCCGTTCTATCGCGCCGGCGGCCCTGGCATCATCGGGGCAAGCCGCATTTCGCTATCGCAATCCCTGCGGCCTTATCCGCAATTCCAAAACGTGAATCTGAATTTCACCGATTCCAACACGGCCCGCTATGACTCGCTGGTGATCAAGGCGCAAAAACGATTGAGCCAAGGCTTAAGCTTCGTCTCCACCTGGACCTGGTCAAAGAATCAGGATGGATCCTTCGCCGGGCCGGGAAACAACCTCAATACTGGCGGCGGGCTGCAAAACAGTTACAACCCGCAAGGCGAATACGGACTGGCCATCGTGAATTCGCCACACCTGCTATCGAACGGGGTTACGTATGAATTGCCTTTCGGCAAGAACAAGTTGTTCGGAACAAGCAGCAAAACGCTGGATAGAGTGGCAGGCGGCTGGTCGCTGAATTTCATCAGCATCCTGCAGACCGGCTTCCCGCTGGCCATCCGTCAGAACAGCAATAACAACAGCATAATCGGGGGACTGAATCAAAGGCCAAACGCCACGGGAATTTCCCCGGAAGCAAGCAGCAGTTTCGCTGATCGCCTGGATGGCTGGATCAACCCGGCGGCGTTTTCACAGGCCCCGGCGCTAACCTTCGGCAACGTCAGCCGCACCATCGGCATGCGCACTCCGGGACAAGTGAATTGGGATACGTCGCTGTTCAAGACCCTAACCATCATGGAGCACTACAAAATCCAGTTCCGGCTGGAAGCACTTAACACAATGAATACGCCATTGTTCCGATCGCCGGAAACACGCGTCGGCAACTCAAACTTCGGGAAGATAACCTCGCAGGCCAACTCCCCTCGCATGCTCCAGATGGGGCTTAGGTTTTTCTTCTAACTAAAAAGTAGGGCGGACCCTCTGGTCCGCGGTCGACCCCCTGGTCGACCTGCTCAGGGCGCTGAAAAGGTATCAACCAACCAGACATTCAGACTCTGGATTCCTAAAAACCATTGTCTGCAAGATCCGCGCTGGGCCACGGCCCGCCTGGCGTCAACAACTTTTTCTAACAGCGGAGCGGCATCGAATTGCGCGATAGAGCCGCTCTTACTTTTAACGACAAGCGCTTCAGGAGATCCCTATGACCAACGTTTTATCCGCCGCTCAAAAGAACGAGTTTTTGAATCGCGGCTTCTCTCGCCGCAGTTTGGGTAAGGCCGCTTCGCTGCTAGCAGTTGGCGCAGCCCTCCCTTTTTACAACGAGCCAGCTCTGGCGCAGCTTTCCATGATCGGTCGTATTCCGGACGACGCTGTAAAGATCAACGCCAACGAAAACCCCCTCGGCCCGTGCCCAGAGGCGGCCGAAGCCATCTACAGCGTCGTCAAGAAAGGCGGTCGCTACCTTTACGAAGAAACCTTCGACTTCGCCAAGATACTGGCCGAAGTGGAAGGCGTCAAACCAACTTACGTGCAGCCCTACCCCGGCTCAAGCGACCCGCTTCACCGCGCGGTGCTGGCATTCACCAGTCCCGAAAAGCCACTCGTCATGGGCGACCCCGGATACGAAGCAGGAGCACGCGCCGCGCGTTTCATCGGCGCCCAGGTCATTCAGGTTCCCCTCCAGCCCGACTTCTCCCATGACGTCAAGGCAATGGTGAAAGCTTCCCCCAATGCCGGCCTGATCTACATTTGCAACCCTAACAATCCCACAGGCACGATCACCAGCCGCGCCGACATTGAATGGGTGCTTGCCAATAAGCCCGCAGGAAGCGTTCTGCTGCTTGACGAAGCCTACATTCACCTTTCCCATAACGCAACCGCCGGCTCGGACCTGGTGGCCGCCGACAAGGACATCATCATCCTTCGAACCTTCTCCAAACTCTATGGCATGGCTGGCCTCCGCGCCGGAGCAGCATTGGGCCGCCCAGACCTCATCGCCAAACTCAGCGGCTACGGCGCCGGCGCGCTTCCCGTCACTGGCATGATCGGCGCAGCCACCAGCCTCAAGGTGAAAACTCTTGTGCCGGAACGCCGCGCCATCATTCGAAACATTCGCGAGGACGTGTTCGCCTGGATGGAAAAGAAGAACTACTCATTCGTTCCCTCCGAGAGCAACAAATTCATGGTGGACGTGAAGCGCCCCGGAGGAGAAATCAGCAAAGCCAAGGCGGCGCAGAAAGTCTTCATCGGCCGCGTCTGGCCCTCATGGCTCACTCATGTTCGCGTCTCAATCGGAACCAAAGAGGAAATGGCGAAGTTCAAAGTGGCCTTCGAAACATCGATGCAGGCGTAAAGGTCCTCCATGTTCAAAAACCAAAATTTGAACTACTCCTGGAGCAAACTGGGCGGCGATTTGTGCGGCGGCGCAATCGCCGCGCTCATCGCTCTGCCCTATGGATTAGCCCTTGCCAGCGCCATGGGCTTGCCGCCTGTAATGGGTCTGTACGTCATTTTTGTCCGCGCCAGTGACCGCCATTTTGGGAAGCAACCCTGTCTTGATTGGCGGCACGGCCAGCGCCACGGTTCCCTTTATCGCCGCTGCCGTAAAAGCGCAAGGGCTTAGCGGGGCGGCGAAAATTTCGATTGTGGCCGCGGTGTTCATGCTGATGTTCTCTGTCCTTCGCTGGGGCCGTTATGCAGCGGCAATCCCTTTGCCGGTAGTCTCCGGATTTTCCTCCGGCATCGGCGCCATGATGGTGTTGGGGCAATTGAAAACTATATTTGGCCTCAATGGCTTCAACCCTTCTAATCCCATCGGGCAATTAATCCAACTTTGCACTCATCTTTCTGAAATTCGTTATGAGCCCCTCCTGTTGGGGCTTACGGCTATCATTTGCGCCGCCATGGCTACGAAATTGTTTCCTAAATCTCCAGGCCCTCTGGTCGGCGTTTTTGCCTCGCTTGTGGTCAGCAACATCTTTCGCTTTCACGAAAGGCAGGTCGGGTTGCTGCCTCTTGAGATTCCACCCTTGGCCGGATTCAGTTGGACCGCTAGCGATTCGCTAGTCATCATCCCCTCCGCCTTCGGCTTGGCCGTGGTGGCCAGCGTCAACATCCTACTCACTTCGCGCCTGGTCAAAAACGCATGTTCCAAACAAGCCGCAATTGACGACGATTCCGATAAGGAGCTTGGAGCGTACGGCATCGCCAACATTTGCGCCGGCATGTTTGGAGCCCCGATCAGTGTCGGCATTCCAGCCCGCAGCTTGGCCAACCTTCGTTGCGGAGGCAGCACCGTGATCTCCAACATCATGCATGCTCTTTTCCTGGTGCTCTTCTTAGGCGCCGGCGGCGCAGTGTTGGCGCGCCTGCCCGTTGCGGGTCTCGCCGGTATTACAGCCTTCATCGGTTATTGCCTTTTCGATATTCAAGCGTGGCGCCGCCTGAAGCAACTTTCAAAACTAGACGCCGCCGCATTCATTGTCACCGCCGTCAGCATCCTTTTCGTAAACGCAGCCGCTGCCGTAACTCTGGGCTGCTCTCTTTACTTCGCAAAATGGATGGCCACGAAGTTGAGCGCCTCGCAACGGTTTCAAAACGCGCGCTTGCAGTTTGAATAGGTAATATAGGGTGTGCTCTGGCCCATCCTCGCGCTCGCCTACCCCGTTGGAATTCTAGCAATCCAACACGAGCTTGCCCTTATCGACGGACCCAAAGGCTACTACACAACCACTTACAGCAAGGAAGAGACTTCCTATTGGACGCACCTCCCAGCCTGGATCGAGGCCGATGCCAAAACCCACCGCACAGCCCGTGTTCTAGACATTGGTTGCGGCTACGGCACACTCCTCGCCTTCGCCGCCAAGCAATACGCAGCCTCCGGTTATTGCGTTGACGTTAGTGAATACCTCTGGCCAAAATTCCGGGCCCACCACAAACTTGCCTGGGCTAAAGGCAACGTGGAGTTGGACCCGATTCCCTTCCCCGGAACTTTCGACGTCATCATCATGACCGAAGTGTTAGAGCACTTCAACTTCCAGCCGGCCCCAACTCTCGCCAAAATCCGCCAGGCTCTCTCCCCCGGAGGCCTCCTATTTCTCTCCACGCCAGACGCCCAACAATGGGGTCGTGAAACAAAATATTACAAACAGCTGGCCGACCTGCCGCCTCCAAAAGCCGGCGCAAAAATAGTGGACGGCCACATCTGGGTTTACAGCAAAGAGGAATTACTGTCTATCCTGAAATCCGCCGGATTCCGCATCTTGAAATTGGAGTACGCCCCTGGAATTGGCCACGGGCATTTCAACATCATGGCCGCACGCGACTAAACGCAGAAACGCCCCGGCAATCGAAATCCCCGGGGCGCTTAAACATTTCTGGAGCCTGGAACCAGGATCGAACTGGTGACATCCTGATTACAAATCAGGTGCTCTACCAACTGAGCTATCCAGGCTTATTTCTAGTTTATCCGATTTCCCGGCGTTTTGCCGAGTCCTGGGAATACCATCACTAAACTACTCAACCGTCTGTACCTTGGCGTTAGACCGGAAGAACAATCCGATCATCAGCAAAATCACAAAAGCCCCAGCCGATGACGACAGCCAGAAGCTCTGCCAATCGCGAGTCACAACGCCACCGGTACTCTTCGAGAAATAATCCACCGCCGTGCCCGAAAGCAACGATCCAATGAACATTCCAACACCATAGGTGAGGAAGATGATCAAGCCCTGAGCCGCGCTGCGCAACTTCGGCGGGGCCTCCATATCCGTGTAAAGCTGCCCGGTCATGAAGAAGAAGTCATAGCAAAGACCGTGCAGCAAAATCGCGATGTAGAACATCCACATGC
>JAYVXT010000515.1:0-4987 GCA_043785065.1 Bryobacterales bacterium | reverse complement strand
AACAACCCGGCCAAAGCTTGTCACTAAGCTTGATATACGTGCCGCTTTGCACCATCGCCGCGCACAGCGTTTCATTTTCTTCCTGCGAGCCGTCCACCCAATGAATCGCATCAGGGCGGGCCAGTTCTGCCATTTTTTTCACCCACCGCAGCAAGTGCTCGTTCTTGCTTAGCGGCTGCGCCACGTTACGCGATGTCATGTACTGGGATCGTCCTTTCACTATCTTTTCACGGGGTGCACGCCGGGCCTGTAATCAGTTACTCGCGATTCAAAATGAGTCAAGGACAGTCGGCGCCGCTGGCGGGAAATAAAGCTCACACGCTATTCATAATTCTAGTGTACCGCGCCCCGTTCCCGTCTGGCCAGAAACCACGAAACGCCGGGAAGCGGCGGCCGCATCCTCTTATATCAGTAGGGTCAGGATTAGAAGACCAACTTGAGCGCCGCTTGCATCAATCGCGGGGGTGCCGCGCTAACTACGTGACCAAACTGCGGATCGAGAATGATTCCATTAACCGCATTCGGGCCAAAAAATTGCGCGTGATTGAAAGCGTTAAATGCCTCCACGCGGAACTGAAGAGTGGTCGTCTCCGTAAGGTGCGTATCCTTCAATAAAGCAATATCCCAGTTCTGCATGCCCGGGCCGTGGAAAAAACGCCGCGGAGAATTTCCGGGCGTCCCCAGAGGTTGCGGGCCAATGAGTGCCGTGTTGAAGTACGAACTTCCGTTACGCGGATTGGAATTGAGACGAAGATCGCCCGCGGCCGTCTGAGGCAAGTCCCCGCCCATTGAATTCACGCCATCCGGCTGGGTTCCAAGTAACGAACGATCGGTGTTATTGACGAACGTAACTGGAAAGCCCGTCGCAAAACGCGTTATGCCCGAGATGGTCCAGCCCTGCGTTAGTCGATTTCGCGCTCCCAGAAGGCGGTCGAACGGGATCTCATAGTGGTAACTGAAGACCACGTTATGCGCCAGGTCAAAGGACGACAAGCCGTAAGTGAGACGCGGACTTCCCGGAATCAACTGGTCGGAAATGCTGGAAGAATTGTCGAGCGATTTGCCGTAAGTGTAGCCCGCCAGGAATTCCGCGCGCCGCGAAGTATGCCGGAAAGTCAATTCAAGCGCATTAAAATTCGAGTTGCCTATGGTTGACAAGCGGTCAACGCTGCCAAAATTCGAGCCCAAAGTCTCTCGCGTGCCGTGATAGACCTTGCCCGATGCAGAAGTAAAAACGCTGCTCTCCTGGTACGGCCCGCATGTCGCCGAGCCGGGCGCCACTTGCGCCGACTGACTGAGCGCCAGGCAAAGCGCGGGATTCCCCGGATTTGCTTCTACGAGCAACAGCAAATGATGCGCCATGCTTCCCACATACGACGCGGTGACCAACGAATTCGAGCCAATTTGCCGTTGCAGCGAGAGTGTATATTGCAGCGAATAGGGACTTACGTTGCGCGGGTCATAACCCGGCAGCCCATTGATCGGCAGATAATTCGACCAATCCACGTGATTATTCGGATTGTTTGCGGAAGCATTCAACGGTGGATAGTGCAATGGAAAGCGTTGACCGTTATCGAAGCCGCTAGCCGCGGTAATAAAAGGATTGGCAAATAACGGCGAACCCGGACTGGTGTATGTCTGCCCGTAGGGCGCGTCTCCCGCCATTACTCCGGCGGCAACCCCTTCCACAGCGGAAAAAAAACGCCCGAAACCTGCGCGAATGCTGGTGTGTCCCGGACCACCGAAGATTTTGCCCAGTATGCCTTCATCCATTTCCGGAGAATAAGCTAACCCGAATCGCGGCGAAAGATTATTCCAGCGTGTTGCTGCCAGACCCCGCGTAATTCCGGGATCGCCCGGAAACACCAACCCCGTTGGTGCGCCGGGAAAAACAATGGACTGCTCTCCCGGAACAATCGTCTGTATCTGATTGTATTTCTCGTACCACGGCATAATTACATCCCAGCGCAAACCGTAATTAAATGTCAGCCGGGAATTCGCTCGCCAGCCGTCCTGCACGAACAGCGCACCATACTTGTTGCGATTATAAAAAGCTTGTGCATCGCCCTGCGTGTAACGGCTGGGCAGTCCCAACAGAAAATCCGCAAAACCAGAACCCGTCCCTCCAGGATTGTCATAGAAAAGAAATGTTCCATTGGACTGGACATCGGCGTAGGCGTTTACCTGGCTATATAAAAACTCTCCGCCAAACGTAAAAACGTGTTTACCGGCGACTCGCGAAAAGTTATCTCTAAACTCGAAGGTGTTATCAGCCTGATTCAGCCCGGTTATCGTGAGCCCTAAAACGACATTATTGATGACAATGTTTTCCACTCCCTGAATTTTAGGACGGTTTGCCACGATGCTCTGGCTGCCTTGCGCCGTTACAAATCCTTGTTCCTTGAGCGTTGGGCCTATGCCCCCCGCTGGAGTACCCAGAATATTAACGTCGCGAACGAAGGAAAAATGGAATTCATTTGCATTGTTGCTGCCGAAAACTTTTGTATCTCCCATTGTCAACAATTGCGCCCGGCCGAAGGTCGTTGCGTTGAAACCCGGTACATTCGCTCCACCCTGTTGCGTCGGATACGGATTATCCAAATCATAGTCGTCGATAAAATAGTAGGCGGAGAGCAAGCCGTAACGGGTATCGCCGTCTAATCGAACGGATCCTTTACTGTCGTGAAGAAGTAAATTTTGCGAAGAGGTCGAAAAACCGTTATTCGCCAAGTTTGGTTTGGGAATGTATTGCAGAAGTTGCTTCGCCGGGTTGGACCAGGCGGTTTGCGGGACCGCAGCGCCGGGCAGCACGCACTGGCTCGAATTGCAGCCCGGGAAATAATACGGTTCTCCCGCGCGCACGGGATAACCGAATCGTTGAGAAAGTTGATCTGCCCAATACTGGCCGCTGACATTTCCGGTTAACAGCGGCGCAAGATCGGAAAGATTCCCTTGCCGGTCGGGCAGCGACGGCACCGCAATTTGCGGTGTGTCGATGCCCTGCTTCAAGTGCGTGCCTTGATAATCCGCAAAGAAAAACATTTTATTTCGGACCACCGGCCCGCCCCCCGTGCCGCCAAATTGGTTCTGCTGGTAGATGCCGCGCTTATCTGAAAAATAATTGCGCGAGTCCAGACTGGTGTTCCGCAGAAATTCGAAAGCGCTGCCATGTATTTGATTGCTGCCAGACTTGGTGACCACGTTGATGCGGCCGCCACTGTAATTTCCATACTCCGCATCGAAATTTCCAGTCAGTATGCGAAATTCCGCGATGGAATCCAGATTAGGAACAGCCGCTGCCCCCATGGTGAACCGCTCCACCACGTCCGCGTCGTTCACGGTGAAGCCATTGGCATATTCACGCTGGCCATTCACCGAAATAGTGCCGGGATTTAGATATCCAGAAGGAGAAATGATACTGGCGCCCGCCGCCTGAATCGACGTGCCACTGATGGTCGTTTGCGGGGCCACTCCAGGCTGTAGCGCGAGCAAATCCGTAAAGCTCCGCCCATTCAGCGGCACCGTAACTAAATTTTTTCCACTGATGACCTCGCCCAGTTGCGTGTCCGAGGTGGCTACTGACACTAGCGGTTGGGTGACAGTGACTGAATCCGTTGCGGCGCCTAAGACCATCCGCGCGTCCACCACCAGTGAACTGCTGGCGTTCACTTGTATCCCCGATCGTTGGTAGGTTTTAAAGCCGTCGGCCACAACATCCAGGTTGTAAGTGCCGACCGCCAGATCGTTAAACGAATAAATTCCCACTGAATCCGTCAGAGTTGAAAAACGAAGATTGGTTTCGGGATTCACGACCGAAACTTTTGCTTTGGCTACCACTGCACCTTGTGGATCTAGAACCGTGCCCGATAGGCTTCCGCCGGTGCTAGCTTGTGTGGACGTTATCGTTAGGAACGCGAGCAAAAACGCAAGCCAGACTCCGCAAACGCTTCGCGTTTTCATGCCCAGTTCACTCCGTGGATAATTGCTTCGAAATATCCTACCGACCCGCACGCTTCTTCCCAACCGCATCTAAAAACTAAAACGCAACGACATCTGCAATTGACGAGCAGATTTTGCCGATAATATCCTGCCAAATAGAGCGCCCGGCCCGGTGCTGAATGCGGGCTGCGGCAAATTAAAGTTAGTACGATTAAACAAATTAAATGCCTGCGCCTGGAAGCTTAATTTCTTGCCTTCCCGAATTTCGAATCCCCGTTGCAAGGAAAGATCAAAGGAAGCGTATCCAGGACCGCGCAAAATGTTTCGTCCCGCATTTCCAAACGTGTTTGCAGCCGGAACTGCAAACGCCCCGGTATTGAACCAGCAGTTCGGAGTGCCCACAGGAATCGCGCCGCCCCCGTTTGGATTCGGACAACTGCCGGAATTCGGGTCCCCGACAATGTTAGGACGATCTGATCCCGCAGAGCCGCCATTATTGCCGGTGTTGCTGTTGTCGAACGTCAATATCGGCGTGAACGGCGCGCCCGACTGTACGGTAAGAATTTGTTGGAATTGCGTATTGCGCGTCCATCTGTTTCCACGAGGCAGTTCGATTACCGCAGCCATCGCCAGGCGATGCCGGATATCAAAACTCGAACTGGCCCACTCGGCCTTGAGGTTGTGACTATTCTGCGGGAAATTCGGGTCAGCCACCGTGCCCTGGAATGCCGAAGAATCGTCCAGCGAGTGTGAATACGTATACGCCGTCCATAGGTTTAAGTGCGCACCCACGGGGCGGTTAAATGTGGTTTGTAGCGAATTGAAACTGGAATTCGCGCCGCTCTGCACAAAAAAAATGTTCCCGTAATCGTTATATGGCCGACGCGGCTGGCAAGGCATAGCGCAATTGAGCGGCCCCCCAGTTGGATCAAGTTGCGGCTGGTTCAAATCGTATTCCCGCACCAGTTTGGTGCCCTTCGATCCCACGTACGAAACGCTTAGCGTTCCCACTGAACGGAACGCTTTCTCCACCGTCAAGTTCCATTGC